>NZ_JBQQCA010000001.1:0-390519 GCF_052246635.1 Streptomyces sp. 6N223 | reverse complement strand
GTCATTGCGGTTCTCGCCGAACCAGTAGTAGTACTCGCCGACCTTGACCACGCCCCCGCCATGGGCGTGGACCGGCTCCCCGTTCGGATCGGTGAACTGGGTCCCGTTGGCTATGGTCACCGGCGCGCCCTGGGCGGAGGGGACGATCAGGAACGCGGCGAGTAGCCCCAGGCAGACGGCCGCCACGAGCAGCCACAGGCGTCGTGGGGTCACGCCTCGCCCTCCCGGCCGGCCGCCGCGCCGTCCGGCACGGGGGCGCCGAAGTCGGGGGTGCCGTCGGCATTCCAGCCGAAGGCCTGGATCCGGGTGTGGCGGTTGGGGTCGTTCAGCGGGTCGCCCTCGATGTCCCGGTACTGGCGGGCGTGGTAGACCAGCACGTCCTCGGTGCCGTCCTCGGAGATGGTGAAGCAGTTGTGGCCCGGGCCGTACTGGCCGTTGGCGTCGCTGGTGGCGAAGACGGGCTCGGGGCTCTTGGACCAGGAGGCGGGGTCCAGCAGGTCGCTGTCGTCGGCAGCCGTCAGCATGCCGACGCAGTAGTTGGTGTCGGTGGCGCTGGCCGAGTAGGTGAGGAAGATCCGGCCGTTGCGCTTGAGGGCGTACGGGCCCTCGTTGACCCTGTAGCCGATGATCTCCCAGTCGTACTCGGGCACGGACAGCTCGACCTGGGGCCCGGTGAGGGTGGTGGGGCTGTCCATGGCGGACAGGAAGATGCTGGAGTTGTTGTCGAGCTCCGGGTTCGACTGCGCCCAGCACAGGTAGCGGGTGCCGCCGTGCTCGAAGGTGGTGGCGTCCAGGGAGAAGGAGTCCCAGGCGGTGGTGATGCGCCCGCGCTCGGTCCAGGTGCCGGAGAAGGGGTCGGGCGAGGTGTTCTCCAGCACGTAGATCCGGATCGCCCAGACGTCCTCGGCGCGCCCGGCGGCGAAGTAGATGTACCAGGCGCCGTCGATGAAGTGCATCTCGGGCGCCCAGATGTGGGCGCCCATCTCGCCCGTCGCGTGCTTGGTCCAGATGACGCTCTCGGCGGCGTCGCCCAGGCCCTGGAGGGTGTCGGCGCGGCGCAGCACGATCCGGTCGTATGCGGGGACGGTGGCGGTGAAGTAGTACAGCCCGTCGGTGTGGCGGGTGATGTGGGGATCGGCCCGCTGCTGGATGAGGGGGTTCACGTAGTCCGCGGTGGGAGTGGGGGATGACGCCCCGGAGGCGGCGCCGGCGGCGGCTGTCAGCCCGCCGCCCGTCGCTCCCAGGGCAATGGCTCCTTTGATCACTCCCCGGCGGCTCGGCCGGCGATGTGACATGTCCGTAACACTACGTCCCTCGCGTCACACGGGAGAAGCCCACGGATCGGTCATTAACTGTCGATAAGTTTCGGCATGGCGGGTGGTCGCCCGGGGCGCGGGGCGAGGACCGGGCCGGGCCCTGTGCACCACGACGCGGCCGCCGCTGCCGAAGGCGTATGCCCCACGCTTAGAAACCGGTTCTCGACCATCCGGCGACCTCTCGGCTACCGGACAGGCGCGGGCGGGATGCGTCCCGGCCGCCGGAGCCGGAGGGAGAAGCATTCTCACGCGCGGCTCCGGGGTGGCGCGGTTCCCGGCGCGCGGACAGCTTCCTGTTGCCGGGTCCTCCCCCCAGGGGGCACATTGCTGCTAGTGTCCGCCTAGAAACCGGTTGTCAAAGGAGTGGCTGGGTGAGCAGGAAGAGCGCGACGGCGGCGGGCCGGCACACCATCCGCGACGTGGCGGCGCGCGCGAAGGTCTCGCCGTCCACGGTCTCGCGGGTGCTGGGCGGCAGCTATCCGGTGAGCACGGCCACCCGGGCACGGGTGATGCGCGCCGTGCGGGAGCTGGACTACGTGGCGGACGCGCGCGCCCGCGCCATCGCCGGCTCGGAGACGGGACCTGTCGCCTTCGTGCTCGATGACATTACCGGCCCGTCCTTCGCGCACGTGGCGCAGGGCGTGGAGCGCGAGGCCGCCCGGCTGGGCCTGCTGAGCCTGGTGTGCACCACCGACGGCGACGCCGAGCGGGAGCTGGCGCTGGTGGAGCTGATGAGGGCGCAGCGTGCGGCGGCGGTGATCCTGGTCGGCGGGGTGGCCGACAGCCCGGCGTACCGGGAGCGGATGGGGCGCATCGCCAAGTCGCTGTCCTCGGCGGGCTCGCGGCTGGTGCTGTGCGGCCGCCCGCCGTTCACGGACGGCGCGCCCGCGACCGTCATCGAGTACGACAACGAGGGCGGCGCCTACGCCATCACCAGCCATCTGCTGTCGATGGGTCACCGCCGCATCCTCTTCCTCGGCGGGGTGCCGGGCAACACCACGGCGCAGGGCCGCGAGCGCGGCTTCCGGGCCGCCCTGGCGGCGTACGGCATCGACCCACCGCCCGCGCTGGTGGTGCCGGGGGACTTCACACGCGAGTCGGGGCACCGGCGGGTCGGGGAGGCGCTCGCTGCGGGGCTGTCGTTCTCCGCGGTCTTCGCCACCAGCGACATGGTCGCCGCCGGGGCGCTGACCGTGCTGCACGAGGCCGGGGTGTCGGTGCCCGGCGACGTCTCGCTGGTGGGCTACGACGACATCCCGTTCGCGCGCGACCTGCACCCGCCGCTGACCACGGTGCACGTCCCCTACGAGGAGCTGGGGCGCACGGCGGTGCGCACGGCGCTGAGCCGCAGGCCGGACTCGGCGGACGAGCGGATCATGCTGGGCACACACGTGGTGGTGCGCGGCTCGGTGCGGCAGCTCGGCCCCCGGGGCGGGGTGGGGGAGAAAAAGGGGCGGGGAGGCGGCGGGACGGCGTGACGCGCCGGGCTGGGCAGCGGCACGCCGGCGCGCGTCCCGCGACCGCGCGCCTGCGCCGTGGGCCGCAGCTCGAAGAAGCCGACGTCGGCGTGGCGGCGGGTGCCGCCGAGGTCGTGCGCGGCCAGGCCGACGAACACGCCGGTGAAGCGCAGCCGCGAGCCGTGGTCGACCGAGAGCCGGGTGGCGTCCAACGGGTCGAAGCCCGGGGAACTGAGGTAGACGGGTTTCGACCAGGGGCCAGTCAGGACGCGGCCCGCGGGTCGCCAGGTGACCAGGTCGGTGGAGCGGAGGACCGGCACCCCGGGGAACCACTCGAAGCCGGACGTGGCCGTGGAGTAGTCCGGGCCGACCCGCACGATCGTGGGGTCGGGGTGGAATCCGGGCAGCACGGGATCGCGGATGTGAACCGCCGTCATCCAGTCTTTGCCGTTCCCCGGCTCCATGAGAACGCCGACGACGACGCCCGCAAGGGTGCCTTTCGAAAGCTTTCCGTCGCGCAACTCCCGTCGCTTCACGGGTCTTCACACCGACGCGGTGTGCCCTTAACGTAGGAAGCGCTTGCTATCGGGTCAACGTTTCGACCGGCCACCACGAGAGATTCGAAAATTTCGAAACCAACAGCGGGCGAAAGGGGTTTGGCATGGTCCGTCCCGCAGGAGCAGGAGGGCCGACGCTGGCCGTGATCGCCAGGGAGGCCGGGGTCTCGGTGCCGACCGCCTCCAAGGTCGCCAACGGGCGTGAGGACGTCGCCCCGGAGACCCGCCGCCGGGTGACCGAGGTGCTGGACCGGCTCGGGTACGTGCGGCGCCCCCGCTCCACCGCGAGTGCCCCGCCGGCCCTGATCGACCTCGTGGTCCACCGCCTGGACAGCACCTGGTCGGGCGCGGTGCTCCACGGCGTCGAGGAGGCGGCGCACGAGGCCGGGCTCGGCATCGTGGTCTCGGCCGCGCTCACCGGGGCGCGCGGCGGGCGGCCGGAGCGCGGCTGGCTGGACAAGCTCTGCGCGCGCGGCTCCAGCGGCGTTCTGTTCAACGTGGCGGAGCTCAACTCCACGCAGTACGCCTGGCTGGAGCAGCACCGGATTCCGTACGTGATGATCGACCCCGTGCTCGACCCGCCCCCCGGCGTGCCCTCCGTCGGCGCCACCAACTGGCAGGGCGGCGTGTCGGCCACCGAGCACCTCATCGGCCTCGGGCACGAGCGGATCGCGATCATCGGCGGGTACCGCCGCAAGCTGTGCAGCAGCGCCCGGGTCGCGGGGTACCGCTCGGCGATGGCCTCGGCGGGCCTGAGGGTGCCGGCGGAGTACGTGCGCTACGGCAGCTTCAGCGAGACCGGCGCCCACCGCCAGATGACGGAGCTGCTGGCGCTGCCCGAGCGGCCCACCGCCGTGTTCGCCTGCTCCGACGCGATGGCCCTCGGCGTGTACCAGGCGCTGCGCGAGCACGGCCTGAGTGCCCCGGACGACGTCAGCGTCGTCGGCTTCGACGACCTGCCGCAGGCCCACTGGGCCACGCCCGCCCTGACCACGGTGCGGCAGCCGCTGTCGGAGATGGCGGCGACGGCGCTGCGGCTGCTGCTGCGGATGATGGAGGGCGAGCGCCCCGAGGGGACGCGCACCGAGCTGTCCACCCGCCTGGTGATACGCGAGAGCGCCGCACCGCCGAAAACCGTCTAGGCTCCGGGCGATCAGCTCCCGACGGGCGCGGCCGCGCCCTCGGCAGCACCTCCCCCCAGACCTCCGGCGGCCACCCCTCGGGGTTGTAGTCACCGCCGAACGCCACCCCTCGCAGGCGCCGCCGCAGACCGGCCACCCGTTCGTCGGCGGCACCGGCGGCGTCGGGGTCGGGTGGGGCCACGGTTCTCCCCCTGGAGGCGCCCCCGGAGGGCGGACTCCGCCGGGGGGCGCCAGCCCATCCTTGCATTGAATCGCGTTGAATTGTGTTCAAGCTTGCGAAACGCTGGGCAGGGCGGCCGTTGGCGTCAAGAGGCGGCGGGGAGCACGCGGCACGCCGCTTGCCCCCCGCGAGTCAGCCCGCGACGCCCAGCAGGTGGTCCATGGCGAGCTGGTCGAGCTGCTCGAAGGCCATGGACCGCTGCCCGGAGGCGTCCGGGTCGAACTCCTCGAACGCGCTGGCGTCTGCCAGCAGCGCCGCCGGCGTCTCACCGGCGTTCAGCGTGGGCTGCGCGAGCTGGTCGAGCCGCGAGGCCAGCAGCGCCTCCTGGACGGCCGGGTCGGCGCGGAAGGCGGCGGCCCGCTCCTTCAGGATCAGGTAGTTGCGCATGCAGCCCGCCGCCGAGGCCCACACGCCGTCGAAGCCCTCGGTGCGCGGCGGCTTGAAGTCGAAGTGGCGCGGGCCCTCGTACCCGGCCGTCTCCAGCAGGTCCACCAGCCAGAACGCCGCCCGCAGGTCGCCCGCGCCGAAGCGCAGGTCCTGGTCGTACTTGATGCCGTTCTGCCCGTTGAGGTCGATGTGGAAGAGCTTGCCCGACCACAGCGCCTGGGCGATGCCGTGCGGGAAGTTCAGCCCGGCCATCTGCTCGTGGCCGACCTCCGGGTTGACGCCGAACAGCTCGGGCCGCTCCAGCCGCTCGATGAACGCCAGCGCGTGCCCGACCGTGGGCAGCAGGATGTCGCCGCGCGGCTCGTTCGGCTTCGGCTCCAGCGCGAAGCGCAGCCCGTAGCCCTGGCCGGTGACGTACTCGGCGAGGAAGTCGAACGCCTCCTTCATCCGGTCGAGCGCCGCCCGCACGTCCTTGGCGGCGCCGGACTCCGCGCCCTCCCGGCCGCCCCAGGCCACGTAGGTCTGGGCGCCGAGCTCGGCCGCCAGGTCGATGTTGCGCATCGTCTTGCGCAGGGCGTAACGCCGCACGTCGCGGTCGTTCGCCGTGAAGCCGCCGTCCTTGAAGACCGGGTGGGTGAACAGGTTGGTGGTGGCCATCGGCACCACCATCCCGGCGGCGTCCAGGGCCTGGCGGAAGCGCTTGACGTGCGCCTCGCGCTCGCCCTGCGGGGTGCCGAACGGGATCAGGTCGTCGTCGTGGAAGGTGACGCCCCACGCGCCGAGCTCGGCCAGCCGGGTGACGGACTCCACCGGGTCGAGCGCCGGGCGCGTGGCGTCGCCGAAGGGGTCACGGCCCTGCCAGCCGACGGTCCACAGGCCGAAGCTGAACTTGTCCGCTGGGGTGGGCTGGTATGACATGGCGGCTCCTTAACGTTCCGTCGCCCTTATTTCGTCATGGCCGTTGACAAATTAGTATGCACGGAGCCGCCGCGGAAGCCCCAGGGACCTGCCGGGACCTTTTGAAGAGAGGACGCGCTCATGGCCGCACCAGATGGACCCCTCGTCGTCGGCGTGGACAGCTCCACCCAGTCCACGAAGGTGCTGGTGGTGGACGCCGCCACCGGGACGGTGGTGGCGCGCGGGCAGGCGCCGCACGTGGTGACGGCCGAGCACGACAGCGACCCCGAGCAATGGTGGCAGGCCCTGACCCGGGCGCTCGAGGCGTGCGGCCCGGCCGCCCGGGAGGCCGCCGCCGTGGCGGTCGCCGGCCAGCAGCACGGCCTGGTCACCCTCGACGCCGACGGCCGCCCGGTGCGCAACGCGCTGCTGTGGAACGACACCCGCTCCGCGCCGCAGCGCGACCGGCTGGTCGCCGACCTCGGCGGCCCCAAGGCATGGGCCGACCGGATCGGCAGCGTGCCGCCCGCCTCCTTCACCGTGACCAAGTGGGCGTGGCTGAAGGAGAACGAACCGGACGCCGCCGCCGCGACGCGCGCGGTGCGGCTGCCCCACGACTACCTCACCGGGCGGCTGACCGGCCAGGGCGTGACCGGCGGCACCACCGACCGCGGCGACGCCTCGGGCAGCGGCTGGTGGTCCAGCGCGAGCGAGGGCTACGACGCGGAGGTCCTCGCCCACGTCGGCCTGGACGAGGCGCTGCTGCCGCGCCTCGTCGCCGCGGGGGAACCGGCCGGCACGGTGGCCTCCGGGCTGCCGCTGCCCGAGGGCATCCTCGTCGCGGGCGGCACGGGCGACAACATGGCCGGCGCACTGGGCCTCGGCATCGAGCCGGGCCGCCCGGTGCTGAGCCTGGGCACCTCCGGCACGGTCTACGCCGTCTCCGAGCACCGCCCCACCGACGCGACCGGCATCGTGGCGGGCTTCGCCGACGCCCGCCACCGCTGGCTGCCGCTGGCGTGCACGCTCAACTGCACCCTCGCCGTCGACCGCTTCGCCGCGCTGCTCGGCCGCGACCGGGAGGCGGTCGAGCCCGGCGGCACCGCCGTGGTCCTGCCGTTCCTCGACGGCGAGCGCACCCCCGACCTGCCCTACGCCACCGGCCTCGTCCACGGCCTCACCCACGCCACCACCCCGGGACAGGTGCTCCAGGCCGCCTACGACGGCGCCGTCTTCGCGCTCCTCCAGGCACTCGACCTGGTGCTGGGGCAGGAGGCGGAGTCGGCGACCGACGAGCCGATCCTGCTGATCGGCGGCGGCGCGCGGGGCACCGCGTGGCGCGAGACCGTGCGCAGGCTCTCCGGCCGCCCGGTCCAGGTGCCGCAGGCCGAGGAGCTGGTGGCGCTCGGCGCCGCCGCCCAGGCCGCCGGGCTGCTGCAGGGCCGCGACCCGGCCGAGGTGGCCCGCGGCTGGAACACGGCGGCGGGCCCGGCGTACCCGGGCGTCGCGCGGGACGAGGAGACCGTGGCCCGGCTCGCCGCCGCCCTCACCGACGCCGACGCGCTGCTGCGGCGGCGCTGAGCCGCCGGGACGCCTCGCGGTGGCACAGCCCGCACCCCAGTCGCAGGCGGCGATGCGGCGGCGCAACCTCTCCCGCGTGCTGCACGCCGTGGCCGACGCCGGCCCGCTCTCCCGCGCCGCCGTCGCCGCCCGCATCGGCCTGACCAGGGCGGCCGTCTCCTCGCTGGTGGACGAGCTGCTGCGCGCCGAACTGCTCGTCGAGCGCGGCCCCGGGCGTTCCGGCGCCGTCGGCCGCCCCGGCACCCAGCTGCTGCTGAGCGACCGCGGTCCCTGCGGCATCGGCGCCGAGATCGGCGTGGACCACCTGGCGGTGTGCGTGATGGACCTGCGCGGCCAGGCCAGGACCCGCATCGGCCACGAGGCCCGCAACCAGGGCGGCGACCCGGCCGCGGTGCTGGCGGCGCTGACCGGCATGCTGCGCCGGGCCGAGGCCGAGGCCGGCGCCGTCGGGCTGCGCCCGGCGGGCCTGACCGTCGCCGTGCCGGGCCTGGTGGTGCGCGGCACCGCGACCGTGCTGCGCGCCCCCAACCTCGGCTGGCGCGACGCCGACCTCGCCGGGCTGCTGCCGGACGACCTCGGCCCGGTCACGGTGGAGAACGAAGCCAACCTCGGGGCGCTGGGCGAGCTGTGGTCCGGCCACCACTCCCCCGCGCCCGCCAGCTTCGTGCACGTCTCGGCCGAGATCGGCATCGGCGGCGCGGTGGTGGTCGACGGCGAACTGCTGCGCGGCGCCCACGGCTTCGCCGGGGAGCTCGGCCACGTGCCGGTGCGGCCCGAGGGACGCCCCTGCTCCTGCGGGGGACGCGGCTGCCTGGAGGCGTACGCCGGTGAGGCGGCCGTGCTGCGGGCCGCGGGCCTCACACCGGGCCCGGGCGTCAGGCTCGGCGCGCTCACCGGCCGCTGCGAGGCCGGGGAGCCCACCGCCGTCGCGGCGGTGCGGCGGGCCGGGACGGCGCTGGGCATCGCGCTCTCCGGCGCGGTCAACCTGCTCGATCCGCAGCTCGTGGTCGTCGGCGGCGCGCTGGCCCGCCTCGGGCCCTGGCTGCTGCCCGGTGTACGCCGCGAGCTGGCGCGCCGCACCACCGCCGCGGCGGGCGGCCGCAGCACGCCGGTACCGGTGACCGCCTCCCCGCTCGGCCCCGACGGGCCGCTGCTCGGCGCGGCCCGGCACGCGATGCGGACCACGCTCGACGCGCCCGGCGGGGCCTGACCGCGGGCGGTTTCGGCGTTCGGCCGTGCGTGGGTGTGCGGGCCGGCAGACGCCGACGGGTGCTCCGAGCGAGGTGCCGGGCCGGACGCCCACGTGGGGGGAAGCTGACGTCGGCTCAGGACACGCTCGTGTCACCCCTGTTGCGTTTCTGGCACGCGGCTGGCTTACCGTCAGCAGGAGAACGACCGAGTTCTCCCCCACGCCCGCGCGCCGCGGGCGCGCGTATCCGAGACCTCCGGGAGCTTCCATGACCCTGCGACCACAGCGGTTTTGGCCGTCCCGCCGCGCCCTGCTGCGCGGCGGCGCGGCGCTCGTCAGCTCGTCGGCCAGCCTCGCCTCCACCGCCGGTGCTCTGCTCCAGCAGGGCGACGGAGAGGAACAGGACGAGGGCGGCCGGACCTTGCAGCACACCGTGCGGGCCGAGGCCCCGGCCGACACCGACTTCCCCGGAGCCGAGTGGGCCCCGGCCGACCCCTCGAACATCGCCCCCGCGCGGCGGCCGGAGGAGTACCCGGTGGAGTTCGTCATCATCCACGTGGCGCAGGGGACCTACCTGGACACCATCGGATACTTCCAGAACCCCGACAGCGACGTCTCGGCCCACTACGTGGTGGCCTCGGACGACGGCCGCATCGCCCAGTGCGTCCGCCACGCCGACATCGGCTGGCACGCGGGCAACTGGGACTACAACACCCGCAGCATCGGCATCGAGCACGAGGGCTGGATCGACCAGCCGGAGTGGTTCACCGACGTGATGTACCGTCAGTCCGCCCTGCTGACGGCGAACATCTGCGCCATGTACGGCATCCCGAAGACGCGCGACCACATCATCGGCCACGTCGAGGTGCCCCGCGCCACCCACACCGACCCGGGGCCGCTGTGGGACTGGGACCGCTACATGGAGCTGGTCAACGAGGCCTGAGCGGCGGGGCGTTGGCCCGCCCCGGCCCTGCCGCGGTTCAATCCTCGCCGAGCAGATTTTCATCAGATCGGGGGAATTCACGCTCCCGGCCTATTGGAGCGGTCCGCCGCCGCGCAGTATCGCGGCGTGCAGAGGACTCGCCGTGCGCGCCGGATGGGCGCGGGTGCCGGTGCGGCCTGTGCCGCGCTCGCGGTGGCCGCCGCCTGCTGGCTGGCCACCGGGGAGGCGACGGCGGGCGCGTGCGCCCACGCCGGGGGCGGCTGGGAGGGCGGCGACTGCTGCCCGCCGTCGCCCCCCGTGCTCACGCTGCCGCCGCTTCCTTCACTGCCGCCGCTTCTCCCCCTGCCTCCGCTGCCCGAGCTGCCGGAGCTGCCGCACCCCCCGCATCCCCCTCATCCGCCGTGGCCCTGCCCTCCCCCGGTGCCCAGTCCCCCGGAGCCGCCACCGTCTCCGCCGCCGGAGCCGACGAGCCCGCCCGAGCCGAGCCCTACCCCGGAGCCCCCGGAATCGCCCGAGCCGACGGAACCGGAGGAGCCCACGGAGCCGGAGGAGGAACCGCCGGCGGCCACGCCGTCCGCGCCCCCCGCATCCGACGGCCCGACGCCCGGCGATCCACCCGAGCCGTCCGAGCCCGCGCCGACGGACACCGCCGCGCCCTCCCCCTCCCCGTCCCTGTCCCTGACCGACGCCCTTGAGCTGCCCGCCGACCGCGACCCCCCGGAGCAGGGCGGCTCCCTCGTCGGCCGCACCCTGCTGATCACCGCCCCCGCCGTGCTCGCCGCCGCCGCGCTGCGCTCCCGGTCGTCCCGCGGCGGCGGCTCCCGCTCCAGCGCCCCGTAGTCCCTCACGGTCCTTCAGGAGGCCCGGTGTCCGAATGGCTGGCCCTGATCATCGTCATCCTCGCCACCTCCGGCGTCGTGCTGCTCATAGCGGTGCTGCGACAGCGCCGCGCGGGCGAGGACGACGACCCCTCGGAAACCCCCGACGTCATCGAGTACATGTCGATGATGCTCGGCGTGGTCTACGCCGTGGTGCTGGGCCTCGCCATCGCGGGCGTGTGGGAGGCGCGCAGCGCCGCCGAGGAGTGGGTGCAGCGCGAGGCCCAGGCGCTGTACGAGGTCAGCCAGCGGGCGGAGGTCTTCCCCGACGACGTCCGCGACGACATCCGCGGCGGGATCGACGCCTACGTCGCCCACCTCGTGGCGGAGGAGTGGCCGCACATGGCCGACCACGGCGAGCTGACCGAGCGCGGCGACGCCCTGCTGGAGCAGGTGCGCGACACCGTCATCGGCCGCGAGCCGCGCACGGTGCGCGAGGTGGAGTCCTACCAGGGCATGATCGACCAGATCGGGGCGGCCGAGGAGGCCCGCGCCGCGCGCGGGCAGAGCGCCGAGCCCAGCATGCCGAGGGTGGTGTGGATCGGGCTGTTCACCGGCGCCGCCGTGGTCGTCGGCATGGTCTTCGCGCTCCAGATCCAGCGCTCGATCAGGGAGTTGGTGCTGGCCGGGCTCTTCAGCGCCCTGATCGCCTTCCTGCTCTACCTGGTCTGGTACTTCGACACCCCCTACGCCCGCAGCCTTCAGGACGCCGTCGAGGCGTACACCGAGCTGTTCCCCCACGCCGCCAGGGCCGCCTAAGGCCGGCGCCGTAGCATGCGGCAGATGAGCCTCATGTTTCCGGCCCTGAGCAGCGTGCCCGCCAAGCCCGCACTGCGCTTCGGGGACCAGACGCTCGGCTACGACCGGCTGCGCGGGGAGGCCCTGGCCCTGGCCCGCCGCCTGACCGGGACCGGCGTACGACGCGTGGCGGTGTGGGCCGTGTCCACCCCGGACACCGTCGTGGCGACGGTGGGGGCGCTGCTGGCGGGCGTGCCCGCGGTGCCGGTCAACCCGAAGATCGGCGAAGGCGAGCTGGCGCACATCACCGGCGACAGCGCGCCCGGCCTGGTGCTGGCCGCGCCCGGCGTCGAGCTCCCCGGCGCCCTGGCCGCGCTGCCCCGGCTCGCCCCCCGCCCCGGGGCGTGGCCCCCGCCCACCGCCGCCGACACCGCCGACGCCGATGCCGATGCCGATGCCGATGCCGATGCCGATGCCGAGGATGCCGCCCGGGCGGTCGCCGACGAGCGCCCGGCGCTGATCGTCTACACCTCCGGCACCACCGGGCCGCCCAAGGGCGTGGTGCTCTCCCGCCGCGCCATCGCCGAGACGCTCGACGCCCTCGCCGACGCCTGGGCGTGGGCCGAGGACGACGTCGTGGTGCACGCGCTGCCGCTCTTCCACGTCCACGGCCTGGTGCTCGGCATCCTCGGCCCGCTGCGGCGCGGCGGCACCGCCTGGCACCTGGGCCGTTTCTCCCCCGAGGGCGTCGCCGGGGCGCTGGCCAAGGAGGGCACCATGCTCTTCGGCGTGCCGACGATGTACCACCGGCTTGCGGAGGCGGCGGAGTCCGACTCCGGGCTGGCCGGCGCGCTGGCCGGGGCCCGGCTGCTGATCTCCGGCTCGGCGCCGCTGCCGCTGCCCGACCACGAGCGGATCCTGGCCGCCACGGGCCGCCGCGTCATCGAGCGGTACGGCATGACCTAGACGCTGATGAACACCTCCGTTCGCGCCGACGACCTCGACGCCCTCCCCGGCACGGTCGGCGTGCCGCTGCCCGGCGTCGAGGTGCGGCTGGTCGACGAGTCGGGCGCCGAGCTGCCGTCCGGCCAGGCCCTCGACGCGGAGGCCATCGGCGAGATCCAGGTGCGCGGGCCCAACCTCTTCACCGAGTACCTGAACCGCCCCGAGGCCACCGCCGAGGCGTTCGACGGCGAGCCCGCCGCCGGGGGCTGGTTCCGCACCGGCGACATGGCCACCCGCGACCCCCGGGGCCGCTACCGCATCGTCGGCCGCCGCTCCACCGACCTCATCAAGTCCGGCGGCTACAAGATCGGCGCCGGCGAGATCGAGAACGCGCTGCTGGCACACCCCGGCATCGCCGAGGCCGCCGTCACCGCCGAGCCCGACCCGGACCTCGGCGAGCGCGTCATCGCCTGGGTGGTGCCGCGCGACGCCGCCGCCCCGCCCTCCGCCGAGGAGGTCGTCGAGCACGTGGCCCGTCTGCTCGCCTCCCACAAGCGTCCGCGCGAGGTCCGCTTCCGCCCCGCGCTGCCGCGTAACGCCATGGGCAAGATCCTCAAGCGGGAGCTGGCGTGACGGCGGACCCCGCCGCCGGACGGGGCCCGCTCCCGCCCGCCGTGCCCGCCCGGGAGCTGATCGCCACCCTCACCGACGACTTCACCGAGCTGCCGCACCGCACCCCGGCCCCGGGCAGCGCGCCGCCCGGCGGGCCGCTGCGCTGGCGCGGCTACGACGAGACCCGCGCCCGTGCCCGGGTGCGCACCGGCGAGAGCGAGTCGGTGGTCTGCGGCGTCGGCCGGGTCGGCGGGACCGAAACCGTCCTGGTCGCCTTCGAGTTCGGCTTCATCGGCGGCTCGATCGGCGAGGCCGCCGGCGACCGCGTCGAGAACGCCTTCACCACCGCCCGGGACCTGGCGCTGCCCGTTGTCTCGGCGATCGCCACCGGCGGCACCCGGATGCAGGAGGGCATGCACGCGCTGACGCAGCTGCAGCGCATCGCCCGGCAGATGGTGCGGCTGCGGGCGGCCGGGCTGCCGCACCTGGCCGTGCTGGCCGGGCCGGTCACCGGCGGCGGCTGGTGCACGCTCGGCGCGGGCGCGGACGTCCGGCTGGCGCTGCCCGGGGCGCAGATCGGCTTCGCCGGCTCCCGGGTGCGCCCGCCCGGCGCCGACCCGGCGGCGTACACCGCCGAGGGGCAGTACGCCGTGGGCCAGGTCGACCGCATCGTGCCGCGCGGCGAGCTGCGGGAGGCGGTGGCGCGCTGGCTGGCGCTGCTGACCACCCCGGCCGCCGGGCCCGCGCGGCCGCCCCGCGCGCTGCGGGACGCCCCGCTGCCCGGCACCGGCTGGGACGCGGTGCGGCAGGCCAGGTCCGCGGAGCGGCCGCGGGCCGAGGCGTACCTGCGGGCGTACTTCTCCGTCCGCGAGCCGCTGGCCAGCACCGACCCGGGGATGCTCATCGGCTTCGGGCGGCACGTCGGCCGCACCGTCGGCTACGCCGCGCAGCTCGGCACCGCGACGCGGCCCGCCGGGTTCCGCGCCGCCACCCGGCTCATCCAGCTCGCCGACCGGCTGTCGGTGCCGGTGCTGACGCTGGTGGACACCCCGGGCGCCGCCAGCGGCGACGACGCCGAGCGCGAGGGCGTCGGGGCGGCGATCGCCGAGACCATCACGGCCGTGGCGGCCTCCCGCATCCCGGTGACGACCCTGCTCATCGGCGAGGGCGGCTCGGGCGGCGCGGTCGCGCTCACCGCCCCGGGGCGCGTGTGGGTCACCCCCGACAGCTACTACTCGGTGATCGCGCCCGAGCGGGCCGCCGCCATCCTGAGGCGCGGCCCGGACGCGGTCCGCGCCACCACCGAGGAGCTGCGGCTGCGGCCCCAGGACCTGGTCGAGATGGGCCTGGCGCGCGGCGTCACGCCGACGTGAGGGGCGTGACCCCGGCCGCCCGCAGGCCCGCGAGGCGGGCCAGCCGCTGGTAGGAGCCGAGGCGGGCGGCGGCGCCGTGGGTGGTGAGGGTCACCAGCACCTCGTCGGCGCCGGTGCGCCCGATCAGGCGGCCGAGCCGGGCCGCCACCTCCGCCTCGTCGCCGAACACCTGCGAGGCGCGGGCCTGCTGGAGATAACGCCGCTCCCGCTCGCTCATGCGCGTCTCGCGCGCCACGATCTCCTCGGGCGCCTCCAGCGGCGGGAAGACTCCCCGGGTGCGGGAGACGACCGTGGCCCAGGCCTCGGGGAGCTGCAGCAGGCTCGCGGCCTGGCGGGTGGCGGCGACGGCCACGTTCGCCGCGACGCTCACGTACGGCCTGCCGGGGCCGTGCGGCGAGGGCCGGAACGCCTCGCGGTAGCCCGCCACGGCTGCCAGCGTCCGCTCCTCGTCGCTCAGGCTGGCCATCACCAGCGGCAGCCCGTGCACGGCGGCGATCTCCGCGCCCGCGCCCACGGCGAGCACGAACGCCGGCACCCGCAGCCCGCGCGAGGGCACCGCCGTCACGCCGGCCTCGCCGCCCTCGCCGCTCGCTCCGCTCCCGCCGTCGCCGAAGTAGCCCAGCAGCTCGGCCAGCTGCTCGCCGAAGCGCTCGGCGGCCTCCTTCTCCGCCCCCAGCGCGCGCCGCACCGCCCCGGTGAACCCGACCGAGCGGCCCAGCCCCATGTCGACGCGGCCGGGGAAGAGCGACTCCAGCACCCCGAACTGCTCGGCGACGACCAGCGGCCGGTGGTTGGGCAGCATCACGCCGCCGGTGCCGACCCGGATCCGGGAGGTCGCCGAGGCGACGGCGGCGGCCAGCACCGTCGGCGCCGAGCCGGCGACGCCGGGCACGCCGTGGTGCTCGGCGACCCAGAACCGGTGGAAGCCGAGATCCTCGGCCTGGCGGGCGAAGGCCGCGGTCTCCCGCAGAGCCTCGGCCGGGCTCTGACCGCGGCGGACCAGCGCCCGGTCCAGGACCGACCAGCGCACCGAGCGCAGCCGTTCGACGTCGTTCGCATCCCCTGTGTCCACGCCTGGTTCAACAGCGCGCGGGCTCCGGGATTCCCGGCGCCGGGCGCGGCGTGGCGCCGGGCGCGCGGCGTTACGCCTGCGTCACGCGCGCTCGGGCGCCAGCCCGCGCCCGGCCAGCCAGCGCAGCTGCTCCTGCGGCTGGGAGCCCCGGCCGCCGGCGTGGTCCCCGTAGTGCCACACCGAGATGTCCTTCTCCCCGGCGTACCGGTTGTAGGCGGCGTAGACCGTGGACGGGGGGCAGATCGGGTCCATCAGGCCGACGCTGAACAGCGTGGGGGCGGTGGCCCGGGAGGCGAAGTGGACGCCGTCGAAGTAGTCGAGGGTGGCGAAGACGACGGCGGGGTCGACGCGCTGGTGGATGCCGAGGTAGTTGACGATCTCCGGGTAGGGGCCGTCGCCGGCGATCTCGCTCGCCCGCCGGTAGTGGCACAGGAACGGCACGTCGACCAGGGCCGCCGCCACCGCGTCGCCCGCCAGGCCCGCGGCGGCCAGCGCCAGCCCGCCGCCCTGGCTGCCGCCGGCGACGATCACCCGCTCCGGGTCCACGGCCGGGTGCAGGCGCAGCGCGTCCACCGCCCGCACGCAGTCGGTCATCAGCCGCCGGTAGTAGTAGTGCGCGGGGTCGGTGATGCCCCGGGTCATGAAGCCGCCGACCCACTGCGGGCTCGGCACCGGGTCGGGGTCGGGGGTGTCGTGGCCCTGGCCCCGGGTGTCGACGACGAGGTGGGCGTACCCGGCCGCACTCCACAGCAGGTGCTCGATGTGCAGGCCCCGGCCGCCGCTGTACCCGATGTAGCTGACCACGGCCGGCAGCGGCCGCGTCCCGCCGCGCGGCAGCAGCAGCCAGCCGGCTATGGGCTGCCCGCCCCACCCCGGGAAGCGCACGTCGAAGACGTCCACCGCGGTCAGCGGGGAGTCGGCCACCGGCCGGTACTCGGCGGGCGCGTCCGTGGCGGCGCGCGCCGCGTCGAGGGTCTTGGACCAGAAGTCGTCGAAGTCGCCCGGCTCCTGCACCTCGGGGCGGTAGCTCCGCAGCTCGTCCAGCGGCATATCGGTCAGCGCCATGCGCGGGCCTCTTTCGTCCGGGGTAAGTGACTACCGCGCAGGAAGCTACGTCCTGCCGGCCGCGCTGGTCAACGCTTCATCGGCCTGCCACCGAGGGCCCACGGGTGGTACGGATGGACCCATGGACTGGATCGCCGACCCCGACGCGTGGCTGAGCCGGCTGGTGCTGCAGCGCGGGCTCGCGGTGGTGTACCTGGTCGCCTTCCTGGCGGCGGCGCGCGAGTTCCGCGCGCTGGCCGGGGAGCACGGCCTCACCCCGGCCCCCGACTTCCTGCGCCGGGTGCCGTTCCGCCGGGCGCCCAGCCTCTTCCATCTGGGCTACTCCGACGGGCTGCTGACGCTCGTCGCCTGGTCCGGCGCCGCGCTGGCCGCCGCGGTGGCGGCGGGCGCGGCCGACGCGCTGCCGCTGTGGGCGTCGATGCTGCCGTGGCTGGTGCTGTGGCTGCTGTACCTCTCGATCGTCAACACCGGCCAGATCTGGTACGCCTTCGGCTGGGAGTCGCTGCTGCTGGAGGCCGGGTTCCTGGCGATCTTCCTCGGCAACGACGAGATCGCGCCGCCGACGCTCGGGCTGCTGCTGATGGTGTGGCTGGTCTTCCGGGTGGAGCTGGGCGCCGGGCTGATCAAGTGGCGCGGCGATCCCTGCTGGCGGAAGCTGACCTGCCTGTACTACCACCACGAGACGCAGCCCATGCCGGGCCCGCTGAGCTGGTGGTTCCACCGCCTGCCGCGCCCGCTGCACCGGGTGGAGGCGACGGCCAGCCACGTGGCCCAGCTCGCCGCGCCCTTCGCGCTCCTCCTCCCCCAGCCCGTCGCCACCTGGGCGGCGGCGTTCGTCATCGTCACCCAGCTGTGGCTGGTGGCCTCGGGGAACTTCGCCTGGCTGAACTGGCTGACGATCCTGCTGGCCGTCGCCGCCGTGGACGGCGCGCTGGCCGCCCGCCACATGCCGCTGCTGCCGGACCCGCCCGCGCGCCAGCCGGACGCCCCGGGCTGGTTCACGGCACTGGTGCTGGCCGCCACCGCCGTGGTCGCGGTCCTCAGCTACTGGCCGGTCAGCAACCTGCTCTCCCCCGCCCAGCAGATGAACCGCTCCTACAACCCGCTCCACCTGGTCAACACCTACGGCGCCTTCGGCACCATGACCCGGCTGCGGCACGAGGTGGTGCTGGAGGGCACCGACGACCCGGATCCGGGGGAGAACGCCCGCTGGGAGGCGTACGAATTCCACGGCAAGCCGGGCGACCCGCGCCGCCTCCCGCGTCAGTTCGCGCCCTTCCACCTCCGCCTGGACTGGCTGATGTGGTTCGCAGCCCTGGCCCCGCACAGCCCCCACCCCTGGCTGCGCCGCCTGGTCCAGCGCCTTCTGGAGGGCGACCGCGCCACCCTCCGCCTCCTGCGCACCAACCCCTTCCCCACCGCCCCGCCCGCGTACGTACGCGCCCGCCTCTACCGTTACCGCTTCACCACCTGGCGTGAACGCCGCGCCACCGGCGCCTGGTGGCACCGCACCGCCGTCGGCGACCACCTCCCCCCGCGCTCCCTCGACCCCACCCCCACCACCAGGCCCTGAGCACGCACCCTGCCCGATGAGGTAAGGTTGCGAACGCCAAACCGGCACCGGGACGTGGCGCAGCTTGGTAGCGCACCTGACTGGGGGTCAGGGGGTCGTGGGTTCAAATCCCGCCGTCCCGACAGGAAAACAGCAGGTCAGAGCCTCTATTCCACCACAGGATAGGGGCTCTTAGCATGCCCGGAGACGAATGGGGAGCGAAATGGGGAGTGGATCTTGGTTGGCTACTGCTCGGCTGCTGCGGCCCGCTCCCGGAGCAGGGCGTCCAGCGTCGGGACCGGCGAGCGCGGGGACTTCTCCGCTCTCGCGTCCAGCGACGCCTCCCACAACTCCGTCAGATCGGTGACGAGCCGTAGACGCATCCTGTCCGTGACATGAGCGTACCGAGCGGACACCGACCCGTCGATGTGCCCCATCCGCTCGTCGACGAGCACCTTCGGCGTGCCGAGTTCCTCCAGCACCGTGCGGTGGGTGTGCCGTAGCCCGTGCCGCGTCAGGCCTTCCTGGATCGGCTCCCAGACCCCCGTTGCCCGAGCCGCCGCACCTCGACCGCGCGCAGGCACACCGGGCCACGGCTCCGCGATGATCGGCACCGGATGCCGAGGGTGCGGTGCCTTCGGCGGGTACCATCCGGTCGCGGCCGGAGTGAAGATCCACGTCGCGTAGCCGGAGCGGCGCCAGTGCGCCGCCTGCTCCACCACCTTGCCGCCACGCACGAACCCAATCTCGGCGACTGCCTTCTCCACGCGCGCCCTCGTGCGCTCGGTGACCCGCTCCGGCCGGTTGAGGACGTTGGAGACGGTTGCCGTGGACACGCTGGCCTCCCGGGCGACGTCGGCCAGCGTCGGCCCTGACCGGGAGCCCTTCCGCCCGCTGCCCCAGCCACGGAACACGAACGGATGGCCATGGCAGGGGCACGGCCCGGTGGCACGCGCGGTCTGGTCGGCGAGCAGACCCGTTAACCACCTCGGGGCGTCGATATAGCGGTAGGAGTCGTCCTTCGGCGGGCAAAGGGCCAGGGTCCCGGAGTTCAGCTCGTCAGCTGCTGCTCGACACGAACCACTTCCTCCCGGACGAACTTCGGGGCGAGGCCGACGATCTCGCCCCACCGCATGCCGGTGTAGCCGATGGTCACCGTCGCGACGAACTCATCATCCCGTCCGGCAAGGAGCGCTGCCCGCTCGGCCAGCAGCAGGCTGCCCAACGAGTCGGTGATCTTCTTCTCCGGTCCACGTGACGACGAACGGCCGGCCCGCTTCCCGCGATTGCGGCGCTTTTGCCGGGTTGCCGGCCCGGGTACCTTCCTCGACGGCGTCCTCGAGGATGAGGTGCAGGATCTTCCGGTAGCCCATGACGGAGCTGACCGCGCCAGTCTCCCGCTCTCGGCGCTCCCACGCATCGATCGCCTTCGCCTGGATGTCGCCGATGGCCGTGTCGCCGAAGCGCGGGAGGATGTGCGTCAGGGAGGCTGCTAGTCCTCAATACTGGACGGGACGAGATCCAGCGCCCCGAACCATCCCTCATCGTCCTCGACGCCGTACACGTACTCGCGCAGGGTGATCCGACCGCGCTCCGGAGGAACCCACTGGTTCTGCTCCGCCTTGGCCTCTTCGTCCCGTTCGGTGTCGCGCGCAGCCTTCTCAGCCTTCCGCCTGCTCCTGAACCGGACGACTTGGCCGTGTTCATCCTTAACCGAGTCCAGATTGCCGTGCGGCCGTGGGTAGCGCCCTCGGTATTACCTACCATTGCGCGTCTTGCGCCACTCCCCGTAGGCCATGCGTCTCTCCTCGCACACATGGACTGCCGCACTGCTCGGTGCGGCGAGAGCAGGGGCGTGCGTTGAGCCATCGGTTCTCCCCCGGTGAGCCGGAGGGTGGATGTGCCCAGAGACAGGCCGCTCGCGGCACCGAATCAACGACAGTCCGCCAACATCGATGCACTCAAAAGTAAGAGTAAAGGAAGTTCGCATGCAAGCGCGATCAGTAGCCCATTGAGCGTGAAATGCGTCCGGACGAGCGGGCCCTGCGCCTTCGAGCGGCGTCATCTCGCCGCGGCTCCTGACATCTAGTGAACCCCACACCGATGGGGCCGCCCCGTACTGGCAGGCGCGGGGCGGCCCCAGCCCACTCACAACCGAAGCGAATGGAGCGGTCCTTGCATCGGCTTAGCCCTACCCGACAGGCCAACAGGGCCGCACATGAGAGGGTCCCCGGCGCGGGCCGAGAGGGGGACGAATCGCCGTGACCCATCCCATCCACACCGAGCTGAGTGCGGGCGGCGATCCAGGGAGATTCAGATCCACCGCTGGACAACCGACGACGGAGAAGAGTGCGCCGTACTCCACATCGGGGAGCAGCTGCCGCTCTACGCGTCGGGCGCCTCCCCCGGGTGGCTACATGCCCTGGCAACCCGGCCGGCACCACGCCGGCGCGGGGCATGCGGCGCCCAGGGGCAGCGCCGAACGCTCCTGCATTCAATTGAAAGACAAACAGCTTCCCCTTGATGGAAATATGCCGAGACGAATGAGCCACTAGTCTCGAGAGATCCCTGTCCGTGTCAAGCGCCGGTCTAATTCCTCTCCCGAGCCGCCTCAGAGGTAAGCAGCATGTCCAGGAGATCGCAACAGCGTTCGCAAAAGGGAAGCCTCCGCATCCTCACCAGAAGCGGACATCTCCCTGCTTCTGCTCTCTTCGGTCACACCCTATCAACGACGCTTAATTGATCCGGATACGCCGCACGCTATCGCGACCAGCTTTCCTTATTGCGCATCAGGGGCGCTCGGAGATTTCCCTTTCCCGGTTCTTCGCGCGCGGCGCTCGTTGCGCGCAGGGACGCATAAAGTTCATTCGCAGCGAGGCAGGCTACGCGCCGTGGCATACCTCTCGATATTCTCGCCGTGGGTGACCACTCATCCGTAACTCCTGCCCCGGGACAGGCGAAGTACACTATCACGTCACCCTTGCGTCGAGCATTCCCCCTTTCGGGGGACGTTGGTGCAGGCTCGGAGGCGGCAGGGTGGGTCGAAGACAACGCGGCGCATAAGGCGCCGCGACGTCCTCCGCTGCCGCGGTCTCTACGGGCCACCCTGCGAAGCGTCGTCGCGTACCACTCCTCCACGCGGCGGGCCACCACCGGCCAGTCCAGCGCTTCGGCCGCCTGTCTGCCCAGCGTTCCCATCCGCTCTCGCGCGGAGGCGTCGTCAAGCACCGTGGCCACAGCCGCCACCAGGCTGTCCGCCGATCCGGACGCGAAGACGCGGTAGGCATTCGGGTTGGTGACGACCGGGTCGAGTGTGGCGTGGGATGAGACGATGACCGGCGTGCCGAGGGCGAGTGCCTCCAGCGCGGCGGTGGGCACGCCCTCGCCCTTCCCGGCGAGCCTGCGGGAGGCAAGCACGAAGACCTGGGCCCTCCCGAGGAGGTCGTAGACCTCTTCCCGCGGCAGCGCGCCGGCCAGCT
Organism: Streptomyces sp. 6N223; assembly: GCF_052246635.1. Classification (NCBI taxonomy): domain Bacteria; kingdom Bacillati; phylum Actinomycetota; class Actinomycetes; order Kitasatosporales; family Streptomycetaceae; genus Streptomyces; species Streptomyces sp. 6N223. The sequence goes on along the minus strand of NZ_JBQQCA010000001.1, from coordinate 369,116 downwards.
TGACCCCGGGGCCTGCCGCCGCCAGCCGTCCGAGCCGGTCGCGTTCCGGGCCGTCGCCCGCGATCACCAGGCGAAGTCCGCGGCGGTCTCGGGCCAGCCGGTGGAACGCCTCGATCAGCAGACCGTGGTCCTTCATCGGGTTGAGGGCGCCGACGCTGACGATCAGGCCGGGCTCGCGGGCGGAGGCTGGAGAGGGCGGCGGCATCCGGGAAAGCTCGAGTCCGCTGGACATCGCGAGGATGCGCCGCGCCTCCACGCCCCGGGCCCTCAGGTCGGCGGCGGTCGCCTCGCCCAGTGCGACGAACCCCGCCACGTGCCGGAACGCGTGCCGGGCCAACCGGCGGTGGCGTTCGCTGAGTGTCGCGTGGACGGTGACGATCAGGGGCACGCCCAGACGCCGGCACGCCGGTCCCAGCACGAGGGCCTCGACGTGGTCGCCGTGCAGGTGCACCAGGTCCACACCGCGAGGGCCGCCCGGAACGCCGCGCAGGGCCCGGGCCACCTGCGCGGCGAAGGCCAGCCTGTCGGACACCACGGCCGGCACGCGGGACGCGGCGCACGGCCGCGTCGGAATCGGTGCCGCGCCGTCCGGCACGCATGCCCCGTGCCGGAACGCCAGCGACACCTGGTGCCCGGCGGCGACCTGCTCGCGCGTCAGGCACTCGACGTGGCGCTCCATTCCACCGGGCTCGGGGGGAATTCGATAGCTCACCCGCGCGATTCTCATACCACCGCACTATCCCTGGTGACGCGGGCCGGGTGGTCAGTTCTGACCATCGTTCACCCGAAAGCATTGTTTAGTCGATAAATGGATATGATGGGTGAACTTTCGGGGCACGCTCCCTGCGGCACATGCGAAGGGGAGTTTCGATGTGCGGAATCGCAGGGGCGGTCTCGGGCGTGCGGGTCTGCGAGGTCATCAAGACCCTCGACGTGGGCGGTGCGGAGGTGCTGCTGGCCGAACGGCTCGGCCTTGCCCCGCAGGACGGCGTGTCGTACACGGTGGTGTGCCTGCGCGCCCGCACCCGCGTATTGACCGACCGGCTGCGGAAGGCGGGTGTGCCGGTCGTCAACCTGTCCCCGGCGCTGGGTTCGTCCCCCTACCTGCGTCTGGCGTCGACCGTGAGACGGCTGCGACCCCACGTGGTCAACGTCCACTCACCGCTGCCGGCCGGCGTGCTGCGGCCCTGCGTCCGGCTGATGCCGCACCGGCGCCGGCTGATGTCAACCATGCACAGCGTCCATTTGCGGCGGCCCACCGCTCTCCTCAACCGGCTGACGATCGGTCTGGACGACGTCACGGTGGCCGTCTCCCCACTCGTGGCGCGCGCCGCCACCACCCGCGGCGCCCGGCACCTCGTCAGCAGGGTGCACGGCGTCGACCTCGCCGAGCAGCGGCACTGGGCGGAACGGGCGGCCGCCACCCGCGCGGACTTCGGGGTGCCTGATGGGGCGTTCGTCGTGGTCTGCGTCGCCAACTTCACCTGGATCAAGAACCACACACTGCTGGTGAGAGCCGCCGACCGGGTGGTGCGCCGACGGCCCGACGCGCTGTTCCTGCTGGCCGGCGAGGGCGAGTTGCGCGCCGGGGTTGCCCGAGAGGTCGCGCGCCGCGGGCTGGGCGAGTGGGTCCGCATCCTCGGCCAGGTGCCGAACGCCAGGCGACTCGCGGCCTGTGCCGACCTGGTGGTCCTCAGCTCGCACCACGAGGCGCTGCCCGTGGTGATCATGGAGGCGCTCGCGGCGGGGGTGCCGGTGGTGTGCACCGCCGTGGGCGGCGTGCCCGACCTGGTGCGCCACGGGCACAACGGCATCCTCACCGAGCCGGAGTCGGCCGAGGCCCTGGCCGCCGGGATTCTGGCGGCGATGAGCCCGGAGACCCACCGCAGGCTGCGGGCAGGGGCCCGTGAGGACGCCGTCGTGGTCGACATGGCCTCGACCGCCGTGTGGTTCGAGGACCTCTACAAGGAGCTGGCCGCGGGCCGCCCACGCGTACCCCGCCCCGTCGAATCCGGGAAAGGAACCGGCAAGTGCCCACCACCGTCGCCGGCGTGATCAAGATGATCTGGGACCACCCCGCCAACCGCGGGCGCCGGGTCCGCGCCCTGGCCGCCATGACCGGCTGGCAGGCGTACAAGCGGCTCATCGGGCGGCCGTTCGACCTGAGTGTGTACGACGGCATGCCGTTCCGCGCCTACCCCGACAGCTCCCAGGTGGGCCGGTTCCTCTACTTCGGCGGGCTGCCGGACTACGAGGAGATGACCTTCATGGAGCGCTTCCTCCGCCCGGGGGACGGCTTCATCGACGGCGGCGCCAACGAGGGCATGTTCACCCTGCTGGCGGCCAAACTCGTGGGCCCCACCGGGGCAGTGCACGCGTTCGAGCCGGTCCCGGCCTACCTGGACCGCCTCCGGGAGAACGTCCGGGCGAGCCGGCTGGACTGGGTCACCGTCCACGACGTGGCCATCGGCGCGGAGCCGGGCCGGGTGCCGTTCGTGCTCAACGGCGTCGGCTCCCGCATCCGGACCGAGGCTGACGAGGCCGCCGGCCCGGAGGTGATCGTGCGGCGGCTCGACGACGTGCTGCCCGAGCGGCCGTTCGCCATGGGAAAGCTCGACGTGGAAGGCGCCGAGCACCAGGCCCTCCTCGGCGCCACCCGGCTGATGACGCGCGGGGAGCCGGCGGTGTGGATGGTGGAACTCGTGGACCGGTTCCTCGGCCGCTACGGATCCTCCCGCGCACTCCTCCTCCGATGGCTCGACGACCAGGGCTACGACCTGGCGCTCTACGACCCGGACCGCAACGAGCTGACGCCGACGTCCCGCCCCTCCGCTCAGGGACCCGACGTGCTGGCCGTCTCGCGGCGCCGCATGGACTGGGTGCGGCACCGACTCCAGACCGGGGGGCACGTGTGACGAAAGGAACTGAGCGATGAGTACGACAACCCCCCCACATCGCATCGAACGCGCGGTCGTCACCGGTGCCGCCGGCTTCATCGGCTCCCATCTGGTGGACGCGCTGCTACGGCGCGGGGTCACCGTCCTCGGCATCGACCGGCGCTCCCCCCAGAACGACGACACGGCGGCGGAGAATCTCCGCGACGCGCTGAGCGAGCCCGCCTTCCGGCTGGTCGCGGGCGACCTGGTCACCGACGAGCTGAAGCGGTGGCTGGAGGGCGCGGACGCCGTCTTCCACCTCGCCGGCGTTCCCGGCGTCCGGCCGTCGTGGGGAGACGCCTTCCGCGAGTACCTGGCCTGCAACGTGCTGGCCACGCAGCGGCTGATGGAATCCGGCCAGTCGCTCGGCGTGCCCCGCCTGGTCCTCGCCTCCTCCTCCAGCGTCTACGGCGACACCGCCGGGACCGGCCCGCTGCGCGAGGACGGCGTCACGGCGCCGAGGTCGCCGTACGGCGTCACCAAGCTCGCCGCGGAGCGGCTCGCGCTCGCCTACGCGCTGGCGCCCGGGAGCACCACGAGCGTGGTCGCACTGCGCTACTTCACCGTCTACGGCCCCCGGCAGCGGCCGGACATGGCCATCGGCCGCATGCTCCGCGCGGTGCTCACCGGGCAGCCGCTGGTGCTGTACGGGGACGGACGGCAGCGCCGTGACTTCACCTTCGTGACCGACGCCGTCGAGGCGACCATCGCGGCCGCCGTCGCGCCCGCCACCGCCGAGGCGGTCAACGTCGGCGGCGGCGACAGTGTGACGGTGCGCCAGGTGCTGCGGCACGTCGCCGACATCACCGGGAAGGAGGTCCCGGTGCGGGCCGACGAGGAGCAGGCGGGCGACGTGCGGACCACCGCCGCCGACCTCTCCAAGGCCCGCAAGCTGCTCGCCTACCGGCCCTCGGTAGCCCTGCGAGAGGGCGTCGAACGCCAGTGGGCCTGGCTGTCATCCAGGACCGGGTAGGGCGCTCCAGGACGGCCGGGGCCACGGACCGGTGCCGGGTCCGGCCGTCACAGCAGGGCGTGGAGCATCGCGGCGACGCGCTCGGGGGAGAACTCGCGCTCCGCCCGCTCCCGCAGTCGCAGCCCCAGCGCCCGCCGCTCGGCGGGCGGTGTGGCCGCCACGGCGCGCACGTGCGCCACGAGAGTGTCCAGGTCGCCGACGGGCGCGACATACGGGTAGCCGGCGCCGACCACGTCGGCCGATCCGCCCGCGTTCGTCGTCACCACGGGGGTGGCCGAGGCCATTGCCTCCAGCAGCACGCGCGGAAAGCCCTCCTCGTAGCTCGGCATGACCACGCAGTCCGCCGCCGCATACAGCTCGGGCAGGTCCCGGTTGGGCACCGCACCCAGCAGCCGCATCCGCCCGCCCAGCGCGGGATCGGCGGCCTCACGCGCCAGACGGGCGCGCTCCGGGCCGTCCCCGGCGACGGCGAGCCGGACGCGCGTGCGGGACGCCCCGTCCGCCCCGTCCACTCCGTCCTCGACGGCCGAGCGGACCGCGCCGAGCAGCGGCGTGAGCAGGCGGACGCCCTTGCGGTACGACAGCCGGTGGACGAAGAGCATGACGAACTCCTCCTCGTCCCACCCCAGCCGCGCGCGGACCCTGGCCCGCTCCGCCTCGTCCAGCGGGGTGAAGCGCCTGGCGTCCACGTCGTTGTAGAGCAGCCGCATCCGGTGACGTGGCACCCCCCAGAGCCCGGCCATGCGGGGCACCATCGTCTCCGGCCCCGTCACCAGGCAATGCACCAGCCGTGCCGTCGCGCGGTTGACGGCGTCGCGGGCCCGGTCCCCGAGGGTCTTGCGCTGCTCCGGCTCCCGCACGTCGGGCAGCCCGCTGCGCCACAACAGGATGCGGTGGCGGTAGAGGGGGCGGGTGAGAATAAGGGCGATCACGAACAGTGTGGAGTAGCGCAGGAAGTACGTGCGATAGCCCGCGCGGGCGCAGCGGTGGATCGTGAGAGCCGTGCCCAGCACCCGGCCGAGCCGGCCCCGGCCGGGCACGCGCAGCAGGAGGCGCACGCCGGGCAGCCGGGCGGGGGGCGTCCCCCGTTCGACGGCTGCCGCAACGTCGACCCGCTCGCCGAGTGCGGCGAGCAGGGCCGGTATGTGCGCGAAATGCTCCGATTCCGTTTCCGACAGGTGAGGCACGACGTAGACCAGCCGAGGCCGCGCCGCCCGCTGGTCCCCGGCCATCCGTCCCATCGGCCTACCCCACCGGCTGCGGCTGCTCGGCGCACGGCCGGGGCGCCGCCGCCAGGCGCACCGCACCGGTGATCTTCCTGGAGTCGAAGAGGAACCCGGGGCGCTGGCCCTTGACCCCGCAGAAGTCGAGGAACGCCCTGCTGCAGTTCACGTCGTCGCTCGCGAGAACCCCGCCCGGGGTCATCCGGGGCCATGCCTGGCCGTACTCGAACAGCTGCGGTAGGTACATGTGATCACTGTCGTGGAAGAACAGGTCGATCCGCCCGATGCGTGCCAGCGCCCGGCTCAGGGAGGTTTCGGGAGACGTGGCGCTGAGGATCTTCAGTCGCCACCGGGGGTGCCGGCCCACCAGACGGCCGGCGGTGGCGTTGATGTCGAAGCTGTGCAGCACGCCTGTCCCGTTGCGTTCCAGGGCGGAGAGCAGCAGCCAGGAGGAGCGGCCGTCGGCAACCCCGGTCTCCACGACGGATCCCGGCCGCAGCAGCCTGCCGAGACCGTACAGCGCGGCGCTGGTCTCGGCCTCGACGCCGTGGGTCCTCGGGTAGTGGAGCTCCGTCTCGGCGTAGCGGGCGGCCAGGTGCTCGGCGACCTCCGGGTATTCGCCGAGCACCTCGGCGACCTGACTCGGCTGCCATCCCAGGCTCTCCAGGAACGCGGCCGCCGACGTGGCCAGGCGGCCGCCGGAGCGGGTGAAGTCCGCGATGCCCGGAGGCGTGCACCGCCGGATGCCCGCTCCCAGCGCACGCATCGCCAGATGTCCGCTCAGCACGGAGGCGACCGGCCTTACGCCTGCCTGCCTGACCCATCGGCGGAGCATCGCCGCCCGCCTCATGGTGATTTCCCTCATGTCCTGATGTTTCCCCGTACATCAGGACACAAGCCTCCTTAGGCTGTTCAGCCCGGATCGGGCGGTGCACCGGCCACGGAGCGGAAGAGAGTGGCCAGCGTGGCGATGTTGGTCTCGAAGCCGTATGTCGCGAGGGCGCGTTGGCGCACCGCCGCCAACTGCCCGGCGCTGTGCGGGGCGCCGACGACGCGGCGCACGCCCGCCGCGATGGCCGCCGGCTCGGGATCGACCAGGGTCACGCTCTCCCAGCCCTCGGTGGCCGCCGGGATGCCGCCCACCGAGGTGGCGATGACGGGAAGGCCGGAGGCCGCGGCCTCCATCAGGGTGCGCGGCATCCCCTCGTCCCGCGAGGAGATGACGAAGATGTCCGCGCCGGCCATCTCCTCGCGCACCCCCGCCACGTCCCGCTCGCCGGGGAACGCCACATGGTCGCCGAGCCCGAGACGGTGCGCCCGCTCCGCGAGGGCGCCCCGGAGCGGCCCGTCGCCCACGATGCGCAGCCGCAGGCCGGGCAGCGTCGTGACCAGCTCGGCGACGGCGGCGAGCAGCAGGTCGTAGCCCTTCGACGGGTGAAGCCGGCCCACCGCCAGCAGCCGGGGAGCGGACGGGTCGGCCAGCGGCGGGCGGGCGCGCGGCAGGGGTTGTTCCCAGACGGGAAGCAGCCGGGAGGGGATCAGGACGGAGGATATGCCGTGCCGCTCCAGCGCGTCGGCGATCGACCGTGCGACGACGCGGCGGGCGGTGCTGCGCCGGGCGGACGCCACGACGCCCCTGCGCAGCACCGCCCGGCGCCAGCGCCCCAGCGAGGCGGCGGGCAGCCCGAGGTAGTCGCCGTGCACGTCCATCAGCCAGGGGAGCCTGACGCGGCGCGAGACGAGCCACGCGGCGAGCCACCCCCACGGCTCGGCGCCGTTGAGCACGACGACCTCGCCCCGGCGGGCGGCGGCACGCGCCAGGCGTGTACCGGTCCTGGCCGCCCCGGCCACCCACGCCAGCGAGCGCGCGCCGGGCCGGCGTGGCCGCCTGACGACGTGCAGTGATCCGCGCCACAGGTCCAGCGACGGGCCCGCCCAGACGCAGTGAGCCCGGCCGAGCTGATCGCCCAGCGCCTCCCAGGTGAGGAAGTCTTTGGAGACGGTGACGTTCGGCTGCCTGGTGCCGGAGAACGTCACGACGGTGAGGCCGCGCGCAGGCCGCTGAGCGGTCATGCGGGGCTGAGCCGATAGCGGGACAGCAGCGGCGGCAGCTCGGGCGCTTCCAGCCGTGCCCAGGCGTCGACCGCCGAGAGGCGGGGGACGAACGGCGCGTCGCCCTGGTCGTACGCGGGGTGGTCGAAGTCGAAGAACCTCACGGCGATGCCCTGCTCGGCGAAGGCGGGCAGGTTCAGGTACTCCCGTCCGGAAGGCCCCGAGAGGTACTCGTCGGCGCCCACCTCCCGGCACAGGTTGACCAGCAGCTCGCTTCGGGTCCCGGCCACCCGGAGCGCGGAGGCGCGCACCCGGGGCACCTTGACGTCGAACTGGCCGAGCAGCCAGGCGGCGAGGCCGAGGTTGAGATCGGCCAGACGGCCGCCGGGGGGCGCGGCGTCGAGCAGCTCCAGCACGGGGCCGATGCGCGTCGCGCCCGGGGTGGCGGCCAGTGCCTGGGCCAGCCGTCCCCGGTAGCGCCGCCGCCAGTGTGGCACCTCGCAGATCCGCACCTCGTGGATGGGCGTGCCGAGAGGTGCGGACACGGGAACGGTGAGCCAGGTGGGACGCCCGTCGAGCAGGACCCGGTTGCGGTTCTGGACGTAGTTCTTCCGGTAGGGGACCGAGTCGAGCACGATCCACAGCTCGGAGGCGGCCACCTTGGCGAGGAGGCCGAGCCACGGCAGGTGCTCGGGCTGGTGAATGGTGACTCTCATCGCTGTCACGCCGTCACATCAGGGCTTCCATGCGGGAGATCTCGAACGCCTCGCCGTACCGGGCGCCCATCTCGTAGCCCCGGTAGCGGGAGCGGGCCTCGACGCCCTCGATCCACTTCTCCCCGCCGTACTTCTCATACTCCGACTGGTGCTGGCGCAGCGCCCGGAGCTTCAGCTCAACGGTGTCGTCGATGTTGACGTACAGCTGGGGACGGAAGCCGACGTAGCTGCGCCCGGCGGGCGTGATCGGCTCGTACATGACGATGGAGTTGTAGTACCTGCCGGCGGCGATGGTGGCGAGCGCGGTGTTGGCGTGGGACCGGTGCGTGTCGAACGGCCAGTGCGTGAAGACCATGGTGGGCCTGAAGTCGTCGACGACCTTGTTGATGGCCTCCACCACGGTCGAGTGGTTCTCCACGTCCTTGGCCGGGAACCGCAGGATGTCGAGCTCCTTCACGCCCAGTGTCGTGGCGGCCTCCTTCCCCTCCGCCACCGCCACGTCGGCTTCGCGGCAGCGGCTGCCGTCGTAGGCGGTGTACGCGGAGGTGCTCATCACCAGGAAGCGCACCAGCGCCCCGGCCCGGACCAGCCGGGCGGCGGTGCCCGCGGCCGCGAGCTCGATGTCGTCGAGGTGCGCCCCGACGAAAAGGCTTCGTTCGAATGTCGGGTTACTGCAGAGCATCGTGATGTCCTCTCAGCTTCTGCCGTGGTCCTGGGCGGCACCGGCCCGGCCCGGGCCCGCCAGCGCGACCTTCCCGGCCGACGTGCTGCCGGTGACGCCGAATCCCGCGCGTGCGTAGAGCGAGAGCGCCGGATTGTTGCGGGGGTCGCAGACGAGGGTTACGGACCCGGAGATCCCGGCGAGGAGGCGGTCGAGCATCTGGGAGGCGATGCCGGTGCCCCAGTGGACGGGGTCGGTGGCCAGCCGGTGGATGTGCGCCCCGTGCCACTGCCGGGCGGCGATGAGGAAGCCGACCGGCCTGCCCGAGACCAGGGCGACGAGGCTCAGCTCCGCCTTGCCGGGCAGCGGGCGGGTGAAGTTCTCCGCCTGCCACGGCTCGTCGTCGTAGTGGCTGCTGGCCTGGTGGGCCCGCCGTTCCACCTCGACGAGCTCGGGAAGTAGATGGTGCGCCACCTGCTCCAGCCGCAGCAGCTGCCGCTGTGGGTGAGACGCGGCCGATTCCGCCCTGCCGTCCATGCCAGGCTCCCGCCCGGAGTCGCGATCAATGTCGCCCCTTGTAGTCAGGTTGACACGCTACGGAGCCACATGGGGCCCGATAGGCCTGATTCACCCGAAAGGCGTATCCAACCCGCTTGCCGGCCCCTTCCATGCGCGCGGCGCGGCAGACTGGGCGCGGCCGTCGTCGGGAGCGCAGGCGGAGGTGTCATGCGACGTCATGTGATGCGGAGCCCGTCCCGGGATGTCGCCCTGCCACTGGCGGGCGTGGCGGCAGCCCTGCTGCTGCTCACGTACAGCCTCGCCGCGCACAGTGATCTCGTCGCCGGCCTGCTCGCGTCGCCGGATTCCGGGGCAGCCCAGGCGGGGGGTGACGCGGGGTGGGGGGTGGTACCCCTGGTCGGGGCGGTCGCGGCCGTCGCCGCTCTGCTGCTGCCGCCTGGCGTGCTGCTGATGGCGGCCATCGTGACGGTTCACGGGCTGGGCACCGCCGCGCTCGCGGCCCCGGTGGCGGGGCCGCTGCTCGCCAGCGACCTGCTGCTGCTGGTGTATCTGGTGCGTGCGCCGGCGCTGCCGCGCCAGGCGGCGGCGCGCCGGCTCGTCGGCCCGTCCCTGGCGCTCTTCCTGGGCTGGTCCTTCCTGGCCACGGTCATCGCCGGGGTCTCCGTCACGCCGCTGCTGCGGATCGGCGTCTACGCCGCGGTGTTCCTGGCGCTGTCGCGCGGCGGGGCCGTCCAGCGGCGGGCAGTCTACGGCGTCGTCCTCTGCTACGCCCTGGTCAACCTCGCCGGCGGCGTGCTTCAGGGACAGACCCGCCTGGTGGGCCTGGACATCGGCGATCCGGCGCAGACCGGCGCGCTGTTGCTGGCCGCGCTGTGTCCTCTGCTCACCGGCGAACTCCGGTTCACCGGCCGCTGGGTCGTCGCCGCGGCCCTGTTGGGCGGGATCTTCCTGACCCAGACTCGCGGCGTGTGGTTCGCCGTGCTCGTCGTGCTCGTCGTCTGGCGGCTGCCGAGGCCGTCGCTGGTCCGGCTCGTCACCCTCCTCCTGGGCATGGCGGTGCTGGGGTTCACGATCGTCGACTGGGTCTCCCGGCGGTTCGGACTCAACGAGGACAGCATCGGCTACCGGGTACACAGCATCGGCAACGGGATCCGCGACGGCTTGGCCAACCCCGTCTTCGGGAGCGGCTGGGGGGAGGTCTCGTCCATGGAGCACCTCAGGCAGCACCTGTCGGACACTCCCGAGGAGGTCAGGCCCTACAACCTGTTCGTCAGCGTCTTCGCCTTCACGGGAGTCCCGGGCCTCCTCCTGCTGACGCTGTTTCTGGCCGCGCTGCTGCGCCCGCTGCTCGCCGCCCCCCGCGGCGCCCCGCTGCTGTTCACGGTCGCCGTGCTCGCCATGTCCCTCTCGGAGTTGACGTTCTTCGCCGGTTCCATGCTGACGCTGCTGTTCTTCGTCTACGCCGGCCTGGGCCTCGGCGGGACAGACGACGCGCCGCCCGGGGACGGGCCGCTCAAGGAGCGGCATCCGCCGTCGACCGGTCGCCGCTCGGCTCCGCCGGCGCGCTCGGCGGGAGCATCGCCCTGACGAGAGACCGCAGGGCGGCGAACCAGCCGACGGTGCTGAGGGCCACCAGGCACAGCAAGCCCCAGGCGAAGGCGGCCGTCGCGGCCGAGGCGCCGGACCAGATCCGGGTCGCGGCCACCAGCAGGCCCAGCGAGCCCAGGCCCTCGGCCGTCACGAAGGCCAGCCGGACCCCGGGACGGCCCATCGCCGCCGGCAGCACCTTCGCCCACACGACCACGCCCCGCAGCGCGGCCGCGGCCAGCAGCACCACGGCGGGCGTGGCCAGCGCCGCGTACGCCGGGCCGTAGACGAGACCGAGCACCGGGCTGGACAAGGGGACCGCGAGCGCCACGCCGGCCACGCCCACGGCGGACGTCAGCGCGCTGGAGCGGAGCGCGTCGCGCGTCACCGCCGCGCCGTGGCCACGGGCGCGTGCCCGCGCCAGGCGCGGGTGAAGTTGTGCGGACACGGGGTTGACGACACTGGCGAGGAGGCGGCCCGGGGCGGCGACAACCTTGAGGTATGTCACGAGGGTGGGTCCGCCGAGCAGCCCGGCCAGCAGCGCGATGCCGTTCTCGGCGGCCACGGCCACCGACGCGGTGGCCGAGCTCTTCACCACGAAGGGGACCAGGCCCGCGGGCAGCCGGGCGTCGTGCCCTCCGTCGCCTCCCCCGCCGCGGGGAACGCCGCAGGCCCGGCGCACGTGGCGGCAGGCGTCGGCGGTGAGCAGCGTCGTGGCCGCCAGCCCCGAGACCGCGCCCGCCGCCAGGTAGCCGACCGGCCCGGCGGCCAGCACCGCCACCAGCGTCACCGCGCACCCTGCCAGGGCCAGCGCCACGCGTATCCGGCCGAGCCGCGACAGCCGGTCGGCGAGGGCGTAGCCGGCCGACGCACTGCCCGAGGGGGTGGCCATGCCCGCCGCCAGCACCGCCAGCACGAGGAACGTGCCCTGATCCCCGGGGAGCAACCCGGCGGCGGTGACGGTGATCGCGGCCGCCACGCCGACAGCCGTGGCCACCGCGCCCGTCGCGACGTCCACGCGCAGCAGCCGGTGGTAGAGCCGGGTACCCCGGCCCGGGCCGCCCCGCTGCGCGGCGGGGACGAAGTGCTGCATCGCGTCCTCCATGCGCGGGTCCCACACCAGGAACCAGACCGTCGCCACGGACTGTGCGAAGAACACCTGGCCCGCCTCCGCCGGGCCGGCGATCCGGATCAACGTGGCGGTGGTGACGAACGACAGCACCGACTCGGCCTGGCCGGCGGCGGTGAGCGAGGCGAAGGCGGCCAGGTGGGGCCGCCACGACAGCCGCGGGAGCGGGATGCCCGCGACCCGGGACCGCGGGGGACGTCCCGGAGGGATCCGCGATGCCACGCCGGGCACGCCCTACAGCACCTCGACGCGCTCACCGCGGCGGCAGCGGTTGCGCGTGTCGAACACGTACGCCCCGGCCCGCTCAACGAGCGCGTAGTCGAAGGCGTCGTGGTCGGTGGCGACAACCACCACGTCGGCCGCGCGGACCTCGGCCTCGGTCAACTCGACCCGGGTGATGTCCTGGGGCAGCAGTGCGGGGTCGGTATGCGGTTCCACGGCGACCACCCGGGCGCCGAGCCCGATCAGGGACCGTGTCAGCGCGAGGGCCGGCGACTCGCGGATGTCGCCGGTGTTCTTCTTGTAGGCCAGGCCCAGTTGCAGGACGCGGGAGCCGTTGACCGGCTTGCCGCGCGCGTTCAGGCCCCGGCCGATCCGCGTCACGACGTGTTCGGGCATGGTGCCGTTGATCTCGTTGGCCAGCTGGATGGTTCTGACGTCCTGCCGCAGCAGCCGCTTGACCTGCCAGGACAGGTAGCAGGGGTCGATCGGCAGGCAATGCCCTCCCACACCGGGGCCGGGGCGGAAGGGCATGAAGCCGAACGGCTTGGTCGCGGCGGCCTCGATGGCCTCCCAGATGTCGGCGTCCAGCGATCTGGAGACCATGGCCAGCTCGTTGACCAGTGCGATGTTGACGTGCCGGAAGGTGTTCTCCAGCAGCTTGCACAGCTCGGCGGTGCGGCAGGAGGCCACGGGCACGGTGCGCTCGACGATGTGGGCGTAGAAGCGCTCGATGCTGCGCAGCGAGGCGGCATCGATACCGGCGACCACCTTGGGGGTGTTCTCAAGGCGCCAGCGGGTGTTGCCGGGGTCGATGCGTTCAGGGCTGTAGCCGAGGTGGAAGTCGGAGCCGGCCCGCAGGCCGCTGCCGTCTTCCAGCAGCCGCCGCAGCAAGCACTCGGTGGTGCCCGGGTAGGTGGTCGACTCCAGGACCACGGTGGCGCCCGGCGTGATGTGGGGGGCCATGGTCAGGCCCGCGCGCTGGACGTAGCGCAGGTCGGGGACGCCCTCGCGCAGCGGCGTCGGCACGCTGATCGCACAGACGTCGAAGTCGGCGGTCTTGTCGCAGTCCGTCGTGGGGTGATACCGGCCGGTGGCGAGCGCGGCCGCCAGCCGTGCGTCGCTGACATCCTCGACGTAAGAATCACCGGACTCGAGGTGCTTGACTCGCAACTCGTCGGTGTCGAGCCCAATGACGGTGAACCCGGATTCCACGGCCCGTACGGCCAGGGGAAGCCCGACATACCCCTGCCCGACGACCACCAGCTTCTGCTGCCTGCAGCGCCTGTCGTTACACACAACGGCTCACTCTCCGAAAATAATATTATGCCCCCAATCTCCAGTTGATTTCCTTCGGTTATATGCGCTCGAGAAGGCCGGGCTACTCGACCGGAAACCAAGGTTCACTCTTACTAAGTAACCGGGTGCATATCTGAAATAACTGAGGGATCATCACTCCACTGGGTATGACAATTGGGCGACTCGACAGTTTCCCTAGAGGACGGAGTGACGGCTATATGAATTACTGCACGACGTACCTGGTCACGGGAGGGGCCGGGTTCATCGGCTCCCATCTCGTCGATGGCCTGCTGGCGGCGGGCAGGCGGGTGGTGGTACTCGACAATCTCTCCACCGGGCGAGCGGAGAACCTGGCGTCGGCCATGGAGCACAGCGGATTCCGGCTCGTTCAGGGCTCCGTGCTCGACGCCCCGCTGGTGGACGAGTTGACACGAGAATGCGACGCCGTGGTGCACCTCGCCGCGGCCGTCGGGGTCAAACTGATCATCGAACAGCCGCTGACGTCGTTCATCACGAACATCCGAGGCACCGAGACCGTGATCGACGCAGCGCACCGCCACGGCTGCGGGATTGTGGTGGCGAGCACATCGGAAATCTATGGCAAGAATTCACACGGCGCGCTCGGTGAGATGGCCGATCGCATCCTTGGCAGCCCGTCGGTTGCCCGGTGGTCGTACAGCACCGCGAAGGCCGTGGACGAGGTCCTGGCCAACCTCTACCACCGTGAGCGGGGCCTGAAGACAACCATCGTCCGGTTTTTCAACGTCGTCGGCCCCCGGCAGAGCCCGGCCTACGGCATGGTCGTCCCGCGTTTCGCCCGTCAGGCGGTGGCCGGCGAATCCCTGACCGTCCACGGCACTGGCCGGCAGCGGCGCTGCTTCGTGCACGTGACCGACGCGGTGGCGGCGCTGCTGCTCCTGCTGGACAACCCGGCGGCGAACGGCGAGACGTTCAACATCGGCGGAGAGGAGGAGATCTCCGTCGGAGAGCTCGCCGAACGGGTGATCGCCCAGGCCGGGAGCGCGTCGGCGGTGCGACACCTGCCCTATGGCGAGGCGTACGGGCCGGGCTTCGAGGACATGGAACGCAGACTGCCCGACACCACGAAGCTGCGCGAGCTGACCGGATGGCGGCCCCGCCACTCCCTCGGCGAGGTGGTGGCGGCCGCCATCGCGGAGGCACGCGAGCAGCGCGACGGCATGGTGCCGGCGGACGCGCCGGGTGTCCTGGGCCGGGGAAGTCCGGCCACTCCCCCGGCGCCAGTCGCGGAGGACGGCCGGTGACCGCCTGGCCGGCAGCGGCCGTCGGCGGCGCCGCCCTGCTGATCGTTCTGCTGGTGACGGAGCCGCTGCGGCGCCTCGCGCTCCGCCATCACCTGACCGACCGGCCGGACAGCCGGAAGGCGCACGCCGCGCCGACGCCGTACCTCGGCGGCGTCGGGGTCGCCGTGGCCACGCTCACCGCCGGTGCCGGCACCGCGCTCGTCGGCGGTCTGCTCGACCCGGCGCTGGGGATCCTCCTCGGCACCGCCGCGGCCGTGACCGTGCTCGGCCTCGTCGACGACCTGCGTTCGCTCAGCCCCGGGCTGCGGCTGTGCGTCGAGACGTCGGCGGCCGTGACGGTGGTCGCGGCGGGCGGCTGTCCCGAGCTCATCGGCTGCGGCGGCATCGACGCGGCCCTCGCCGTGGCGTGGATCGTCTTCACCACCAACGCCGTCAACCTGCTGGACAACACCGATGGCGCGGCCGCGTCGCTGTGCGCGATCAGCGGCGGGTTCCTGTGCGGCTCCGCGCTGTCCGGCGGCGCGGACGGACTCGGGACGGTGGCGGCGGCCCTGACCGGAGCCTGCCTGGGATTCCTCGCTCACAACTGGCATCCGGCGCGGATATTCCTCGGCGACGCGGGCTCCCTCTTCCTCGGTTTCACGCTGTCCTCGGCGGCGGTCGTGCTCCACGCCGACGCCGACGCCGACCGCTCGACCGGGCTCCTCGGCGTGTGGTTGGCCACCCTGATCGCCACTGTGGACACCGCCCTCGTCATGCTCTCCCGCCGCATGGCGGGACGGCCGTTGCTGCTGGGCGGCACCGACCACGCCGCCCACCGGCTGCGGCGCGTGGGACTGACGGTGCCGCAGGCCGTGCTGCTCCTGTGCGGGGTCGCGACGCTGGGCTGCCTCGCCGGTGCGCTGATGCTGAGCGGCCCGCTGCCGACGGCCATCGCGCTCGGCAGCGTCGCCGTGGCCGGCGCCTCGTTCGTCGGCTCGCTGGTCATGCTGCCGGCGGTGGGCCCGCTGGCTCCCGCTCCGGCGGGCCGTCGGGTGCCGCGGCAGCGCCCGCGCCGGCCGCTGCGTGACCTCCGGCCGAGGCTCGCGGATCAGGCACGTACCCGGGAAGCCGGCGGAACCACCGCACCGTCTCCGCCAGGCCGGAGTCCAATGGCTCGGGAGTGATGTCGGGGAACAGCCGCCGCAGCAGGCCGTCGGCCGCCTGGGAGTCACGAACGTCGCCCGCGCGGGCGGCCTCGTACCGGATCTCGCGGGGCGGGGACCCGACGGCGGCGGTGAGCCGCTCGACGAGCTGACGGAGCGATACGCGGCTGCCGAAGGCGAGGTTCACCGGCCCCTGGCAGGTCACCGAGCGTTCCACCGCGTCCGCCAGGACACGGGCGACGGTGCCGACATAGGTGAAGTCCCGCGTCTGCAGGCCGTCACCGAGGATGCTCACCGGCCGCCCGCGCAGCATGGCGTCGATGAACGCCGGGATGACGGCGGCGTAGGCGTGTGCCGCGGGCTGCAGCGGGCCGTAGACGTTGAAGAAGCGCAGCACGAGCACCGGCAGCCCGTACGCCGCGCCGTAGGCGAGTGTGTACGCCTCGGTGGCGACCTTGCTGGCGGCGTACGGGCTGAGCGGGAGCGTGGGCAGCGCCTCGTGCTTCGGCAACTCCGCGGTGTCCCCGTAAACGGACGACGACGAGGCGACGACCACGTGAACGCCGCGGCGGCGGCACGCCTCCAGCACACGCACCGTGCCCGTGGCGTTGGCCTCGTGGCTGGCGACGGGCTCGGCCAGGGAACGGGGCACGGAGGGGCGGGCGGCCAGGTGGACGACCGCGTCCGCCGACGACATCACGTCGTCGAGCAGGCGTGTGTCGAGGACACTGCCCTCGACCAGCTCGGCGGCGACGCCGTCCAGGTTCGCCGCCGAACCGGTGCTGAGGTCATCCAGGACGGTGACGCGATGGCTGGCCGGGCGTTTGGTGAGCTCGCGGCACAGGTTCGCTCCGATGAATCCGGCCCCGCCGGTGACAACAACGTTCACGTGCGTTCGCCCTCTCCTTCTGCTGCGGTCTTGTCTGCCGCGGCGCCGTCCGTCACGGGCGGCGGCCACCATCCACGCGCCACGGCGATCTCGGCGTACAGGCGGTCGGTGTCGGTGATCAGGCGTTCCGCGCCGAACCGGCGCACGGTCCAGGCGCGGGCCTGACGGCCCATCTCGCGGCGGAGACCGGGGTCCTCGAGAAGCCGCACGGTGTGGCGGGCGAGTTCCGTGACGTCGGGCGCGGCCAGCAGTCCGGTCTCGCCGCTCCGCACCACTTCCGCCACGCTGCCCACGTCGGTGGCGACCACGGCGACGCCGGCCTGGCCCGCCTCGATGAGGCTGACGGGCATGCCCTCGTTGTCGGAGGTGAGCAGCACCAGGTCCGCCGCCGCGTACACCGTCTCGACATCGGCGCGCCAGCCCAGCGGCTGGAGCGCACCGTCCCCACCGGCCTGGTCGGCCAGCGCGCCGGCGAGGTCGCCCTCGCCGCACACCACGAAACGGGCGGTGGGCACGGCCCGGCGCACCTCCCGGGCGACGGCGAGGAACCGGTCGGGTCGCTTGATCCGTGTCACGCGGCCGACGTAGGCGATGACAGGGCAGTCCGGTGGCAAGCCGAGCCGCCGCCGGGCGTCCGCACGCGGCGGAGGCGTGGGCAGCGTGGTCCCCGGTGGCACGACCGCGTACTGCTCCGGCCGTCCGATCCCGGCGGCGACCAGGTCGTCCCGCACCCGCTCGCCGACGGCCACCAGCCGGTCGGTGTGCCGGGCCAGCCACCGCTCCGCGTGGACGACCATGCGTGTGGTGCGGGGCGAGAAGTATCCGTGCAGGAGATGGCCGTGATAGGTGTGCACCCGTGCGGGCACACGCGCGAGGATGGCCGCGACGCGTCCCAAAGCGCCCGCCTTCGCGGTGTGGGTGTGGATGATGTGCGGCCGGAACCGGCGCATCGCGGCGGTGAGCTCCCGCAGCGCACGCAGGTCGTCGCCGGGCCGGACCGCCCGGCCCAGCGCCGTCACCCGGCTGACCGGTACGTCGGGGGCGCGGCTGTCCACGTGGTCGGCCTCGCCGGGGCCGACCGGTCCGGCGAACAGCCGCTGCTCGAAGCGCGCCGGGTCGAGACCGCGTAGCAGGGTGGTGACCTGGACGGCCGGGCCGCCGATGTTCATGCGGGCGATGACCCGCATCACGCGAAGACGACCGGCACCGGGGCGTGGCGCCGTCGTGGCACTCGTCATGCTCCAAGGTAAACGCACTAAGTCATGGAAACGCGCATTCGCCCCCTATATATCCTTCTCATGGCTGAATTGGCATACTGACGCCATGTCCGAACCATTCCGTGCCAGCGTCCTCATGGTGTGCACCGGCAACCTGTATCGCTCACCGGTGGCGGCGGGGCTGCTCAGACAGCGGCTGGCCGGTCTGCGCCGGGCCGGGATCAGGGTGACCAGCGCGGGCACGGCGGCCGTTCCCGGCACGCCGGTGCCCGCGGCGGTGGCGGCGGCCCTCCAGTCCCGGGGTGGCGACCTCGCGGAGCCGGTCACCAGGCGATTGACCGCCGAGCTGGTCGAGCGCGCGGATCTGGTGCTGGGCGCCTCGATCGAGCATCGCGAGGCCGCGGTACGGCTCGCCCCGGTTCGGGCGCTGTCCCGGGCCTTCACGCTGCTGGAGTTCGCCCGGCTGCTGCGGGAGGAGGACGCCGAGGGGATCGCGGACCCGGCCGCACGGCTCACGGCACTCGCCGGCGCAGCGGCGGCCCGGCGCGGCAGCGTCCGGGTGACGGGCGCCGCGGACGACGTGGCGGATCCCGCCGGCACGGACCCGTCGGGGTTGCGTGCGTGTGTGGCGCGCATCGAGGAGCCGGTGCGGCGGATCGCCCATGCCGTACTGAGCGGCGGGGTTGACTGTGAGTGGCCGTCCCATCATTCGCAGACCGGGTAAGGGTCCACCGTGACCGGCATCGGGGTGACCAGCGGCTGACGCAGCAGCGTCGGCGGCCGATCGCTCCCTTCGCTCTCCGGCTCCACCAGATGGAGCGTGAGGATCCGGGTGGACTGTGCGGGCAGTTCGACGTCCATGGTGAGGACCGGGTGGCCGCGTTCGACGCCGCTGTGCACGGTCGCGGTGCGGCCGTCCAGCTCGGCACCGGTGAGAAACGCGCCGGAGGAGGCGTAGTAGGAGACGAGCAGCCGGTTGTCGCCGGGCTGGGTGGGGTAGTCCGGGTCGTCGCCGCGCTGGGTCACGTAGGCGGGCAGCCCTGACCGGGGGGCGTTGTTGCTCAGTGTGATCTTCACGGTGACTGAACGGCCGATGTCGGTGCAGCGTCCGGGCGTCCAGCGCAGCCGTCTCTCCAGGTAGTAGTCGAGTTTGCCGCCGGCGGCGTTGTTCACGACGAGGCCGGCGAAGGGGCCGGCGTCCTGGGGCAGGATCCCGCTCACCGACCTGGTCTCCAGCCGCCGTTGTTCGTCCGGGCGTGTGCTCCACACCTTCAGGCGCTCCTCCGCCAGCACGTCGGACGCCGCTTCGAGCAGTGCGGGCAGGCGCTCGGCATCGTCGAGAGCACCGGTCAGGGTCGTGGCGGCGGTGCGCGCCACATCGAGGAGGAACGTCTGGCGCTCCGCGTCGTCCTGGAAGCGCTCGTAGGCGGTCCGCAGGACGAGATCGCGCACGTTGTCGCCGGTGAGCGCCGAACCGTCGGGCAGCCGGCCGGGGCCCGCCGCCCCGAGCAGGCTCCCCAGGGCGGTGGGGTCGAGCGCGATGACGCCGTCCACCCGCTGGCCGCTGTGCTCCTGCCAGGTGGCCGCCCATATGCGCGCGGCGTTGGGGAAGTGCGGGCTGAGGTTTGAGTTCGCCCACACGCGGGTGGGATCGCTGGCGCCGTACTGGGCGTCGAATTCGGCACCGAGTTCGATGGCGGGCCGGCTGCCCGACAGCTCGGAGCCCGTGCCGAAGTGCTCGAAACGCAAGGCGCCGTGGTCGGCCGTGAATACGGCGAAGGCCCCCGGCATTCCGCCGGTGCCCCGCGATTCGGCGGTGTTCTGAAAGACCACGAAGTACCGGCGCGGACCGTCGTCGCCCAGCATGGGCGGGAGGAGGCGGGCCGCCAGGGCGGCGTCATCGGTCGCGGTGGCGAGGCGCCCGACCTGCCGGACCAGTTCGTCCCGGGCATCGGCGGTCGGCAGCCAGGTGGTGCGCGGCAGCGACTCTGTCGTGGCCCGCACCTCCTCCGTGGTACGCGCCGCCCGGTCCAGGTCCGCGGTCGCGTGCCGGAGCCGGGACAGCGCGGCCCCGAGGCCGCCGCCGTCTCGGATCTCGCCCTCCAGATCGGAGACGAGCCGCACCAGCGGCGGCAGCGCGTCCCGTGTCAGCCGGTCGGCGGCGTACGCCGCGCCGCGCACCGTCTCGGCGGGATCGCCGAGGACCGGCAGCGAATCGGCGAGGAACCAGGCGGGCCCCGAGGTGAGAACGCGCGCCCGCGTGGCGTGCTCGGCCGCGGACGTCAGGGCCGTTCGGGACTCATCGGGGTTCGCGACGACCGACTGCCGCGCTGTCTCCAGTTCCCGCTGTGCGGCGAGGAGTTCGCCGCGGGCCAGCAGCCCGGTGACCAGGAGCCAGCCGGCGCCGACCAGCAACAGCCCAGCACAGCCGAGCAGCAGATGCCGGGCCCGGAACCGCCTGGGGTTCCGGGCCCGGCATCGTGGCGACAGCCGGCGCCGCCGGGTGAAGGGCGTCGCCGAGCCGGCGGTCAACGGTTCCGGTTCCTCAGACGCCGGGCTCCCAGCCATGCCCCGCCACAGAGCGCGACCATGGCCGCCGCGCCACCCACCTGGCGCGGCTCGACATCAGCGTCGGCCTTCTCAGGCTGTGGATCCTCCTGCCCGCTCGTCCCCTCGGCGAAAGGGAAGAAACGCGGGAACACGAACAGGTTCGCCGATGCCGTGAGGTTGGGGTTCTGACCCCTGAGCTGCAGGGTGTGGAAGCCCAGGCTGGTCGACCTGGGAATCGTGACAGTCCCGGACACATTGCCGCGCGCGTCGGCGGTGAACGTGCCCAGCGGCGTGTTCGGCCTGTCCCTCAGCACGGCGACCACCTGCTGGTTGGGAGCGAAGCCCCTCGCCGTGAACCGCACCGGGTCACCGGCGACCACGAAGAAGGTATTGAGGCTGAGGCTCGGAGGAGGAGGCGGTGGGTAGGTCTGCGCATGCGCGGCCTCCACACCCGTCAGCGGTCCCGTGAAGAGAACGGCAACCGCCGCGACGGCCGTGAGGATGGTGCGCCATACGGATCGTCTAGGCATTTCTCAACGCTCCTAGATCTGTTCGAACTGGCGGCGCCCCCCGGCAGTCTTCGATCAGACATCCGTCCTCTGTCCTCGCGAAACATCCTCCTAACGGCTCAACGAGTTTAATCACTCGAAAGGGGTAATGGGGAGCCTCCCCCTTACAGAAGACATGAGGCATATGCTCAACTTCCTTCCGATGACGCCCGCGCGTACCGGATGCGATGGGGGACAAAAACTGTGAATGTGCTCGATCATCTGCCGGCCCTGCTCCGCCGCTGGCGTGCCATCGTCGTGCTGGCAACGCTGGGGACGGCGCTCGCCGCGCTCGCCACCTCCGTCGCCGTCCCCCAGTACCGGGCCACCGCCACCCTCTTCGTGTCGCTCCAGAACACGGAGGACACGATCATGCTCAACGAAGGCAACAGCTTCGCCCAGGCGCGCGTCCGTTCCTACGCGGAGGCGGTGTCGAGCCCCAAGGTGACCGAGCCGGTCGTGGAGTCGCTGGATCTCGACATGACGCCCGCGCAGTTGGGGGGGATCATCAGCACCGAGGTTCCGCTCGACACGGTGCTGCTCAGGATCACCGCGACCGACACCGAGCCGTCCCGGGCCGCCCGCATCAGCAACGCCATCGCCGACCGGTTCACCACGGTCATCGCCGAGATCGAGCGGCCGGTGGGGGCCGAGTCGTCACCGGTACGGCTGAGCGTCGTCGAGCCCGCCGCCGTGCCCTCGGCGCCCTCCTCCCCCAGCCTCCGGCTGAACCTGGCCCTGGGGCTGCTGGCCGGGCTGGCCCTCGGCGTCGGCTTCGCGGTCGCGCGGGAGTCACGCGACTCCTCCGTGCGCAGCCGGCGCGACCTGACCGACTCCCTCGCCGGATCCCTGCCCGAAGGCGGCGCGCCCCCGGTACTCGGCAGCATTCCGTATGACGCGCGGGCCTCGGACCATCCCGTCGCCGGCCGCGACAACGCCTTCGGCCCCCGTGCGGAGGCATTCCGGCGGCTGCGCACCAGCCTGCGCTTCCTGGACGTGGACCGGACACCAAAGATCATCGCGGTCACCAGCGCACTGCCCGGTGAGGGGAAGAGCAGCATCTCAGTCAACCTCGCGGCGGCGCTCTCCGAACTCGGCACTTCCGTGTGCCTCGTCGATGCCGACCTGCGACGCCCCTGCCTGGCGCGCACCCTGGGTCTCGTCCAGGACGCCGGGCTCACCACCGTGATGATCGGCCAGGCGGAGTTGAGGGACGTACTGCAGTCCACGGACTCCTTCTCGGCCCTGACCAGCGGAGCGATCCCCCCGAACCCGGCGGAGATGCTGGCTTCCGCCCAGTTTTGCGGGGTGCTGCGCGAACTCGCCGACAGCTTCGACCACGTGGTGGTGGATACGCCCCCTGTGCTTCCGCTGGCCGACGTTCCCGCGATGGCACCGGCGCTGGACGGCTACCTGCTGGTGGTCCGCTACGCGCGCACGCGTCGCGGCCAGGCCGCCGACGCCGTCCGCGCTCTGCGGTCCACCCGTACCGCCGTGCTCGGCAGCATCCTCAACGTGACGCCGGCGAAGGGCGAAAGCGACTACTACGGCTATGGATACGCCCCCTCCCAAGGAGCACAGCGACGTCTCCCCCTCCGCCTCCCGGGCGGGCTACGGCAGCGCCGGTCCCCCGCTGAGGGCGACCGCGAGCCTCCCGGCCCCGCCGACCCGCAGAGCGAGCCGACGAGGCTCGGATAGCCGATTGGCCGTGGGTCAGCCGGAGCAGGAGCAGGAGCTCACCCTCACGTCGTCGATCACCGGGCCGGCGTCGCCGGGGGTAGTGCTGACGAACGACAGCTCCGTGGTGCTGCCGTTGGCCACGAACATCGCTGCCCGCTGGACGTAGCCCATGTCCTCGCGGGTCCTGCCGGTGATGTCGAACGTGAAGGTGGCGACCTGCTGACCGTCGGCGAGGATCTGCCCCGTCTTCACCACCGGGAGGCGATCCGGGGCCGGGTTTCCGGCGAGCCTGTAGAACACCGTGTACGTCAGCCCTGGAATCGTCTCGAAGGTCTGGGACACGCCTCCCGGGCCGTTCGCGTTGAGATCGACGCTTTGGACGCCCTCGGCTGTCTCCCAGTACGGCTCGCGCTTCAAGTCCACGCCGTTTCCGGTGACGACCCACGGGCCAAGGGTCTGGCCTGCCGAGTACGGTTGGACAGTGCCGTCTTGAATTGAGGGGTACTCAAACCCTCCGTTGCTGAACCTGGCCGCGGCGAGAATCGACGCCGCGGACTCCTGGCCGACCGTGTCGCCAGCTGGTGCCGGCTCTGCGAGAGCTGTTCCGGCACCAGACGCGAGCACGCCCGCCATTATAAGGGCGGTGAGGTAGCGCAAGGCCACCATGGTTCCTCCTCGATGATTCGATTGTGTGGGAGGCGTTAACAACACTCGGGTATCGAAGTCGAGAAGGGCAATACGGGGACAGCGGCTCATTGGGGCGTAAGGCAGAGCGAACAAAGCGCTATTTCGCCAACAGACGAATGTTCCATGTTCGCGTCGAATGAGCCGATCGTGCGCCGTCTCCCGCAGGCTCCGTCGGGCGATCTTGTGACTGGCCGATAGTCCGGTCCGCCCGCGGGCGCGGGTGGGGATCACTCGAGCCAGCGGCCGGTCCAGTCGTACAGCGGCGCCGTGGTGGCGTACTCGCGCAGATACGTGATGCGCTCCCCCGCACCGCCCGCCACCCTCGCCACCGTCGCGCCGTCGAACGTGTGGGACCCGCCCTTCCACGTGCACGTGAAGACCCACTCCGTGGTCAGCACCCCACCCGCCGACGCCTCCGACGTGATCTCCCAGGCGTCCACGGACCCGCCCGCCGCGAACCACGCGCGCATCCACTGCCCGACCCGCTCGTGGCCCCGGTACTCGGGACCGTAGGACTCGATCACCACGCAGTCATCGGCCAGCGTGTCCAGCACGCCCGCGATGTCGTGCCGCGTCCACGCCTCGATGTAGGCGCGCAGGAGGCTGGGGGCGTTGGGGGCGTTGATCTCCATGTCAGCGGCCAGCTGCATGCCGGCCATGCGGCGCCACTCGTAGGGCCCCGTGCGCACTCGGGCCGCCAGTTCGGCGTCGAAGGCGTCGTGGAGGGTGACGCCCGCGCGCTCGGCGGCGCGGGCCAGCGGCTCCCGGGCGGGGGCCACCACGTCGCCCCAGCCGCCGTCTGCGCCGACCAGCACCAGGCGGTAGCCCCGGACGCCGAGGTAGGAGATCTGCCCCTCCGCGCCGCCGTGCGCGGCGGCGAAGGCGCTCACGCGGCGGGCCATGCGGCGTTGATCATGGTCGTGTGGTAGGGAACGCGACTCGTGCAGCGATCATCAACGTCCGGCGACTCGTGACCATCGGCAGCGACCTGGGTGTCGAGCCGAAACGGGCCAGCGAAGTACTCGCCCCCAACCGCAGCGGCGAAGTCGTCACGTACAACGGCGGCGGCGACGTCTTTATGGTCGGCAGTTGCTTCGAAGTGAACAGCCCCCACGCCGAGGTGGCCCTGCCGACCCTACCGCCCCTCATGCGAGTCGAAACCTCGGGCGATCGAGCCAGGCTGAGGTGCTCTATCGAGCTCATGATGGAGGAACTGTGTGAGGCCCGACCGGGCTCGTGGCTGGTGGCGTAACAGCTCGCGCACATGATGCTGGTCCAAGCGCTCCGTCTGTACCTGTCGAAGAGCTCGGAGAACGACATCGGGTGATTTGCCGCCCTCGCCGATCCCCGACTGAGCGCGGCGCTCGGAGCGATACATGCGGATCCGGCGTTTCCATGGACGGTGGAGGACCTGGCCACGCGGGCAGGCATGTCGCGATCGACCTTCGCCGAGCGCCTTCGCAAACGGACCGGGGAGACACTCATCGCCTACCTCACGCGCTGGCGGATGATGCTCGCCGGAGAAAAGCTCATCCACGGTCGCGACACGGTGGCGCGAATAGCGGGGTCACTCGGATACGGATCCGAGCATGCGTTCAACACCGCATTCAGGCGTGTCATGGGCATCTCTCCCGGGCGACACGCCCGAGCCGCATTCGACGATGCTCGGTGAAGAACGCGACTGCCCGACGCGCCGGGACAGCAGTCGCTTGTCGGTGTCGTCGATCACCACGCAGTGGTGATGGGTCTTCCCAGGTCGATACCGGCCCAGATCGCTGTCACTCGCTTCTCCTCAGGTCGTGTTCGTACAGGCACCACAGACGACCTCGCTGTCGAGTCCCTACTGAGCGATCATGCCGCAATTCCTAAGAGGTCGTTTCCTTTGGTGGTTGGGTCGTTGTGCTGGGCATGGCGAGTCTTGTCGAGCGGCTGGTGCCGGATGAGTTGTGGGAGTTGTTCCGGCGGGTGGTGCCCGAGACGGTGGTGATACGCCCGCAAGGAGGTGGCCGGCGGCGCGCCGGGGACCGTGAGTGTCTGGCCGCGATCGTGTTCGTGGCGACCTCGGGCTGCACGTGGCGGCAGGTCCCGCCGGTGTTCGGGCCGGCATGGCCGACCGTCTACCGGCGTTTCGCGCGCTGGAGCGCGGACCGGGTCTGGGCCCCCATGCACCGGGTCGTCCTGGACGAACTCGGCACCCGCGGTGAGCTGGACTGGTCCCGCTTCGTCATCGACTCTGTGAGCGTCCGGGCCCTCAAAGGGGAGCCCTGACCGGACCGAGTCCGACTGACCGTGGCAAGAACGGATCAAGAATCCACCTCGTCACCAACCGGTCGGGCTTGCCGATCACGGTCGCCATTTCCGCGGCCACCACCCACGACAGCCTCGCCCTCCAGCCTCCCGTCGCGTCGATACCGCCGGACCGCAGTCGGCGCGGGCCACGCAGACGCCGGCCGGACAAACTGCACGGAGACAAGGGCTACGACTACGCCCACCTGCGCCGATGCCTGCGCGAACGAGGCGTCACACCCCGTATCGCGCGTCGCGGCAAAGACACCTCACAGCGCCTGGGCCGCCACCGTTGAGTGATCGAACGCACGATGTCCTGACTCGCGGGCTGCCGTCGGCTCCATCGCCGCTACGAACACAAGGCGGAACACTTCCTCGCCTTCACCGCCATCGCCACCACACTGATCAACTACCGCCGACTCACCAAGTGAAACGACGTCTAAGAGGTTTTTTTCTCCCTTGAGGTGCGCTTTCTCCTGCATTTCTCGGGGTGGGATCGTCATCTCGATGGGCTGGGCGGAATGGAGGTGACGCTTGTGCTGTATGGGGTAACGGCTGGGGCAGGGTGCGCCTTTGCGCCTGTCTCATCCCAAGACGCCTGTCGTGGGCCGCTGCTTTTGCCGGGAGCGCCGCGCGCCTGGACGCACTCAACCTGTGGGCGGTATGCCCAGGTCATGGCTGAGCGACGCCCCTATCCGAGCGATCTGTCCGATGCCCGCTGGGAGTTGATCGAGCCGGTTCTGTCCGCCTGGCGGGCCAGGCGGCGACGGGATGCTCTGGACATCGGCTGCCCGCCCGAGCACGACCTGCGCGAGATCATGAACGCGATCTTGTACGTGGACCGGACCGGTGTGCAGTGGCGCTACCTGCCGCATGACTTCCCCCCCACCAGACCGTGTACGGCTACTTCGCCAAGTGGCAGAAGGACGGCGTGTTCGCCCAGCTCACCGGCCTGTTGCACAGCTTGCTGCGGCACCGGGAGGGCAAGCGCGCAGACCCGTCGGCGTGTGTCATCGACGCGCAGAGCGTCAAGACGTCCACAAGCGTCCCCGTCGCGGGGCAGGGCACGGACGCGGCGAAGAAGATTGTGGGCCGCAAGCGGAGCATCGTGACCGACACGCTCGGCTTGCTGCTCGCGGTCCTGGTCACCGCCGCGAGCGTGCAGGACTCCGTGGCCGGCACCCACCTGATCAACACGGTCGCCACCGACCATCCCTCGATCCGCAAGGCCTGGGTGGACGGCAGCTACCGCCAGCATCTCGTCGAGCACGCCGCCAGACTCGGCATCGACATGGAAATCGTCCAGCGCAGCCCTGCAACCAGGGGTTTCACTCCGTTACCGAGGCGCTGGGCGGTGGAGCGCACGTACGGGTGGCTGATGTTCCACCGCCGTCTGGCCCGCGACTACGAAACCCTGCCCGCCCGCTCCGAAGCCATGATCCACCTCGCTATGACCGATCTGATGGCCCGCCGCCTCACCGGCGAAGCCACCATCTCCTGGCGAGACCCGACGCTACAGGATCAAACGCAAATTCCAGGATGAAATATCGGGAGAAAACGACCTCTCAGCAACCTCCGCAGGACTGACCCGACCGCACGAGCACATGCCCTGCGGCCACGCTCGCCCGTCTGCCGCGAGGATGGCGAGGTTGTCACCAGGTCACGGGCGGCCATTCTCCTCGCGCGTACGCCGCTATCCGCTCGGTCGGAGGTGAGACCCTGCGCACCGCTGGCCTTGATCGACGAGAGAACTGCGGTCGTAGGGTCATCGGCTCAGCTGAATGATGTGTTCAACCGTTAGGCCCGACCCCGCTGACCTGCGGATTCGCTGTTCCCATGTTCTGGCTCCCCCACCGAGGGCTCGCACCTGCGCACGGCACCGGACAACGTTGCCTGTGGATCGTCTTTTCCGCGCGATGAGACGCGCTCCAGCGTCATCGCCGACGGGTGCTGTCAGGCGGCCGAGTTTGTGAGAATCCGGCCAGCCGTCTCTCGAGCTGGCCGCGATCACACAACGACTTGCTTCGCGGCGTGCGCCCTTGTCGGCTGGATGCACCACACATCCGTGTACCGTTCCCAACCGACGTCCAGAGTCCCGTCACATGCGGCAGCGACTCTTCAGGGCGCCGGACAACACAACTGGGGGTCAGGGGATCGTGGGTTCAAATCCCGCCGTCCGACAGAAAAGCAGCAGGGCAGAGCCTCCTATCCATAGTGGTAGGAGGCTCTCAGTGCGTCTGGAGGCTTTCGGGAGCGGAATGGGGAGTGGATCTCGGTTGCTCATGCTTCCGCTGCGGCCGGCTCGCTCCCGAAGCAGTGCGTCAAGCGTCGGGACCGCCGAGCGGGGGCACATCGCCAGCCGCGCGTCCAGCGCGTCTGCACCTGCTGCTCGACGCCTATGGCTACGACGGCGACCGGTCGCGTTCGCGCTCGTGGCGGCCGCACGGGCGCGGGCCAACGCCGACGTCATCGACCGCATGGCCTCCGACGGCGACCCGGTGTACACCGCGCTGCTCCCGGTTGCCGCCGA
Organism: Streptomyces sp. 6N223; assembly: GCF_052246635.1. Lineage (NCBI taxonomy): Bacteria > Bacillati > Actinomycetota > Actinomycetes > Kitasatosporales > Streptomycetaceae > Streptomyces > Streptomyces sp. 6N223. The sequence goes on along the minus strand of NZ_JBQQCA010000001.1, from coordinate 340,987 downwards.
CCTGCGCCAAGCCGCCCTCGAGGTCGAGGCGTTGCCCGCCTCCTTCTGGGCCCCCGCGAGCGGCTCATCACCCTCGCCCCGGGGCAGGGGCGCCTGGCTGACGAAGGAGACCTACGCCGTGCACCGGGTGTTCTGCCCCCCTCAACGGCGGCGATGGCACCACCGGCCCCAATTTCGTGAACTCCACCGACGAGTTCGGCGCCAGCTTCCACGTCTACCTCAATCCGGATGAATCAGCCGCGCAGGCCGACGACGGCGAAAGCCCCCCTCCCCCCGCAACGCCTTCGACTTCATCGATGAAAAATCCCGCGAGCCCGATGTCTTCGAAACCCACCCCGACCTGTCCCGGAGCGTACCCGCCCCTCGGATGCACCGGTTCGGCCGTTCCTGCTCGGCCGTTCCTGCTCGGCGAACGCGCGTACCAGGCCGTGAACGGGGTACCGCATACAGGCGGGTCCGTGAGGGCTACGTCGCCCGTGGTTGCCATTGCGCACACCGCGCCACTGAGCGACTGTCCCACTACTCAGAGACGCATCGCCGCTGATGCCCCGCTGATGCCCCTGACGTGGAGCCATTCATGACCACACCGCGGGACCTGATGATCATCGCCATGGAGGTCGCGCCCCGTCCTCCTGTGGAGCCAGGCGATCTGTCGCTTGCGCTCGCGGGAGCCGAGTTGATCGACCTCCTGGCCGCCGAAGCCATCCGGCTGGACGGCGATCACATTGTGCCGGCCCACCGGTCGGCGATAGCGGATCGCCTGTTGGATGAGGCCGCGTCGTCGCTTGTCCGAGAAGCGCCGTACGAGTCGGTCCGCGACTGGCTGTGGCGCAGAGGCCGCGGGCTGTCGTCGGCCTATCTGGCCGCCATGGAGGCGGATGGGCAGCTCACGCGGCAACGCCGCCGTGGGACGCTCTTCCGGACCAGCCAGATGGTGCTGGCCGATTCGCCCGATCGCCGCCTGGCGACGGTCCGCTGGACATCGGGTGAGCCCATCCTCGCCACCCTTGCGGCGGCCGTCGGGATCGGCGACAAGCGGACTGCGGACTCCGCGAGCGTGGCCGACGACGCGGTGGCGACAGTGCTGGCCGCCGCCAATGACGCGTTGATGGAACTGGAGGCCGTACGGCAACGGCGAGCCATCGAGAAAGCGGCGTTCGACAACATTTGGCGAGGCGAATGACTCTGCCGCTCCAGCCCTCTGGCCTTGAGCATTGAGCAGGCTCAGGCGGTGGGCCGGACGAGGCCGACGCCCGGGACCCGGCCGGCGGGCGGTGCTGTCGGTGAGTGTTGAGGCAACCAGGCGGCGCAGCGCACCTGCCGGGGGCGGCCAGGACGTGGCACCACCAGTGCGGTCGGGAGCGGCACCCGCCCTCGCTCTGGCTCTGCCGGCGAGGCGAGCGGGAGATTGAAGTCCGCGTGCGGGCGTTTGCAGGGTCCGGCGGTCTGTGCGTCACTGAAGATGGCCCGAGGGCCCAGGAGCGGGCAGGCTGAGTGGACTGATCGGCTCCGTCGGAATCATGCCGCGCTCCCCGTCGGCACTGGACCCGCGATCGGTTGAGGGCGGAAGCGCCAGGGCAGGAGTGAACATGATCGAGATGTTCCCGCCGATACCGCTCCGTGAGTGGCAGGACACCAAGGAAACGCTGCACCGCTTCGCGCAGGTGGTCGGCAAGATCCGTCTCGCGGCGAGTGTCCGGCGTAATCACTGGTGGAACGTCCCGTTCCATGTCACCGGGCGCGGCATCACCACACGCCCGATGGGGCAGGCGGACGGCAATCCGGTCTTCACGATCGACTTCGACTTCGTCGACCATCAACTGCTGGTCTCGTCGTTGGACGGCAGGGAGATGTCCATCCCTCTTCTCGGTCAATCCGTGGCGTCGTTCCACGACAGTGTCATGACCGCTCTGGACGCGCTGGACGTCCGGGTGGTTATCGATAGTCCGAGGCCGTTCGACCTGCCCGACACCGCTCGACTGTTCACAGAGGACACCGAACACGCGGTCTACGATCCGGCACAGGCAAACCGTTACTGGCGGGTTCTCAGTCAAGTGGCCCTTGTGCTGGAAGAGTTCGCGGCGCGCTTTTCGGGTAAGGCAAGCCCGGTCCACCACTTCTGGCACACCTTCGATATCGCTCACACCCGTTTCTCCGATCGCCACGTCGACCAGCCACGGGAGAACGACCCGGTCACGCGGGAGGCGTACTCCCGGGAAGTGATCAGCTTCGGCTTCTGGTTCGGGGACGACAGTTTCCCCGAGCCGGCCTTCTACTCCTACACAGCTCCCGAGCCCGCAGAACTGGCTGCGCAGCCGCTCACTCCCGCGTCAGCGCGGTGGATCGCCCGTGGCGACAGCCACTTGGCCGTGCTGCGCTACGAGGAGGTCCGCGCCACCGCCGATCGTCGCGCAGCCGTCCTCGCCTTCTACGAAAGCGCCTACCGGGCCGGAGCCGGACGCGCCGGCTGGAACGTCGCCCGGCTGGCGTGCCCCGGCGGCATAACCGACCCCCACCTGCGAGAGCCGGACACCGAGGCGGAGAAGCATGCACGCGCGTAGGTACGCGTGAGCAACGGCAGTGAAGGGCGAAGAGCTCAGTGCAGGTGCCGCTCCCAGTCCCCCGGGACCTTCCCCAGGGGGCCCGGGGTCGGCTGGGAGGCCGGGTGCGAGGTCGGCGGAGGCAGTTGCGGTCCGTCGTCGTACTGCTCGGTCTCGACGTTCCAGAACCAGCTTTCCCCCGGCTCGAAGCTGGTCAGGTAGGGGTGGCCCGCCTCGTGGGCATGCCTGGTGGCGTGCTGCGAGGGCGACGAATCGCAGCACCCGATGTGTCCGCACGCGGCGCAGCGCCGCAGGTGCAGCCACCACCCCGGTCCGTCGCCAGCCAGGCACTCCACGCATCCGTCTCCACTCGGGGTCGTGGTCGGGTCGACGCCCGGGGTCAGGTCATTCGGCATGAGCCGCACCTCCCTGAGGGCTAGAGGCAGGTTGTCGCGGGCTGGCACGCCGAGTCGGCGACCGCCCTTCTTCGAGCGTAGACGGCCTGCCGCAGGCGCGCCCAGGTCATGCCCGACCCACCGGCGGGCGCCCCTCGATCGTTAGCTGACCGCAGCCACTGGCCTGCGGCGCCGGCTGTTCCCATGACTCCCGGTGGTGCGCTGGTGTCATCTCCCTCTCCTCGCGGGTCCGGGGGACGCAGGCCACTATCGCGCGGGGCGACATCATCATGACCCCCCGTTCCGGCCAGGGCTCGTCCTTCTCCTCCCCGGTGCGCCATCGAGCGAGTCGCAGGCGCAGGCGGCGCCTGAGGAGTCGTCGAGCCACATGACGTCACCGCGGGCCCCGGAGACCCCCGGGCCTGCGTGGTCCGTGAACAAAGAAGGACCACCGCGACTGCCAGGAGCGTTCCACCCGCAGGATCGTCGGCGCCACCACCAGGCGGACCTAACCGCGCTCCTCACCGCGTGGACGGCCGCGGGCCGCCGCGGTCAGGGCGCGGCGGGCGTAGGCGCGGACGTCGGCGTCGGTGTCGTCGAGGGATCCGGTGAGTGCTTCGGCGACGGCCGGGTCGGCGGCCAGGGGCGCCATGGCCTGCACCGCGGTCCGGCGCACGTTGGCGTGCGCGTCGGTCAACGCCGCGCGCAGGCGCGGCAGGTGCTGGGGGCCGGCTGCCGCGAGGGCGCGGACCGTGCCCTCGCGGACCTGCCAGGCCGGGTCGGCGGCGGCCGTGGCGGCGAGGGCAGTCAGCTCGGCGGCCTCGGGGAAGGCCGCCGCCGCGGTGAACGCCGCCGCGCGGACCAGCGGGTCCCGGTCGCGGGCCAGCCGCGTCAGCGCGGGGAGCCCGCCGGGGTCGGCCAGGGTGCCGAGCCCTCGGGCCACGGCCACCCGCACCTCGCGGGCCTGGTCCGTGGCGGCCCGGGCGACACCGAGCGTGTCGTCCAGGCCGACGAGTCCGCTGACGGCGGCCAGCCGCACGGCCGTCGCCTGGTCCGCCAGCGCCGCGCGGAACGGCTCGGGGCCGGCGGTCCGCACGGAGTGGAGCAGGCTCAGCGCGGCGGCACGGACGCCCGCGTCGGGTGCGGTGAGCGCGCCGCGCAGCCCGGCGCGCATCCCGTCGCCGTCCGGGGTGCCCGCGGCGGGCAGGATCTCGGCGAGTTCGCGCAGCGCGTCCGCCGCGGCGCCGCGCACTCCCGCGTCGTCGTCGGCCAACGCCCCGGTCAGCGCCGTGGCGTAGCCGTCGGGCGTCGTCTCGGTGAGCGTCGTCAGGGCGGTACGCCGCACCCGCGGGTCGGCGTCCGCGAGGTAGGGGCGCAGCTGGGCGAGTGAGGGCGTGCGGTCGTGGAGCGCCAGCAGGGCGAGGATGCGTGGGGAGCCGCTGTCGTGAGACGGGGAGGTCGGGCAGGGCGGGGTGGCGGGGCGCGCGGCGGCGCTCCCCGTCCGGACGCGGCTTGCGGTGCCGGCCGGGTCGGGCATCTCCAGCGGCACCGGGCCGGGGTGCGCCAGCCGCGCGGGCGGCGCGAACTCCGGCACCGGCACGACGTACGGCGCCACGCCTCGGCGCAGGAACTCCATGGACCCGTCGGGCCCCTTGCGCAGGTTGAGGTGGAACAGCCAGCGGTCGTCGTCGCGTTCGGGCAGGTCCACGCGCTGGTGGTACAGCCCCCAGCGGCTCTCGGCGCGCGCCAGCGAGGCGCGGGCCGCCATCTCGGCGCAGTCGCGGATGAAGGAGACCTCGACGCACCGCATCAGCTCGTGCGGGGTACGGGCACCCATGGCGGCGATCTCCTCACGCATCCGCTCGAACGTCTCGATCGCGATGGCGAGCCGGGTATCGCTCTTCGGCGGCGCCACGTAGTCGTTGACGAAGCGGCGCAGCTTGTACTCGACCTGCTGCTGCGGCGGCCCGTCGGGGTGGCGCAGCGGCCGGTAGACCAGCTCGTGGGCCTCGGCGAGCTGGTCGGCCGGCGGCTCCTCGCGATACGGGTCGCGGCCCGGGCCGGTCGCGGCGTGCTCGCCGGCCAGGTCGCCGAAGACGAACGCACCGATCATGTAGTTGTGCGGCACGCAGGCCAGGTCGCCGGCGGCGTAGAGACCGGGGACGGTGGTGGCGGCGTTCTCGTCGACCCACACCCCGGAGCCGGAGTGGCCGCCGCACAGGCCGATCTCCGAGATGTGCATCTCGACGTCGTGGGTGCGGTAGTCGTGGCCGCGCCCGGCGTGGAACGTGCCGCGCGTGGGCCGTTCGGTGGTGTGGAGGATGGACTCCAGGGCGGAGATGGTCTCCTCGGGGAGGTGGCTGACCTTGAGGTAGATGGGTCCCCTGGCGGAGTCGATCTCGCGCTTGACCTCGGCCATCATCTGGCCCGACCAGTAGTCGGAGTCGACGAAGCGGTGGCCGAGGGCGTTGACCTGGTAGCCGCCGAAGGGGTTGGCGACGTAGGCGCAGGCGGGGCCGTTGTAGTCCTTGATGAGGGGGTTGATCTGGAAGCACTCGATGCCGGACAGCTCGGCGCCCGCGTGGTAGGCCATGGCGTGGCCGTCGCCGGCGTTCGTGGGGTTCTCGTAGGTGCCGTAGAGGTAGCCGGAGGCGGGCAGGCCGAGTCGGCCGGCCGCGCCGGTGGCCAGGATCACGGCGCCGGCGCGCACCACGGCCAAGCGGCCGGTGCGGGTGTGCAGGGCTGCCGCGCCGACGGCCCGGCCGGCGTGGGTGAGCACCCGGACGGGCATCAGCCGGTTCTCGATCCGGATGCGCTCGCGGTTCTCGCGGCGGCGCAGCACCCGGTAGAGCACCTTCTTGATGTCCCGGCCCTCCGGCATCGGCAGCACGTAGCTCCCCGAGCGGTGCACCTTGCGGACGGCGTACGCGCCGTGCTCGTCCTTCTCGAACTTCACGCCGTAGCGCTCCAGCCGGCGCACCATGGCGTGGCCGCGGGTGGCGGTCCGCAGCACGGTGCGCTGGTTGACGATGCCGTCATTGGCGCGGGTGATCTCGGCGACGTAGTCCTCGGGAGTGGCCAGGCCCGGCAGGACGGCGTTGTTGACGCCGTCCATGCCCATCGCCAGGGCGCCGGAGTGGCGTACGTGCGCCTTCTCCAGGAGCAGTACGCGCGCGCCGTGGGCGGCGGCGGTCAGCGCGGCCATGGTGCCGGCGGTGCCGCCGCCGATCACCAGCACGTCGCAGTCGAGCACTTCGTGGTCGGCGAGGCGGGGGATCTCCATCGGTGCCTCCATCGGGGCCCGCCCCTTCACGGCGCGGGCTCGGCGGGCTCGGCGGGCTCGGTTGCCGGGTCGGACGCGGGTTCGGCGTCCAGCAGCGCGAGCAGCCGCCCGCGCGCCCGCCGCGTCCCGGCGGTCCCGGCGGCGGCGCGGTCGCGGGGCGACGGCACGGCGACGACGCCGCGCGGCGTGCCGCCCGACGGGCCGAGGACCAGCACCCGGTCGGCCAGGTGCAGCGCCTCGTCGATGTCGTGGGTGACGAACACCAGCGTGGTGCGGTGGTGGCGCCACATCCGCACCAGCAGGTCCTGCATGGCGGCGCGGGTGACGGTGTCCAGCGCGCCGAACGGCTCGTCCATCAGCAGCACGCCGGGCGCGGCCACCAGCGCGCGGGCGAGCTGGACGCGTTGGCGCATGCCGCCGGACAGCTCCCGCGGCAGGTGCCGCTCGTAGCCGGCGAGTCCGACGCGTTCGATCCACGGGCCGCTCGCCCGCGCGCGGTCGCGGCGGCGTAGGCCCCGCATGACGAGGGGCAGTTCGACGTTGCGGCGCACGCTGCGCCAGGGCAGCAGCCCGTCGTCCTGGAAGACCAGGGCGCGGTCGGCGCCGGGGCCGGTGACCGGGGTGCCGTTCACCAGGACCCGGCCCGAGGTGGCGGGCAGCAGGCCGGCGAGCACCCGCAGCAGCGTGGTCTTGCCGCAGCCGGAGGGGCCGACGATGACGAGCACCTCGCCGGGCGCGACGCTGAGGTCGAGACCGGTGAGCACCTCGGTGCCGGGGTAGCGGAGGCTGACGCCGTCCAGGGACAGTGCGGCGGCCGCGCCCTGGCTCGTGTCGGCGGCGGGGATCGTGGTCATCACGGCCTCCTCGAACGGGTGGCGTGCCCGGTCCTGGGCAGCCAGCGGGTGACGCGCCGCCCCGCGAGCTCGACCAGCGCCGAGGTGGCCCAGCCGAGCGCGCCGATGGTGACCATGCCGACCAGCACGCCGGGGTAGTCGACGACCGTGTACGCCTGCCAGGTGCGGTAACCGACGCCGTACTGGCCGGAGATCATCTCGGCGGAGATGACGCAGATCCACGAGACGCCCATGCCGACGGACAGCCCGCCGAAGACGCCGGGCAGGCTGCCCGGCAGCACCACGTGCCACAGCACCCGCCACCGGCCGCCGCCCAGCGTGCGGACCGCCTCCTCCCAGATGACGGGCAGCGAGCGCACCGCGTGCCGGGTGCTGACCAGGACGGGGAAGAACGCCGCGACGAAGGTGATGAAGACGATGCCCTGCTCGTCGGTCGGGAAGAGGAGGATCGCGATCGGCACCAGGGCGATGGCGGGGATGGGCCGGGCCACCTCCAGCGCCGGCTGGAGCACCGCCCCCGCCAGGCGGGAGCGGGCGAGCAGGATACCGATCGCGATGCCGGCGAAAGCTGCCAGGCCGAAGCCGGCGAGGATGCGCTGCAGGCTGAAGTGCAGGTCCGTCCGGTAGGACTCGGTGCCGGCCTGCTCGTGGAAGGCCGAGGCGACCTCGGTGGCGCTCGGCAGCCGGTCGAACCGCAGCCACCACGTCACGTCGTTGACCGTGAGGAACTGCCACAGCGCGAGCGCGGCGGACAGCGACAGCACGCCGAGGGCGAGGCGCACCAGGCGGGCCCGGCCGGGGAGGGCCGGGAGGGCCCGGAGAGCCAGGGGCCCTGGGCCGCCCCGGCGGCCGGGCGGGCGGGCCCCGTCCGGGGCGGGCCCGGCCGCGCCGTGCGGCGGCGTCGCGGGCGCCTCGCCCGGCCCTCCGGTGGCGGGGCGGGTCAGCGGCCGTGTCGTCATCTGGCTGGCTCCTTCCGTCAGGCCTCGGCGAGCGCGTCCTGGTAGCCGATGACTTCCGAGCCCGGGTGCCCGGCGGCGTACGCGTCGGCGGCGGAGGGCGCGGCAAAGGGCAGCAGCCGCTCCTCGGGCGAGGTGGCGGGGTCACGCACCCAGGTCATGTGGTCGGCGAACCAGCGGGTGCCGGTCGTGGCGTCCGGGGCGTATGCGGCGCGCGGCGTCCCGCCCGCCGCCGTGGCGTCGCGGATCTGGCGCAGCAGGCAGGTCGGGGTGGCGGCGGGGCGGGTGGTGTCCTCCCCGGCCAGCCACAGCTCGCCGGCGGTCGCCGGGTCGTCCGCCTCGACGCCGCAGGCGGCGTCGGTGCCGGTGATGGCCGCCGGGTTGGCGGTGGCCGCGGCGTCGGCCTCGTACGCGGGGCCGTACGCCTCGCGCAGATACGAGTCGTCCACGAAGGCGTCCAGGTCGAGGGCGTCGAGCTCGGCGATGTCCTTCAGGAGCGGGACGTCCCGCTCCAGGGCGTCCACCAGCTCCGGCTTGAGGGTGGCGTCGAAGGTGGCTATGCCGCCCGGGCCGTTGTAGAGGTAGACGACCTCGGGCGGCAGTCCCGTCTCCTCCGCGACGATCGTCGCCGCCTCCATCGGCCGCTCGTGCAGGAACGCCGTCGCGTCCAGCTGCGCCCTGAGGAACGCGTCCATCACCTCGGGCCGCTCCTCGGCGAACGGCTCCCGGACGACCACCCCGTGGAGGGTGGGCACGCCGAGCGCGGCACCGTCGTACAGCAGCCTCGCCCGGTCCTGGTGCACCAGCAACCCCGGCCAGGCCACGAACTGCGACTGGGCGGCGACCGCGCCCGACTCCAAGGCGGAGGCGCCGACCTGGGGCTGCTGGTTCTCGATGGACACGGTGTCGGCGGGCAGACCGGCCTGTCGCAGGGCGCGAACGAGCTGGCCGTGGCCAGCGGAGCCCACGGAGGTGGAGACGGTCTCGCCGGCCAGGTCGGACAGCGTCCGGGCGTCGGAGCCGGGCGGCACGACGACGCCGTTGAGGCCGCCGCGCAGGTTGTAGCCGGTGACCGACACCATGATGGTGCGGTCCTCGCCCAGCGGCTGGGTGCGGGAGCCGTTGATCAGCATGGGGTAGTCGCCCATGGAGCCGATGTCGACCTTCCCGGCGACCATCTGGGCGGTGATGGGGGCACCGGTGTCGTAGTCCTGCCACACCACCTCGTAGTCCGTGCCGTCCCGCCGGCCGAGTTCGTCGAGCCGCTGCTCGAACCAGCCCTTCGCGCGCAGGAGCGTCCCGGCGGTGACGGTGTTGATGGTCTTGGACTGGTACCCGACCACGATCTCCACGGCGCTGTCCGAGGCTCCTCCCGGCGCCTCGGCGCAGGCAGCGAGAGGGGCGAGGAGCAGCGTCGCGGCGAGCCCGGCGAGGGCGGCGCGGCGGCGGGTTGTGCGAGGGCGGGTTCCGCGGGGGCGGCGGCGGTGCATGGGTGTCCTCCCCTTCAGCGCAGCAGGTAGGGCATGTTGACCGTGACGGCGTCGGTGGGGCAGCGCAGCGCGCACGGGCCGCAGTACCAGCACTCGTCGACGTGCATGTACGCCTTGCCGGTCTCGGGGTTGATGGCGAGGGAGTCGAGCGGGCACACGTCCACACACAGCGTGCAGCCGTCGATGCAGCGGGACTCGTCGATGGTGACGGGGACGTCGACGCGGTTCTCGGCCTGGGCCATGGCGGGCCTTTCGGGTGCGGTGGCGTGACAGCAGGTCAGCCGCGGTTGATGCGGGCGGTCATGGTGAGCCGGTCGCCGCGGAACCGGATGAACTCCAGGTCCACGGGCCGCCCGCCGTCCAGGTGGCTGAGCCGCTCCACGGCAAGCAGGGCCGCGCCCGGCGGGGCCTGGAGCACGGCGGCGGTGTGGCGGTCGGCGCTGACCGCCTCGACGGTCAGCTCCGCGACGCCGAGCCGGCGGCCGGTGGAGCGCTCGATGAGCGCGAAGAGGTCGTTGTTCACCAGGTCCTCGCCGAGCAGCGGTGCGCCGATGTCGGGGGCGAGGTAGGTCAGGTCGAGGGACAGCGGCAGCCCGCCGACGCGGCGCAGCCGCTCGATGTACACGACGCCGGAGCCCGGGCGGAGCCGCAGCCCCCGCGCCACGGCGGCGGGGGCGGGGACGCTGCCGGCCGCGCGCACCTCGTTGGTGACGGGCCCGTGCTCGTGCAGCGTCTCGGCGAGTCCGGTCAGCCGGTTCAGGCCGTGCGCGTACTTCTCCGCGGTGACCAGGGTGCCGGTGCCGGGGACGCGCTCGACCAGGCCCTCGGCGCGCAGGGCGTCCAGGGCCTGGCGGACGGCGTTGCGCGAGGCCGCGTACTCGTCGGCCAGGGCCTGCTCGTCGGGGAGCACGCCGTCGCGGAAGGCGCCCTGGACGACCTGGCGGCGCAGGATCTCGGCGATGGTGTGGGCGCGGTCCGCGCGTCGCCGGGTGGCGGGCGGGGCGGCTGCCTCGGCGAGGGGAAGCGTCGACGTCGGGGTCATGGGGTGCCTCTCGGAGGTGGTGGTGAGCCGGGGCAGGCCCGGGTGGCGGCGCCACCCGCGCGGAGCGGGCCGGTGGCGATGCGGTCCGGTCCGCGCGGGGCATCCGGAGCGCGGAGGGCGTCCGCGCGGCAGGCGGCTGCGGCTGACGGGCAGTCAGACGTACGCGGGCGGTCAGCCGCTACAGAGGGCGCTCGCCTGGCGGCGCAGATCCACGTGTGCCCGGCCCACCAGGCGCGGCAGCGCCGGGACGGTGGTCAGGACGGGCATCTGCGTCTCCTTGCGAGAGGGCCGGTGACAGGCAACCTCCCCGCTGGGTGTGTATGGGAGATTGCGCTGGTTTGTCGTTCTCATTACGCCACCGTCGGTGGCGGTGGCCCGCCCGATGACCTGCGGTCTCGCCGGCCGGGGCGCGCCACCCGCCACCCGCCGCCGGCCGGGCGGCCTACGGCGCCGGCGTCACGGGCAGTCCGGCGCGGCGCCAGGCCTGGAAGCCGCCGATCAGGTCCGTGGCGCGGGGCAGGCCGATGGCGCGCAGCGAGGCCGCGGCCAGGGAGGAGGCGTACCCCTCGTCGCAGAAGACGATCCAGTGGACGCCACGGTCCCGCGCCTGGGGCACCGAGGCGCCGCTGGCGGGGTCGCAACGCCACTCCAGGTGGTTGCGCTCGATGATCAGCGCACCCGGCACGGCGCCGTCGGCCGCGCGCTGGAACTCCGGCCGAGTGTCCACCAGCACCGCGCCCGCCCGCACCGCGGCGAACGCCTGGCGGGGGTCGAGCCGGTCCAGCGTGCGCCGGACGGCGGCCAGATGGGCGTCGATGGAGGGCGCGGCCGTCACGCGTCCACCGCCTCGGTGCGCAACAGCCGCGGCCGGCCGTCGGCGCCGCGCCGGTAGTACGCCTGGCCGGTCAGCGCCGGCGCGTAGGCGTGGATGCTGACCGCCGGGCGGGCGCCCCGGTTGACCACCTGGTGGATGTGCCGGGGGCCGAACGCCCGCACGCCGCCGGTGGCCAGCGTGCGGGTGTGCGGCTCGGCGCCGGGGAAGGTCAGTTCGGCGAGGGCTCCGTCGACGACGCCGAAGGCGCCCGAGGAGCCGCCGTGGTCGTGGATCTCGGTGGCCTGGCCGGGCAGCCACGTCAGCAGCCAGACCTCGAACTCCCCGGTCCTCTCCAGCCGTCGGTACCAGCGGTCGGGGACGGTGAAGCGCACCAGCGGACGCCACAGCGCGGGGCGGGCGGCGTACGCGCGGACGGTGGCGGCGAGCCGGGTGGGCGTGTGAACGGCGGGGGCAGGCGCGGGCGCGGTGGCCGCGGTGGCGGACATGGGAGGGTCCTCTTTTCAAGCGGTGTCAGGGGTGGGCATGCCGCGCCCACGGCAGACACCGGGCGCGACCGTCGGAGGGAGAAGACGTGGCGTGGGCGGCGTTACGCCGCGACGCCTACGGACGGTCGCTGCGACACAGCGCGCTGGACACGCGGAGGAGATCCACGTGCCACCGGGAGTACAGGCGCTTGCTGGTCGGCATGGCGAGCAGAGTGACAGCGGCGAGGCGGCGACGTCAAGTCGGTTAGCCGGAGGCCGATTGCGCCGGACGCTAACATCCCTACTATCTCTATAGAAACAGTAGGCAACTTGCTTGTCCCCGTCGCCGGCGCCGGGAGCCGGATCGCCCTCGCCGGCGGGGGAAGGCTCCTGGTATTCCCGTGGCCGCCGTCGCGCTGGAGGCTCCCGTGACCACTCTCTCCCCCCGTCCCCTCGTCGCCATCGTCGGCGCGGGCGCCGCCGGCGCGCTGACCGCGATGCAGCTGTGCGAGACCGCGGTACGCCGCAGCACGCCCCTGAGCCTGGTGCTGATCGACCCGGCCCCCGAGGCGGGCCGGGGCGGCGCGTACGCGACCACCGACCCCCGCCACCGGCTCAACGTGCCCGCGGGCGCCATGAGCTGCTATCCGGACGACCCCACGCACTTCGTGCGCTGGCTGCGGGACCACGGCGAAGCGGAGGCCTCCGCCTGCGACTTCGTCTCCCGCCACCGCTACGGCGCCTACCTCGCCGACTCCCTCGGCCAGGCCATCATCCGCGCCCACGGCACCGTCGCCGTGCGCCGGCTGCGCACCGTCGCCACACGCTGTACGCCGACCGGCGGCGGGCCCGCGACGCTGCGCCTCGCCGACGGTCGCACCCTGCGGGCCGACAGCGTCGTGCTGGCCACGGGCCCCGCGCCGGGGACCCGGGCCTGGGCCCCGGAGGCGCTGCGCGCCTCGGACCGCTTCATCCCCGACCCCTGGGCGCCCGGCGCGCTGGACGCGCCCCGCGCCGGCAGGGGGCGCGGGGACGACGGCGACAACGGCGACGATGGGGACAAGGGGGACGACGGGGACAAGGGAGACGTGCTGCTGATCGGCACCGGGCTCACCGCCGTGGACGTGGCGCTCAGCCTGGAGCGCCCGGGCCGCCGGGTGCACCTCGTCTCGCGCGACGGCGCCCTGCCCCGCCCCCACGCCCTCGTCCGGCTCCCGCCGCTCCTGGCGCCCCCCGAACTGGTCGGCCTGCCGCTCGCCGCCCTGCGCGCGGCCGTCCGCCGGCACGTCGCCGCCTCCGTGCGCCGCCACGGCGACTGGCGGCCCGCCGTCGACGGCCTCCGCCCGCTGACGCAGGCGTTGTGGTCCGCCCTCACGGACGCCGAACGGTCCGAGTTCCTGGACCGCGACGCCTCCCGCTGGAACATCCACCGCCACCGCATGCCCCCGGCCACCGCCGAGGCCGTCGAGCGGGCGCTCACCGCCCAGCGGCTGCGCGTGCACGCCGGGCAGGTGCGCGACGCCGCCGCCCGGGACGGCGGCGCCCTCGCCGTCACGCTGGCCTCCGGCCGCACTCTGCACGCCGACTGGGTGGTCGACTGCACCGGGCCCGGGCTGCGCGTCGCCGACTCCCCGGACCCGCTGTGGCAGGGGCTGCTCGCCGACGGCGCCGCCGTCCCCGGGCCGCTCGGCATCGGGGTCGCCACCGACGGCGGCCGGCTGCGGGCCGCCGACGGGCGCGCCGCGCACCCGCTGTTCACGCTCGGCTGGCCCCGCCGCGGCGAGCTGTGGGAGACCACGGCCGTCCCCGAGATCCGCGCCCAGGCCGCCGAGATCGCCGAGGCCGTCCTGGAGCCGCCGCGCCGCCGGACCCGCGGCCGCCGCCGGCCCACCGACATCCACGGGCTGCCGCTGTCCACGCACGCCGCCGCGGCGGCCTCGTACCGCACGGGCCTCGAACGCGTGCTGAAGGTGCGCGCCGGCGCCGAGGGCTCCCTGTCCCGCGCCGTCGAACTCGACCCGGGCTTCGCCCTCGGCCACGCCGCGCTCGCACTGCTCGGCCACGAGTGCGGCGCGGCCGTCGACGTGCCGCGCGCCCTGGCCGATGCCCGGCGTGCCGCGCGCGACCGCGCCGACGAGCGCGAGCGGAGCTTCGTCGACGTCGTCTCCCGCCGCATCGCCGGCAGCGGTTCCGGCAACGGCGGCGACGCCGCGCTCACCCGGCACCTGGCGGCCTACCCGGGCGACGCCCTGGCGCTCGCCGTCGCGGTCCCCACCATCGCGTTCTCCGGAGTCACCGACCTGGACGGCGCGATGGCCCGCCGCCTGGTCGAGCGCTGCGCCCCCGCCTACGAGGGCCACTGGTTCCACACCTCGCTGCTGGCCTTCGTACGCCAGGACGACGGCCGCTACGACGAGGCGTCCGAGCTGGCTCGCCGCGCGCTGGCGGTCGAGCCCGCCTCGGGCCACGCCACGCACGCCCTCACCCACGTCCACTACGAGACCGGGGCGCACCGGCACGGACGCGACTGGCTGGACGGATGGATCGCCGGCTGGGGCCGCGGCGCCACCCACCGGGCGCACTTCGCCTGGCACGTCGCGCTCCACGAGCTGGCCCTGGACGACCCGGAGGCGGTGCGCAGGCGCTGGTTCGCCCAGCTCGCCCCGCACCGGGTGGGCGGCGTACGCGCGCTGGTGGACTCCGGATCGCTGCTGTGGCGGGCCCGGCTGGCGGGCGGCTGGACCGGGGAGCAGCCGGCGGCGGACGTGCTCGCCGCGGTCGGGCGGCAGGTCGTGGAACGCCCGGAGACGCCGTTCACCGCCCTGCACAGCGCGGTGACCCTCACCGCGGCCGGGGATCTGCACGCCCTGCGCCGGCTGCGTACGCACGCCGCGGGCGCGGGCGCGGTCCAGCGCGAGGTCATCGCCCCGCTGTGCGACGCCCTGATGGCGGTGCTGGAGGAACGCTGGCCCGAGGCGGTCGCCCACCTGGAGGCGGTGCGGCCGGTGCTGCGCCGGGTCGGCGGCAGCGCCGCGCAGCGGGAGGTGGTGGAGGAGACGCTGCTGTACGCGCTCGTCTCCGGCGGGCGCTCCGACGCCGCCCGGCGCCTGCTGGAGATCCGGCTGGACAGGCGGGCGTCCCCGGCCGACCACCGCCGCCTGACGGCCCTTCACCCGTAGCCCCACCGCCAGGCGGCGCCCGCCGTGTCGGCGAGCGCCGCCGGACGCCGGGCGGGACCGCCCCTCGGGCCGCGTTCCAGCAGACGGTGTCGTTCTGGCGGTGGTTGTCGTAGAAGGGGATGAGCGTGACGGCCGCGTCGTTGTCCGTCGCCGGCGCGGCGGGCGACAACAGCGTCCAGGTCAACGGGCTGGCCGACTTCGGCTCCTCGGTGACCGCCACCCTGGAGTACACGCCCGGCTCCGGCCGCACCACCGTCGTCGACGCGCCGACGCAGGTGTCGACGGAGACCCTCGCGGTCACCGACGGCAGCGTCACCGTCCAGGTCACCGGCCGGGACGACCTCGGCGCCTGCCGTCTCCTCCCGACCCCGGCCTGACTCCGCCTGGTCCCGCTCGTCGCCCCGCTCACGGCGGGCCGTCGCCGAGCAGCGCCACCGCCGCGTATGCCGCCGAGGCGAGGGAAGCCGTCACGAGGGCCGTCGCGCGGCGGCGCGACGGCCAGGTGGCCAGCGCGGTTGCGAGCGGCAGCAGCAGAGGGAAGGCGGGCATCATCAGCCGGGGGCGGGAGCCGAAGTACGCGGAGCCCGCGAGGGAGAGCACGACGACGGCGCAGCTGTACGCGACGAGTGGGGCGGGCTGGCCCTGGCGTACGGAGCGCCACAGCAGCCACGGCGCCAGGGCCAGCGCCGCGCACACCCCCAGGCCGCCGAGAGGATCCGGCCAGGGGCCGCTCAGCAGACGCCACGCGAAGCCGAGCAGGGCCGCGCCGCCGTCGACGCGGTTGTCCCAGTCCGCCTGGACGTCGAAGTAGCCGAGGGGGGTGCCCCGGCGTACGCCCACGTACGTGACGTAGGACAGCCAGCCGAGCGGGGCCAGCAGCAGGCCGCAGAGCACTCGGCCCCCAGGCGCCCCGGAGCGGAGCGCGCCGAGCGCCGCCACCGCGAGGGCCGCGACGAGGGCCGCGCCGGTGGGGCGGCAGAGGCCGGCGGTGGCCGACAGCAGGCCCGCCGTGAGCCAGCGGCCGGTCAGGGCGGCGTACAGCGACCAGGCGGCGAGGGCGGTGAACAGAGACTCCGTGTAGGCCATCCACTGCACGTAGCCCACGGGCAGCGCGCCCCAGAGGGCGGCCAGGAGGACGCCGGCGCGGCGGTCGAAGACGTGGCTGCCCACGGCGTAGATGCCCCAGGCTGCGGCTAAGGAGGCGGTGCAGCCGACGAGGATGCCGGCGTCGGCGAGGGAAAGCGGTAAGGCCGCGGACAGGGCCCGTTCGAGGAGGGGAAGGAGAGGGAAGAACGCCAGGTCGGGGTGGGTCCCGCCGTCGGGGAGGCGGGCTTCGTAGCCGTATCCGCCGGCCGCGATGCGCTGGTACCAGACCGAGTCCCAGCGGCCGTGGAGGCGATGCGTCGGGTCGTCCTCACCGGCCAGCGCCGCGCCCACGTACAGCGCGAGCAGGCCGGTGAGCCGTATCGCCGCGTACGCCGCCAGCGCGGGGCCCGCTGCCCGCACCGCGCCGGGCAGCCGGAACCCGGGCCCGGGCCGGGGCCAGGGCCGGAAGCGCGGGCGGCCGGCGGGTGGGGACGTGCGTGGCGCGGCGCTCATGCGTCACCTCGGCGGTGCGGGGGAAGACCGGTCGCCGGATGCTCTCCCGGGGGCGCTGAGAGGACGCTGAAGCACCCTGAAGTCGGTTTCAGGCCTGAAGGTTCTCTTCAGGAACGCACATGCGGCGGCGGGATACTGGACGGCGTGCGCCTGCTTGTGGTCGATGACGAGGAAGGGCTGGCCGCGTCCCTCAAGCGAGGTCTTGAGGCGGCCGGTTACGCGGTGGACGTGGCCCATGACGGCCACACCGGGCTGCACCTGGCGCGGGAGCACCCGTACCAGGCCATCGTGCTCGACATCATGCTGCCGGGGCTGAACGGCTACCGCGTCTGCGCCCGGCTGCGCGCCGACGGCGTCGACACGCCCATCCTCATGCTGACCGCCAAGAACGGCGAGTACGACGAGGCGGAGGGGCTGGACACGGGTGCGGACGACTATCTCGCCAAGCCCTTCTCGTACGTGGTGCTGGAGGCCCGGCTGCGGGCGCTGCTGCGGCGCGGCGGCTCGCGCACCCGGGCGGTGCTGCGGTTCGGCGACCTGTGGATCGACCCGGCCGGCCGTGCCTGCGGGCGGGGGGAGGAGCGCATCGCGCTGACGGCGAAGGAGTTCGCCGTGCTGGAGTGCCTGGCCCGCCGCGCGGACGAGACCGTGTCGAAGGCGGAGATCGCCGAGCAGGTCTGGTCGGCCGACTTCGACGGCGACATGAACATCGTCGAGGTCTACGTCAGCGCGCTGCGCCGGAAGATCGACGCCCCGTTCGGCCGGCAGACGATCAGCACCGTGCGGGGCTGTGGCTACCGGATGTCCGGCCATGCCGCGCCCCGATGACACACGGGCGCCGCGGATGCCGCGGATGCCGCGGATGCCGCGGATGCCGCGGATGCCGCGGATGCCGCGAGCGCTGTGCGCGCCTCGCGCCCGGGCGGCGGTGGCCGCGGGCGTCGCGGCCGGCGCGATGCTGTTCGCCGGCCCACCGCTGCCGCGCTACGGCGGGCTGACAGGCGCCGCGGTGGTGGTGCTGGCCACCTGGATCGCGGGCGAGGGCCTGGCTCCGCGGCTGCGGCTGCGGGCGGCGCTCGCGGCCGGCGCGGTCGCGGAGATCCAGTTCCTCGGCTACCGCAGCATGCAGGAGAGCCTTGACGGGACGTCGGCCCTTCTGATGAGCAGCGATCTCAGGCTCTTTCAGAGCCTGCACGTCGCCGAGCCGGTCGTGATGACGTCCGTGGCCCTCGCGGCCTGGGCGTTGGCCGGACGGGTCGGCCGGGGGCTGCCGCTGCGGGTCCGCATGGCCCTGGTGGTAGGCGTGGGCACGCTGGGCGCGGTGAGCGCGTGGCTGGCGTTCACGACCTCGGCGACGACGTCGGAACAGTGGTTTGTCGCATGGACGCCGGCCGGGCTCGAGTGGGTGTTCCTCTACTTGGCGCAGGCGGCCGCCATGGCGGTCGCCTGCGTGGCATGGCTGACGGCGGGCCGTGCCCTGCGGCCCGTGGAAGGGATCCGCCGGGAGCTGGAGGACATCACCCTGCGTTCCCTCGACCGCCGGGTGCCGGTCCCGCGCGGCGGCGACGAGCTGACCCGGCTGGCGCTGACGACGAACGCGATTCTGGACCGGCTGGAGCGGGCGACCGAGACGCAGCAGCAGTTCATCGCCGACGCCTCACACGAGCTGAGAAGCCCGGTGGCGGCGGTGCGGGCGTCGCTGGAGTCCCTGCTGGCACATCCGGAGGACGTCGACTGGCCCACCGCCGTGCGCAGTGCGCTGCGCGATCTGAAGCGGCTGCAGAGCCTCAGCGAGGACCTGCTGCTGCTGGCCCGGCTGGACGGCAACGCGCCGCTGCTCCGCGAGCCGGTGAACGTCACCGACCTGGTGCACGACCTGGTCGAGGAGCACCGCCACCAGCGGCACGGGCGGCTACTGGAGATTCGCTGCCGGGCGAACGGGGTGCCCGTGTGGGTCCGGGGCAGCGACATCCAGCTCGAACGGATGCTGCGCAACCTCCTCAACAACGCCTGCCGCTACGCCCGTACGACGGTCCAGGTCGACGTCGCGGTGGACGGCGGCACCGGCGTGGGCGGCGTGGACGGCGGCGCCCGGCCGGGCACTGTACGGATCGACGTCCGGGACGACGGGCCGGGGATTCCGGCGGGCGACCGGGAGCGGGTGTTCGAGCGGTTCAGCAGGCTGGAGGACGCGCGGACGCGGAAGTCCGGTGGGGCGGGGCTCGGTTTGGCGATCGCCCGGGAGATCGCCGACCGCCACGGTGGCACGCTGCGCTTCGCGGACGCGGCGGGCGGAGCGCACGCGGTGGGCCGGCTCCCCGCCCTCGCGCCGCCGGCGCCCACGACGTGACCCGGCGGCGCCTGCCCGGATCAGCGGTTCAGCGCGGTCTTTGGCGTTCTGGCTTCACCTCACATGTCAGTGGGCACTCGGCAGTGCGCCGGCACGGCCACGTGCCGGTCGCGGGGGGACAGCAGTCAAGCAGAGCGACTTGCCAGCCCACAGAAGGAGTGGTCAGCCATGGACACGGCCGTCATCATCGCCGTGGCCGCCATCGTCGCAGCCGCCGTACTCTTCTTCGCGCTCGGCCGGGGTGCCGTCAGCGGCAGGGAGAGGCTGAAGCGGCGCTTCGGCCCCGAATACCACCGTGCCGTGGCCCGCGAACAGGGCGACGTCAAGGCGGCCGGGCGGGAACTCCGCGCCCGCGTGGCGCGGTACGGATCGATCCGGGAGCGGCCGCTGCCTCCGGGGATCCGCGAGCGGTACACGGTTCAGTGGATCGAGATCCAGCAACGGTTCGTCGACGCGCCGCAGGAAGCGCTCACCGAGACCGAGACCCTGCTGGCGCGGCTGGCGAAGGACCGTGGCTACCCGGACGGACAGCCGGTCGAGGAGCAGATCGCCGCGATCTCCGTCCACCACGGGGACCAGGTGCACGGCTACCGCAGCGTCCACGCGGCGGTGCATGACCAGGTCGGCACCGAGGAGATGCGCCGGGCGATGACCGAGGCCCGCGGCCTGTTCGACGCGCTCACGGCGGAGGAACCGACCGCCTCCGCGCGCCGCCGCGAGCACGCCCCGTGGGCGTTCGCCCGCCGTTGACGCGAAGGAAAGGGAACGTCATGACGTACGAGCACGACATCACGGGCCACGCCGAGGGGACCGCGGCGTCCGTCGGCGCCTACGGCCCCGGCCGCGACGGGCTGCTCCCGCCGGGCGAAAGGGAACAGCTCGTCAGGCGGCTGGACCAGGCCACCCAGAACTTCGTCGCCAGCCCGCGCGAGGCGGTGGAGATGGCCGACGGCGCCCTGGCCGAGGCCACCGCCCAGATCACCGAGGCCATCGCCGAACAGGGGCAGGTCCTCCGCACGCGGTGGCAGGGTGAGGCCACGGTCATGGAGACGGAGAAGCTGCGTCTCCTCCTGCGCCAGTACCGCGAGCTCACCGAGAAGCTGCTGCACATCTAGTCCCGGCTGAACGGGCCCTCCCCCGTGACCCTCAGGCGGGCCCGGCGGCTGGTCGGCGCGCAGTCGCGGCCGTGGTGCCGGCCAGCCCGGCCGTCGGCCCGGTCGCCCGGTCGGGGCCGGTGCGCCGTCCCGCTGCGCGGGCCGCGCCGGACGGCCGCTGGGGCCGGGGGCGCGGCGGGAGCCGCGCCGCTATCCGGTGGGGACCTCCTTCACCAGGTCCGGGCCGTTGGTGCGGACGTTGTTGACGGCGGTGGACACGGGCCGGGCGTCCAGGTGGCCGTCAGCCGGGGTGGTCAGCAGCGCCCGCAGCTCCCCGGGGTCCTCGTGGTGGGGATCGAGCCAGGTGTCGTAGCGGTCCGGGGTGAGGGTCAGCGGCATGCGTGGGTGGATGCGGCCTGCCGCGTCGGTGGCGTCGGTGGTGATGATGGTGCACGTCGTCCACCAGGCCCCCGGGTCGTCGTCGCCGGCCACGGCGGGGTTGCGCCAGAACTCGTACAGCCCGGCCATGGCCATGACCTGCCCGTCGTGGGCGGTGATGAAGTACGGCTGCCTGCGGGGCTTGGCGGTCTCGGTCGCCGGGAGGTGCTTCCACTCGTAGAAGCCGTCGGCCGGCAGCAGGCAGCGGCGCTTGGCGAAGGCGCGGCGGAAGGCGGGCTTCTCGTGCACCGTCTCCACCCGGGCGTTGATCAGTTTCGCGCCGGCCTTCTCGCTCTCGGCCCAGAACGGCACCAGTCCCCAGCGCAGCTGCCGCAGCTGCCGCTCCGCCCCTTCCCCGCCCTTGTGCCGGGGCCGCTCCAGGACCGCCCACACGGTGTCGGTGGGGGCGACGTTCCAGCTCGGCGGCAGCGTCTCCGCGGGGGTCCCGCCGGTGACCTGGAAGGCCTTGGCCAGGTCCTCGGGGCCGCGCGTCGAGACGTAACGCCCGCACATGATTCCACTGTGCCACGCGGCGGCCCGGCACGCGGGGGCGGCGGGGGCGCCGCCGGGCCGGGTGGCTACGGCGTCTCCTCCCCGGCGTCCGTGTCCGCGTCCGTCTCCTCGCCGGGTTCCCTGGTGTGCATCGCGGCCTCCTCCGCGCCGACCGAGGCGCTGTCGCCGCCGGTCGGGGGCTGGACGTCCGGCGTGTCCTCGGCCAGGCGTTCGTCCAGCGTCTCGCCCTCCCGCTGCTCGCGGGCCGTCGTGCCGTGCGCGTCCGCGGCCCGGGGCCTGTCGGGCGGCGAGTAACCGGTGTCCGGCGTCTCGTCGTCCGGGCTCGTGCCTGGCGCCCGATCGTTCGTCCTCCCACCTTCCGGGTTTCTCGCCTGGGCCGACGGGAACCCGCGCGCCACAACCCGGGAACGCGGTGCCACGCGAGTGATCGCCGGTTCTGGCCGGCCGACGGGAGGCAGGATGCGGGTACGTGACTCCGTCGTGGTGGTGACCGGGGCGTCCAGCGGCATCGGGCGCGCGACCGCGGTGTCGTTCGCCCGCAAGGGCTGCGCCGTGGTGCTGGCCGCCCGGCGGGAGGAGGCCCTCGAGGCCGCGGCCGAGGAGTGCCGCGCACACGGCGGGCCACGGAGCGGGCAGACGCTCGTCGTGCCGACCGACGTCACCGACAGCGCTTCCGTGGAGCGCCTCGCCCGGCGCGCGGTGGAGGCCTTCGGGCGGATCGACGTGTGGGTCAACGCCGCGGCCGTCGCCGCCTTCGGCACCTTCGAGGAGGTGCCGCTGCCGGAGTTCCGCAGGGTCATCGACGTCAACGTCATGGGCTACGTCCACGGGGCGCGCGCCGCCCTGCCGGTGATGCGGGAGCAGGGCAGCGGCACGCTGATCAACGTCTCGTCCGTCGTCGGCGTGGTCAGCCAGCCCTACACCCACGCCTACGGCATGTCGAAGTGGGCCGTCAGGGCGCTCGGCGCCAGCCTGCGGCAGCAGCTGCGGCTGGAGGGCGCGAAGCGGATCCACGTCTGCACGGTGCTGCCCGCCTCCATCGACACCCCGCTGTTCGAGCAGGGCGCCAACTACACGGGCCGCAAGGTACTGCCGATTCCTCCCGTCTACGCGCCCGAACGCGTCTCCCGCGCCATCGTCGGCCTGGTGCGCGTGCCCCGGCGGGAAGTCGTCGCGGGCCCGGCGGGGCGCGCCCTGGTGCTGCAGTCCCGCCTGACGCCCGGGATCGTGGAACGAGCGCTCGCCCGGCAGGTGGACCGGACCCACCTCTCCCGTCGGCGGCCGGCCCCGGCCGGCCCGGGCAACCTCCACGTCCCGGCGCCGGGCGCCGGCTCGACGGACGGCGGCTGGCACGGCCGGCGCCGCACCGCCCGGCGCCGCCTGGCCGGCGCGGGGCTGGTCCTGCTCGTCCTGGGCGGCGGCGCGGGGGTCCGCCGGGCGTTCCCTAGCCGGACTCCCGGCTCCGGGTCCGGGCAGGCCGGCCGTGTGAGGCGGAGAGCAGGGCGGCGTAGAGGGTCAGTCCGGGGCCGAAGGCCATGGCCATCACCGGGCCGCCGCCGTTCAGCGCGCCGTCGGTGACGAGCCTGTCGAGCACCAGCAGCACGGTCGCGGACGAGCAGTTGCCGTGCGTGGCCAGGACGGAGCGCGACGCGGCCAGGGCGTGCGGGGGGAGGGCCAGACGCTCCTCCACGGTGTCCAGGATGCGCGGGCCGCCGGGGTGCACCGCCCACGCGCGCACGTCGGGCAGGTCCAGGCCGTGCCGAGCGAGCAGGGACTCCACCACCGGACGCACATGCCGGGCCAGCACGTCCGGCACCCGCCGGGACAGTCCCATGCGGAATCCGAGGTCGGTGATGTCCCAGGTCATGTGGTCGCTGGTGGCGGGGATGGTGAACGCCGCGACCTCCACCAGTTCCAGGCCCAGCGCCGGTTCCAGCCCCGGTCCCCGCTCCGGTCCGGGCGCGCTGCCGGCCTGTGGCCGCAGCACGACGGCGGCCGCGGCGTCGCCGAACAGCGCGTGGCAGATGACCTGCTCCGGATCGTCCGTGGGCGGCTGCAGGTGGAGCGAGGTGAGCTCCAGGCAGAGCAGCACGGCGGCCTGCCGGCGGGCGACCACGAAGTCGGCCGCGCTGCCCAGCGCGGGCAGTGCGGCGTAGCAGCCCATCTGCCCCACCAGCAGCCGCTGCACGTCCGGCCGCAGGCCCAGCGCCGGGATGAGCTGGATGTCGAGCCCGGGGGTGCTGTGGCCCGTGCAGGACGCGACGACGAGCAGCCCGATGTCGTGGGGGGCGACGCCGGCATCGGCCATGGCCGCCCGCACAGCCCTGTGTCCCAGCGGCCGGGCCGCATGGGCGTACCGCCGCATGCGGGCGCCGGTCGAGCAGCCGGACAGATCCTCGTCGACGGGATTGACGGTGGCGTGCCGCCGCTCGACTCCCGACTCCCGGAAGACGCGGTGGGCGATCCGGCTCGTGGCGAAGTGCTTGCGGAAGAAGCCGTCCCACAGCTCCCGTTGCCCGACGGCGGCCGGCAACGCCGATCCCAGCCCGGTGATCGCGGCGGTCACCACCGCGGCACCTGGCCGTCGCGGTCGGGGTCTCCGCCGAGGGCGGCGATACCCAGCCAGTCGGCGCAGACGTCCGAGGTGGCCGGCTGCAGCGCTCCGCAGCGGGCGTCGCGGTAGATCCGCTCCAGCGGGTGGCCCCGCCGCGTGGCCGAGGCGCCGGCCGCCTCGAGCACGGAGGACGCCACCTCGGCCGCGGTGTCCCCGGCCAGCAGCTTGGCGCGCCAGATCCACCGGTTGGTCTCCGGCGTTCCCGGCTGGTCGGTGACCCGCCGGGCGGCCTCGTCGACGACGAGCCCGGCGGCGGCGACCGCGGCCTCCGCCCGGCCCATCCGGGACCGCACGGCCGGCAGCGTGTGCAGGCCGCGTTCGCGCAGGTGGGCGCCGCCTGCCTGGAGGGCCGCGCGGGCCACGCCGACGTAGACCGCGGCGTAGGAGGCCACCAGCCACTGGGGCATGACCTCGGCGAGCAGCACCGCCAGCCCTTCGATGCCGCCGAGCAGGGCGTCCTCGGGCACCTCGGCGTCGACATGCACGTCGTGGCTGCCGGTGGCGCGCATCCCCATCGCGTCCCAGGTGGGCTCGACCCGCACCCCGCTGTCCGCGGGCACCAGGAAGTAGGACACCCTCGGCTCGCCCGACGCGTCGTCCCTGGCCGCGACGAGGTAGGCGTCGGCATGGCCGGCTCCGGAGACGAACGCCTTGGTGCCGGTGACGCGGAAGCCGCCGGCCGTCCTGCGGTAGGTGGTGGAGATGCGCGACAGCCGGGAGCCCGCGCCGCGTTCGCTCATGGCGACGGCGTACAGCGCGCCCGCGGCGGCCCGGGCGAGCACGCGGTCGCGGGAGGCGAGGAAGCTGTCGGGCGCGCCGAGCTGCCGGACCAGTTCCTCGGGGGTGTGGGCCAGCGCCCCGGTCACGGCGGCGTGCATGTTGAAGATCAACGCCGTGGCGCCGGCTCCGCTGGCCAGCTCGGTGGCGACGGCCGCGTAGTCGGCGAAGGAAGCCCCGCATCCGCCGAGCCGGGTGGGCACCAGCAGGCCCAGGAGGCCGTTCCCGCGCAGATCCTCGAAGTCGGCCGCGGGGAAGGAGCCGGACGCGTCGTGGGCCTCCGCCCGCGAGGCCAGCACCGGTGCCAGCCGGCGGGCGCGAGCCTGTGCGGCGGCGACCGGATCGGACGGCGGATCAGCGATGCGGCAGGTGACCGACGCCACTCACACCACCCCCTTGCGGCCGTATCCCTGGAACAGGACGGCCGTGGTGCCGACCGGCACCATCCGGACCTCCGCACGGCGCCCCGCGGCCCATCGGGGCAGGTCGGTCAGGGCCGGCCGGATGCCGCGCAACGCCAGGCGAACGCCGTGCCGGGCGCACTCGGTGGCCAGCTCCGTCCGGTCGACCAGCAGGGCGGGGTCGTGCACGCCCCTGGGCGCGAGCCCGGGCAGGCGCTCGGCGATGCCGATGGCGAGCAGCCGGCACAGCGCGGTGTCGGCCAGCGTGTCCAGCACCAGCAGACCACCGGCGCGCAGCACCCGGCAGGCCTCCCCCACCGCGCGCGGCAGGTCGTTGACGTGCTCGAAGATCTCTCCGGCGACGACGACGTCCGCGCATCCGCGCTGGAGCGGAAGGGCGAGCACGTCACCCCGCACGCCGCGTACGCCGTGGTCGCGGGCCTGACGCAGCGCGCTCCGCGAGCGGTCCACGCCGATGTGCCGGTAGCCCTTGCCGGCCAGGTGCGGTGCCACCAGGCCGGCGCCGCACCCGAGATCCACCAGCACCGCGCCGGGACGGGGCGCCGCGGGCACGAGGGCGGCGCGGGCGGCGGCCAGCCAGTGCAGCATGGCGAAGGGGCCGCGCGGTTCCCACCACTGATCGGCGAGCCGTTCGTAGAGCACCGGATCGTTGGGCGGCACGGATGGATATTTTCGCGACATTCGCGGCATTTTGCACAACACGAGCTAAGACTGGCACACTCACCACCTATGCGACGTCTGCCGGGGACCGTGTCGGCACTGATCCGGGCCTCGCATCCCCATGCCGTGCTGGCGGTGACCGCGGTCGCCGGCGGGCTCGCGGTCAGCCAGGGCAGGACGGCCGGATCGGCGGCGTTGGCGACGGCGGCGGTGCTCGCCGGCCAGCTGTCCGTGGGATGGCTCAACGACCTCGTGGACGCGCCTCGTGACGCCGCGGCGGGACGCGGCGAGAAGCCCCTGGCGACGGGGCGGCTCTCCCCGGCGACCGTGCGCGCCGGCGTGCTGGTCGCGGCCGGTGCCGCGGTGATCCTGTCGCTGCCGTCCGGTCTCCTCGCGACCGCGGCGCACCTCGCCGCCCTGGCATCGGCGTGGCTCTACGATCTCGGGGCCAAGTCGGGCGTGTTCTCGGTGGTGCCCTATGTGGTCTCCTTCGGGCTCCTGCCGGTGTTCGTGGTGCTCGGCGCGCCGGGAGCGCCGCTGCCGCCGGCGTGGCTGGTGGCCTCGTCGGCGTTGCTGGGCGGCGCGGCGCACTTCGTCAACGCGCTGCCGGACATCTCCGCCGACGTGGCCGTGGGCGTACGCGGGCTGCCGCACCGTCTGGGCCCGGCCCGCAGCCGCGTGGCCGCCGCGGGGCTGGTGCTGGCCGCCTCGGCCCTCCTCGTGTTCGGCCCGCCGGGCGGGGCGACGGGTGCGGGAGCCGTGGCGCTGCCGCTGAGCGCGGTCGTCGTCGGCGCCGGGTTGCTCAGAGGCCGCCGCCCCGGATCGCGGGCGGCGTTCCACGCGGTGCTGCTGGTCGCGGTGGTCGACGTGGTGCTGCTGCTGGCCACGGGCGAGCCCACGGGCCAGGTGCTGCGGGCCGGCCTCGCGGAGCTGCCGGGCGTGCGTTCGCCGTGACTCGTCGAGGCCACCCACCAGGTGTGCCCCTCCTCCAACGCCACCGCGGCAACATCCCGGTCGGGCTGGTCATCGCGTAGGACGGCGGCACACCACCACCAACTCCTCCACCAACGGCTCATTCACCAACCGAAACCGCCACGGCATGCCGTGGTCGCGGCCGGCGGGCACCGCCGTAAGACAACCTCCCGAGGGGCGGATGAGAGTGAGGCCACGGGTTGCGGCGGGTCCCGCCGGCGAGACGGGCGGTGGCGATCACCCGCCCAGTGGGGCGGGCGCCTCCGGCCCGGTGCCGCCGGCAGCCGTGCGGACGACGAATTCGGAGAAGTCGTCGAAGCCACAATCTCCGCCCTGACCGCGGCCTTGTCCACTGTCATGTCTCCTTTCCTTTCCTCAGTGGCTCCCACCACTTCCTGTTCTCCGCATACCAGCGGACCGTGCCGGCCAGGCCGGTTCTGAATTCAATGGACGGCCGGAATCCAAGCTCCTCCTGGAGCTTGGACCCATCAAGGGCGTACCGGCGGTCGTGCCCTTTCCTGTCCGGCACGAAGCGGACCTGTGACCAGTCGGCTCCGGTCAGTTCCAGCAGCGCACGAGTCAGGTCGATGTTCGTGACGGCGCGGCCGCCTCCCACGTTGTACGCGTGACCGGGAAGCCCTCTTCCGGCGATCAGCGCAATGGCGCGGCAGTGGTCGTCGACGTGGAGCCACTGGCGCTCGTTTCCGCCGTCGCCGTAGAGCGGGACCGTCCTGCCGTCGAGCAGGCTGGTGACGAACAGCGGGATGAGCTTCTCCGGGTACTGGTAGGGGCCGTAGCCGTTGGAGAGGCGCGCGATGCGCACCGGGAGTCCGTGCGTCCGGTGGAAGGACCTCGCCAGGAGCTCCGCCGATGCCTTCGACGCGGCGTAGGGAGAGTTCGGCAGGAGCGGGGCCCCCTCGTCCCAGGAGCCGGACTCGATCTCTCCGAACACCTCGTCCGTCGAGACGAGCACGCAGCTTTCGGCATCGGCTCGCAGGGCGGCGCGCAGCACTTCGTAGCTGCCGGAGACGTTGGTGCGCACAAATGCGTCCGCGTCGGCGATCGACCGGTCCACGTGCGACTCGGCCGCGAAGTGCACCACGACCGTCGCGCCGCGCATGACGCGCTCGACCGCCCGGCGGTCGCAGATGTCGCCGCGCACGAAGGTCAGCCGGGGATCGGCGATCACGGGGTCGAGATTGCCGAGGTTGCCGGCGTAGGTGAGCTTGTCGAAGACCACCACCCGGGCGTCGGCGAAACAGGGGTAGGAGCCGGCCAGCAGGTGCCGGACGAAGGCGGAGCCGATGAAGCCGGCGCCGCCGGTGACCAGGACGTTCACTTCACGGCCTCCCGCCGGCCAGCGCCTTCGCGGTCTCCATCACGTACTGTCCGTACCCGGAATTCGCCATCGCCGCGCCCAGCTCGTGGCACGCCGCCGCGCCGATGAACCCCATGCGCAGGGCGATCTCCTCCACGCAGGACACGCGCAGTCCGTGGCCGCCAACGCCGCACGCACCTCCTCAGCCGCACGCGAGGTGGTCAGCACGCAGGCCGGGGCGCTGTCGCGAGGACCGACCGCAGCCGGGTGTCCAGCTCCCGGTAGGTGAGCGTCGTGACGGTCTCGCGCCGCCGCGGCTGGCCGGGGACCCGCACGTAGTCGAGCACGGTGAGGGCCGGCCGGTCATCGTCCTCGTCCGCCAGCCGCATCACGGGTGCCGGGCGGCCGGGCGGCGGCGTCAGCGGTGTTCGCCCTCTGCCTGCGCATCTGCCCTGTCCTCCTCCTCGTCGATCAGCCGGGCGGCCGCCGCCGCCAGGACGTCACGGGCCGCCTGCACCTCGGCCGCCATGGGCCGGTCCGCCCGCAGGGGCGGGGAGACCCGGGAGAGTTCACGCCACACGCCGCCGTCGCGCGCCGGCTCCTCGGCGGCTCCCTCCTCGCGGGTCAGCGCCGCGTACTGAGTGGCGCCCAGCCCGAGGGAGCCGACGACCAGCCAGGCGAGGTCGATCGCCTCGCTGACGGCGTTGGCTCCGTTGAGCGCCATCGGGACGCGGTCCTGGTTCCCGCCGTTGGTGGGCAGCGCGGTCAGGCTGGCCGGGTAGACGAGCTGCCGGATGCGGGACGTGAAGGATGTCGCGCTGAGCTGTACGCCGGCCAGACCGCTGCTGGCGCCGGGGTGCGGGGTGAGCATGGGGGCCCGGCCGCCGTTGGTGGCCGGTGTGCACAACAGGGCGAGCTGGCGTTCGGCCAGGAAGGCGATCTGCTGCAGGCACAGGCCGCTGGTGTCGGAGGCGAGACCCACGGGCATGGCGTGGAAGTTGCCCGCGTGCAGGAACTCGCCCTCGTAGTAGACCGGGTTGTCGGTGCAGCCGGTGGCTTCGCGGGCCAGGACCTCGTCGGTCGCCGACAGCTGGTCGAGCACCGCGCCGATGATCTGTGGCGCGCAGCGCAGGCTGTAGGGCTCCTGGAGCGGGCGCGAGGGAGCATGTGCCGCAGGCCCGGCGGCAGCGCCTCGCGGATCCAGCGCGCCACCAGGATCTGGCCGGGCTGGCCTCGCGCGGCGCCGACGCCGGGGTGGTAGGCCTGGGGTTTGGCGCCCAGGAGCCCGGCGAGGCGGGCCGTCAGCAGCGCGGCGACGCGGGCAAGCCGCAGCACCTCCCGGTGGTTGGTCATGGCCACAGCGAGGCTGACGCTGGTGCCGTTGACGAACGCCAGCGCCTCGCGGGCGGGCCACGCGACGGGCTCGGCACCGAGTTCTCTCAGCGCCTCGGCGGCAGGGCCCGCCACCCATCCGCCGTCGCCGTCGGGCAGCCACGCTTCCCCTTCGCCCGCGCAGGCGAGGGCCGCGTGCGCCAGGGGCTGGAGGTCGCCGCTGGCGCTGACGGTGCCGTCGCGCGGGATCACCGGCGTGAAGCCCCGGTTCCACAGCTCGGCCAGCCGGTTCCAGAACTCCGGTGTGACCGCCGAGTGTCCCTGGCGCATGCCGGCCAGCCGGAGCCACACCACCAGTCGGCTGACCTCGGGGGGCAGCGGGCGGCCCTGGCCGGTCCCGAGGTGGGCGATGAGGCCGCCGCCCTGGCGGGTCCCGGGTCCGGCCCCGGGGTAGTCCACGAGCGGGCCGAAGCCGTGCGTGATCCCGTACACCTGCTCGTCGGCGGCGAGAGCCTTCTCCAGCGCCGTCGCGCTGCGACGCATCAGCTCGGCGTCCCGCGGGGAGCACATGTCGAGCGCGGCTCCCGGGCGGGCGCGGCGGAGGATGTCCGCGAGGCGTCGCCGGGCGGGCTCCGCGGTTTCAGCGGTCACGAGGTGTTCCTGCGTCCGGGGGGTCGGCGTCGTCGTCAGCAGGGAGAGGCGGCTGGATGTGGCGCAGCTTTCCGGTCTCGGAGCGGTCGATCCGGTCGACCACGCGCACCCGCCGGGGCCTCAGGCCGAAGCCCGCCATGGAGGCGGCGCGCACCTGGCGGGTGTCGACGCTGCCGCCGGCCGGCGGGACGACCAGCAGGTCCAGATGCTCGCCGCTCAGCTCGTGCGGCACCGGTACGCAGGCCAGGTCCGCGCAGGCGATCAGGGGCCGCAGCGAGCGCTCCACCTCGTCGAGGTCGACGCGCCGCCCGTTGATCTTCACCAGCCGGCACCGGCGTCCGGTGAGGTGGAAGCGGCGGTCACCGGCGCGCCGCACGAAGTCGTCGGTCCTGAAGACCTCGGGCGGCGGCTGGCCGGGCCGGGCCGCGAGCCGCGGGCTGCGGACGGCCAGGGGGATCTCCCGCCCGTCCGGCCCGGCGGCGTCCTCCTGCGGTGCGGCGCGGGCGAGCTCCACGTCGTCGAACAGCTCCCACGGCGGCTCCTGGTGGCGCCAGGAGCGCCGGGCGATGCCACCGGCCTCGGTGGAGCCGAACACCTCGGTGATGCGCACGCAGTCCGGGCCCGCCTCGGCGACGAGGTGGGCGGCGGCGCGTGGCAGCGTCGCGGTGCTGTGCAGCACGGCGAGCCGCTCGGCGGACCGGGTCCAGGCCGTCTGCCGTCGCAGGATGGAGAAGGTCCACGGCACGGCGACGACCGCCCAGCGGGGGTGGCCGGCCGGGGGCATCAGGCAGAAGAACCGCTGGAGGTACCAGACGGGCAGCCGCATCCGGGCCGGCACCAGCAGGGTCGCCAGCGCGCCGTAGAGGTGACGCGGGGGTGCGAAGGACAGGATGGCCTGCGGGCGTTGCGGAGCGAGGAGGGCTGCCAGCAGGCCGGCCTCCGACCACAGCTGCTCGCGGGTGCGCCGCCAGCGCTGGCGGGGGCCGGTGCTCCCGGAGGTGTGAAACTCCACGGCGGCCGGCAGCAGGCCGTGGACCAGGGACTCGGGGTCGGCGTCGGCGCGGTCCCAGCGCACCAGCCACGGCTCGTCGTTGACCTCCGGGGCCGCGTGGCCGGCGGCCAGCAGCTCCTGGGGGGTCAACTCGGCGTAAGTCACCACGGGTTCTCCTCGCGCCCGGAGGGAGTGGGATCGGTGTCCAGAGGAGATCGATGAGGTCCTGAACGGTGAGCACTCCCGTCGGTGCCTCGTCGGGGACGTCGAAACCGGCCGTGGTCTGAAAGGCGTGGGCGAGCTCGATCACGGCGAGCGAGTCGAGATTGAGGTGGTCGACGAGGCGTTGTTCCGGTCATACGTCCCCCGGCCGGCCAATGCCAGCGATCGCCTGCCTTTTCGGGTAGGGCCATGACTATCTCGTAATGCGGCGGCGAGACGGTGTCAATGCGGTCGCTGGCCGGACCGCTTCGGCGTCTCGCCGGCGAGACGGCCACCGAAGCGAAAGTGCGTATCATATGCCCGGCAAAAGGGCCGCGCAGCGGAGAGGGGGCCTGGCCCATTCCTCCCATCTGGGGAAGACTGAGCTACAGGCAACCCGTCAGCGAACAAGTCAGGATCGCGCGAATGGGGAAGACCGAGCCGCGCACGGCACTGCCACGAGCCCGCAACGCCACGACCGGCGGCGAAAACATCGCCCGGACATCGTCAATTCCCCGCCAGCCCGAGGCACTTCTCGACGGAAGCGTCATCAGCAGGCGCACCAGCCTGTCGCTCCCCCCCGGCATGCCCCTCGAAAGGTGGCGGGACGTGGGCAGACACATCTTCACCATCAACGACTCGTCCGGCTGGTGGCTGGGCGACTGGCTGATCTACGGACAGTCCTACTATCCCGATCGGTATCGCCTCGCGATCGCCGAGACGGCCCTGAGCTATCAGACGCTCCGCAATTACGCATGGATCGCCAGCCGGTTCAGCCTCTCCCGCCGGCGTCCAGGCCTCAGCTTTCAGCACCACGCCGAGGTGGCGAGCCTGAAGCACGACGAGCAGGAGAGCTGGCTGAGCCAGGCGGAACACTTCGGCTGGTCCCGGAACGAGCTGAGGCGGCGTGTGAGGTCTTGCTCGCGCCCGGAGCTGCCACCGGGGCGGACCAGCGTCAGCATCAGCGTCTCCGCCGAACGCCGAACGCGGTGGGAAAAGGCCGCGGCCTCCCAGTCTCTGAAGCTCTCCGAATGGATCGTCTCCGTCCTGGACGAAACCGCCGGCTGTGCCGCGTGACCGGGTAAGTGAAAGCAGCTGACGGGCCGCCACCGGGTGGTGGGCACCGGTCGCACCACGCGGCTGGCCGAGCTGTTCCGGGCCATAGCCGAGAAGGCCGCCACTGTCACGGGGCGGCGGCCGCCCTCGCCGGTGGTCACCGTCGCCCCGCCGCCGCACGCGACGCCAGCCGATTTCCGCATCTTCGCCGTCGACCCCGCGCCGTTCCGCGCGATCACCGGGTGGCGCACGCGCGTCCCGCTTCACGAGGGGCTGCGCCGCGCCCTCGCCGTCCTGAGCGGCCCCGGCATCCCCGGGCCCTTGCGACACTGACCCGGCCGGGCCCGCGCCCCGGACGCGTCACTCGAACCGCGCGGGGTCGCCCGCTCCCCGGCGTACGAACTCCGGCGCCCCGCCCGAGAAGTCCACCACCGTCGTGGGCTCGACGCCGCAGTCGCCGGAGTCGAGCACCGCGTCCACCACGTGATCGAGGAGTTCCTTGATCTCCCACCCCTGCGTGAGCGGCTCGTCCTCGCCGGGCAGCAGCAGGGTGCTCGACATCAGCGGCTCGCCGAGCTCCGTCAGCAGCGCCTGGGCGACGACGTGGTCGGGGATCCTGACCCCGACGGTCTTCCGCTTCGGGTGCAGCAGCCTGCGCGGCGCCTCCTTCGAGGCGGGGAGGATGAAGGTGTAGCTGCCCGGCGTCGCCGCCTTGATCGCGCGGAACGCCGTGTTGTCCATCCGCACGAACTGCCCGAGCTGCGCGAAGTCCCGGCAGACGAGGGTGAAGTGGTGCCGCTCGTCCAGGCGGCGGATGGCGCGGATCCGGTCCAGGCCGGCGCTGTCGCCCAGCCGGCAGCCCAGCGCGAAGCACGAGTCCGTCGGGTAGATGATGAGACCTCCGGCGCGTACCAGGTCGGCCACCTGGCCGATCACGCGCCGCTGCGGGTTGTCCGGATGCACGTCGAAGTACTTCGCCATGGGCCGAGCCTAGTTCCGCCCCGGGCGCGCGGCCCGGCATACGGTGGAAGGGTGCGCATCGTCTCGCTTCTCCCGTCGGCGACGGAGATCCTGTTCGCGGTCGGCGCCGGCGACGACGTCGTCGGCGTGACGTTCGAGTGCGACCACCCGCCGCAGGCGCGCACCCGGCGCATCGTCTCCACCAGCGCGCTGCCCGAGGGCCTGCCGCCCGCCGAGATCGACCGGCTGGTCAGCGAGCGCATGGCCGCCGGCGAGGACCTCTACCACCTGGACCGCGGCGCGCTCGCCGGGCTGGACGCCGACCTGGTGGTCACCCAGGACCTGTGCGCGGTGTGTGCGGTCGACGTCTCCACCGTGCACGACGCGCTGGCGTACCTCACCTGCCGCGCCGAGGTGCTGACCGTGGACCCGGGGACGCTGCCCGAGGTGCTGGACTCGATCGTGATGATCGGCACGGCCGCGGGCGGGCGGTGCCGGGAGCGGGCCGGGCGGCTGGCCGCCGAGCTGTCCGGCCGGCTGGCGGCGGTGCGTGCGAAGGTCGCCGACCGGGAGCCGGTGCCGGCGCTGGTGCTGGAGTGGACCGACCCGCCGTTCGCGCCGGGGCACTGGGTCCCGGACATGGTCGAGGCCGCGGGCGGGCACTGCGTGCTCGGGCGCTCCGGGGAACGCTCCTTCCGCACCGGCTGGGACGAGGTCGCCGCCGCGGAGGCCAGCGTGGTGGTGTGCGCGCCGTGCGGGTTCGGGCTCGGCGAGGCGTCCCGGCTGGCGGGCGAGGTCGCCGGCCGCGTGCCGCCCGGGGTTCCGCTGTGGGCGGTGGACGCCAACGCCTCCTTCGCCCGGCCCGGCCCGCGCCTGGTCGACGGCGTCGAGGCGCTGGCGGGCGTCTTCCACCCCGCCGCCGCCGGCGAGCCGGACCCGGCGCTGGCCCGCCGCATCGCGTGACCCGCTAGGGTCGGCGCCGCCGGCTCGCCCAGCGCAGCGCCCCGGCCTCCTCCGGCGGCGGCAGATCTCCGCGCGCGGACGCGCACCTCGCGCACGGGCACCGGGAGCCGGGTCATGGCCTCCACTGCAGGAACGCCCGCGACCTGCCGTCACCCGGAATCCGGTGCCGCCCTCACCGCCCGGCCCGCGACGGCGCGGCGGCGAACTCCACGGTGCGGCGGGCGTCCTGCCCGCTGCCGGGCGGCCGCTCCCCCCGCGCGTGCGCGTCCAGCCGGCCGGGGTCGATGTCCACCGCCGCCACCAGTTCCACCACTCGGCGTGGTCACGCAGGGCGGGCAGGTGGGCTCCGGTGACGATGCCGCCGGTGCCGACGACCGCAGGCAGCGCGCAGGCGGGGTGAGGGAGAGGGCACGGGTGGCTCCTCGCGGCGTAAACCGCTTGGTAAAGGGGAGCGGCGGGACTCTAGGATCAGATGATCGATCACACAGGGTCGTCGCGCCGCCGTCCGGCGGCGGCGGCGGGTCCGCGTCGTCCCGGCCGCCGGGCGGGGGCGGTACCGTCTCCGGCCGCACGGTCGGGTCGGGTCCCGGCGCGGGTCCGCGCGCGGGAAGCGGAACACGGTCGCGGGCGGGGCCCCGGCCGGCTCGGCGGCCATGCGAACGGCCGGGGCCCACGCGTCCGGCACGGAGCCCGATGCCCCATCAGGAGGAATTGCGATCAGCGCCGAACTCGCGTAACGCGTCGTACACGTTCATCGTCTTTGACGATTGCGTAACTACCCGCACAACGAGCAGGATTCCCGTGACCCCCTCAGCAGAGTCCGCCCCGCCGACCGCCGGACAGCCGCCGCTCCCGGCCCCGTCCGCTCCCGCGGCTCGCGCCGTCTGGCGGCGCCACCGCGTGCCGCTCCTCGCCATTCTCTCCGTCCTCCCCCTCTACGCGATGTGGGGGCTGTTCCTCGCCACCGGCGGCGGCGACCTCGCCGCCCAGGAGGCGTGGGCGGAGTATGCCGCCGAGCACGGCGGGTCGCCGTACAGCCTCTTCTGGTACGGCGGGATGCACACCGCGAGCTACAGCGTGCTCTCGCCCTACCTGATGGCCGCGTTCGGCGTGCGCACGGCCAGCATCGTCGCGGGCCTGGCGGCCTCCTGGCTGACCGCGCTCCTCATCGTCCGCGCCGGTGTGCGCCGTCCGGTCGGTCCCGCGCTGCTCGCCTCGCTCACGCTGTGGTGCAACGTCGCCTCGGGCCGCACGACCTTCGCGCTCGGCGTCGCCTTCGGGCTCGCGGCCTGCCTGATGCTGACCGGCGCGCGGCGGGTGGGGCTCGCGGCCGTGCACGCGGCACTGGCGACCATGGTCAGCCCGGTGGCCGGCCTGTTCCTGGCGGTGGTGGGCGCGGGCTTCCTCCTCGCCCGGGACTGGGGGCGCGCGCTCGCCCTCCTCGGGCCGCCCTTCGGCGTCGTCGCCATGACCACGCTGCTGTTCCCCTTCTCCGGCGAGCACCTGATGCCGGCCGCACGGATACTGCCGCCCGCGCTGCTCGGCCTGACCGTCGTCGCGCTGGCCCCGAGGACCTGGAACGTGGCGCGGTGGATGGCCGTGGTGTACGCGGTCGGCACGGTCCTCGTGTACCTCATCCCCTCGCCGATCGGGACGAACATCGAGCGGCTCGCGGCGCTCTTCGCGCCGACCGTGCTGCTCGCGGTGCTGCTGGCCCGGCCGGCGCTGACGCGGCTGCGGCGGGTCGCGCTGGTCGGGGCGCTGGTGTTCTCGCTCGGCTGGGTGGGCTCCGCGACCGCCGCCGACCTGAGGGTGAGCTGGACGGTGCCGGAGTGGGCCACCGACACCCAGGGCGTGGTGCGCGCGCTGCACCGGCTGGGCGCCGACCGCACCCGCGTCGAGGTGGTGCCCGCCCGCGACCACCGCGAGGCGGCCGTGCTGGCGCCGTACGTCAACATGGCCCGGGGCTGGAACCGCCAGCTCGACGTGGAGCGCGCGCCCCTCTTCTACGACGGCACCTTCTCGGCGGCGACGTACCGCGCGTGGCTGGACCGCTGGGCGGTCGGCTTCGTCGTGCTCCCGCTCGGCCAGCCGGACGGGTACGCCGAGGACGAGGCGCGCCTGGTGGCCGACCGCACGCCCGACTGGCTGGAGCCGGTGTGGCACGACGAGCACTGGCGGGTGTACCGGGTGCGCGACGCGGTGCCGCTGGTGTCGCCGCCCGCGTCCGTCGTCCGCACGACCAGCGCCGAGCTGGACATCCACGTGCCCGCGCCGGGCACGGTGACGGTGCGGATCGCGTACTCGCCGTGGCTGCGCGCCGAGGGCGGCTGCCTCACCCGGCACGGCGAGTTCACCCGGCTGACCGTGACCGAGCCGGGCGAGTACCGCATCAGCTCGGAGTACGCCCCCGCCGCGGCGCCGGACCGGTGCTGAGCCGCGCGGTGCCGTAGGCCATCGCGGTTCCCCTGCCGTCCGGGCGGAGCCGCACGCCGCGGCGGCGGGCTCCGGGGCGTGTACTGGGTGGGGCAGCGGACGCCGGAAGCCCGCGAGGAACCCCCGAGGAACCGCGAGGAACCGCGAGGAACCGCGAGGAACCGCGAGGAAGGAGACGAACGCCGTGCCGCACGCCCTCCCTCCGGACCCGGGCACCGTTCCCGACGCCGTCGCGCCCATACTGGCCACCGACGCGCCGCTGCCCGCCGGGGACGACTGGGCGTACGAGTTCAAGTGGGACGGGATCCGCTGCTGCATGCGCGTCGCGCCCGGCGGCGCCACCCGGCTGACCAGCCGCAACGGCGCCGACATCACCGAGGCCTACCCCGAGCTGGCCCGCCTGCCCGCCCCGGAGCTGCGCGGCCGCGCCGCCGTCCTCGACGGCGAGATCGTCGCCCTGGACGCCGCCGGGCGGCCCGACTTCGGCGTTCTCCAGCGCCGCCACCACCGCCGCCCCACCGAGAGCCTGCTGGCCAGCTTCCCGGTGACCTACTTCGCCTTCGACCTGCTGCTGCTCGGCGAGGCGTGGCTGCTGTCCCGCCCCTACGGGCAGCGGCGAGCGGCGCTGGCGGGCCTGGCGGCCGCGCCCGTCCCGCACCTGGAGGTCCCGCGCCACTACACCGGATCCGACGCCACGCCCGGCGATCTGATGGAGGTCGCCCGGCGGCACGGCCTGGAGGGTCTGGTCGCCAAGCGGCTCGACTCCCCCTACCTCCCCGGCCGCCGCTCCCGGCTGTGGATCAAGAAGGCGCTGTTCGCGACGCAGGACGTGGTGATCGGCGGCTGGCAGCCCGGCCAGGGCCACCGCGCGGGCACGATCGGCTCGCTGCTGCTCGGCGCCCACGACCGTGAGGGGCGGCTGCGCTATGTCGGCCACGTCGGCAGCGGCTTCACCCGGCAGGCCATCGCCGACCTCCTCGCGCGGCTCGCGCCGCTGGAGCGGGCCGACTGCCCGTTCGCCGAACGCCCGCCGCCCCCGCAGGTCCGCCACGCCCGCTGGGTCGCCCCCCGCCTCGTCGGCAGCGTGGCGTTCCGCACCTGGACCCGCGACGGGCGGCTGCGGCACCCGGTGTGGCGGGGACTGCGCCCGGACGTGCCCGCCGAGCGCGTCGCCCTGCCGCCCGGCCGGGATCCCGCCGCCCCCGGCTGACCGCCCCCATCGGCCCGTTCGGGCGGGAAACGGGCAGGCCTCGCGCCCGAGCGGGCAGGGCCCCGACCGGCAAACGAGCTCCAGCGTCGCGTCAGGCTGAACGGCGCCCGCAGTGAGCGCGGCGCCGTAGTGCGTGCCGCTCAGGTCAACCGGTAGCATCTGCAGCGGCCAGGTGCAGCCGGCCGCTCGCGCCTTTCAAGGTTGGGTGAATGCACCGTGGGTCGCCTCGCCTCGGCTCCCTGAACGCGGCGCCGGCCGACAACGCGAGCATCGGCAGGACGGGCCGCGTGGAAAGCCGACGCGATGATGTCCACCACCACTGACCACGCCAAGAAGCTCGCCAAACTCCTGCGCGAGGACCTTGCCACAGCGGGGATCGAGATCCCGCACAGCCTCGCGCTCGAACTGATCGCCCACCAGCTCGGCACCAGGGACTGGAACGTGCTCGCCGCCCTGGCGAGCCGCGCTGCGAGCCCTGCCACGCCGAGCATCGGCCCGGGCGTGCCAGTCCTGCGCGTCATGTCCATCGCACAGGCACTGCCGTTCTACCGTGACTTCCTGGGCTTCGCCTTGGACTGGGAGCACCGGTTCGAGCCCGGGCTGCCACTGTACGTGCAGGTGTCGCGCTCGTCAGCCGTGCTACACCTCTCCGAACACCACGGCGATGGCAGCCCCAACGGCGTGGTCTGGATCCCGGTGCGCGATGTGTCCGCGCTGCACAAGGAATTGCTCGCCCGACCGAAGGCGCCGGTACGTCCCGGAATCGATCCGGACGCGCCCGGAGGGCCGACGCTGCAGGTCATCGACCCGTACGGCAATATCCTGAGATTCGCGCAGCCGCCATCCGCGCAGTAGCCGGCCCCGGCAGAGCGCGCCGCAGCGCGCGGCGCGCTCTGCCGACACGATCCCCCGCACGGACACTCCACCCGCCGAGAGACGGCAGCCAGATCACGATCCACGGCTGGGAGAACTAGAACGGGGTCAGGGTGAGGGTGATGTGCTGCGGCGCGCCGTCCTCGATGTAGGAGGCGAAGCCGCCGACGTCGTCGAAGGCGAAGCCGTAGGCCCGCCCGTCCACGCTCGCGGCGTGCAGCACGCGGGCGTAGTGGTGGGCGGGCTCCTCCTGGTAGAACGCCGCGGGGTCGGTGACCGGCTGGGCGGAGTGGCTGACGGCGGTGGTGCGGTTGAGCGCGGCGGCCAGCACGGCGGCGACCGGGCCGGTGATCGGGTCGTTGGGGGCGTGCAGCGCGCCGTCGCAGAAGAGCACGTCGCGGGTGGTGGGGCGGGCGAACGCCACCTGGCCGGGGCCGGTGAAGACGAACTGCTCGCCGCCCACCCGGCCGGTGAACTCCCCTGCGTTGGTGGTGATCACCATGTCCCGGGCGGCGTACTCGCTCCACACGCGGTCGACATAGGGGTCGAGGTAGCCGGCCGGGAAGAGCCCGGCGTCCAGGCCGTGCCCCGGGGCCACCACGCGCTGGTCGCCGAGCACGAGCGGGCCGAACGCCTCGTGCGCGGCGAGTTCGGCGAAGACGCTGGCCCGCGCGCCGTCCTTCAGGGCGCCGGCGGTCTGGTCGCGGGCGCCGGTGAGGTGGATGGACATCGGCACGCTGAACATGTCGACCATCGTGGTGTTGCAGTACATGCCGTCGGCGCGGTAGGTGAACTCGGCGCAGTCATGCAGCACCGGGTAGTTGGGGTCGGTGGCGACCCAGCCGGCGGGGTAGGCCAGCGCGGGGTTGCCGTTGCCGTCGGTCACCGCCTTGATCTTCAGCTTGTCGCCGAGCGCCACGTAGATCCGGCCGGAGAGGTAGGGCAGCGGGATGGTGGTGTCGCCGGTGGCGGCCAGCGGGATGGCGTAGTCGGTGAAGCCGTCGGGTCCGTTGTCGTCCAGGGAGACCGGCAGGAGCTGTCCGTCGGGCGCGACGCGCACCTGCCGCTGGCCGTCGTTGCCGACGACGTAGACCCAGATCGAGGCGTTGTCGTACTGGCCGGTCCGGTTGACGACGGTCAGCGGGAGCGGGGCGGCCGCGCGCGCGGCCCCGGGCCGGATCGCCAGGGCGGAGGCGCCCAGGGCGACGCCGGTGGCGCCGGCGAGCAGTGTCCTGCGCGGGATTTTCATGTCCATGACACGCTCCGGGGTGTGGGGGTGGAGTGGAGAGGTGTCTGAGAGCGCTCTCATGCCGATTGCCTGCACCTTGCCGCCGACCGGCGACCCCGTCAAGACCTCGAGCCGGGCCGGGACGCGGGCGGCCCGCACGTGCGCGTCCCGTCCGACGAGAACCTCCAGCGCGCCATGGAGGAGGGCGCCGCACGCGAAGGGGTGAGGCCCGCCGTCGTCTCCTACGGCTGCCGGGTCACGGTGTAGCGCAGCAGGACGCCGACTCCGTCGTCCATGTGCGGCTCCGTGTCCGGCACGATGACGAGCTCGGCGCTGGTGCCCGCGGCCGCGCGGACGAGCAGGGCGTCGGCCGGCCGCTCCCGCGCGACGGTCACGCCGAAGGCCCGCAGCTCCTCGGCCGATCCGGCGATGTGCGTGGGTTCCGGGCCTCCCCACAGCGGCCGCATGGGCCGGTCCCCGGCCCGGGGCGGGCGGCTGACCAGCAGCGCCTGGGCCTGGCCGCGCTGCAGGGCGGCGACGGCGGCGGTCATGCCCTCGGAGGCGGTCCGGTGGCGGGCCCGCTGGGCCAGAAACAGGTCGGTCTGATGGCGGTCGTGCTCGCTGAGGCGGCCGGTCAGCACCGCGGCCAGCTCCCCCTCCAGCAGCGCCCGGCCGGCGGAGGCCGCCCCGGCCCCGACGGGGACGACGCGGTCGCGCAGGCGGCCGGGCAGCCGGTTGACGAGGGCGCCGCGCGCCCAGGCGTCCCGCTCCGAGGCGCCCACGACGATCGCCTCGGCGCCGGCGCGGCGTACCAGCTCCGCCGCGTCGTCGGCGATCCGCGCCGCCGCGCGGGGCCAGTCCTCGGCGGGCGCGCGCCGGGTGGCCACGGGCCCCGGCGCGACGCGGCTCATCGGCCACCGTCCGGTCTGGAACGTCGCCACGATCTCGCCGGCGTCGCCCGGGTCCTCGGCGTGCCCGGCGTGCCCGGCGTGCTCGCGGCCGACCGTCACCGCCACGTAGGCGATGTCGGGCGCATGCTGCACGGCGAGCGGCAGGGCGTCGGGAACCTCGCCCACGCGCGCCGTGTCGTGCGCCGGAGGCTCGGGCAGCTCCTCCGCCAGCACCGTCCGGCCGTCGTACGTCGCGAACAGCGCCTGGCCGTGCGGCCCGGGGACGGCGCGGTCGGACCCGACCCGGGAGGCCAGCGCGGCAACCGCCGCGTCGTCCGCACCCTGGGCCCTCAGGTCGTCACTCAGGTGGCGCCACCGCAGCTCGATGGCGTGGTCCGGGTCGTCGATGTCGCGGGAGGTGTCCAGGTAGACGCCGGCGACCGGTCCCGGCGCGGCGTAGAGCGGGTCGAGGAAGGACAGCTTCATCGGCCTGTGCGCTGGTGCGCTACCCTCCGGCCGAGCCCTCGCTGCCGGCGAAGAGCACCGTGGCGAGTTCGTCGTCGAGCGACTGGCGGATCTTGTCGGTCAGCGAGCCCTGCGTGGCCTCCTCCACGACCTCGATCACGCTGCGGGCCTCGTGCACCGCCTTCGGGATGTCGGCGCCGCTGCGCTGCGCGACGCGGTCGAAGAACTCCTGCCGGCTCATGCGTACGCCGGTCTGCGGCACGTCGGGGGCGTACGCCACCCGGCGCAGGTGTTCGCCCACCTCCAGGGGCAGCTGGGCGGCCAGGTTCTCCGCGAGCGACGACGGTATGCGCTCCGCGAGGGTCTCCAGGCTGGCGCGGGTGGCGGCCTCGGCGGCGCCGCGACTGTCCAGCCGGGCCCGGGCCTGCACCTGGCCCATGAACTGATCGTGCTGCACGGCGGCTCTCCTCACTCGTGGTGCTCGTGGTGGGTGACGAGGTTCCCCTCGGATCACGGGGCAAAACGGGCTTGTCAGGTGCGTGGCGGGTGGAGCGGGCCGAGGTCTGGGTGGCTGGAACACGGTGGACAAGACGGAATCGGTTCCCGCGCCGGGGAGCAACCGGGCCGGGTGGGCGCTGCAGCGTGTCGCGGACGGCCGTGACCTGGGAGCCTTGATGCGTGCAGGCGGGATCGTGCGGGCTGAGCCGGTGCCCCGCCCGGCCCGCTCGCCGACACGGCGGCTTCTGTGCTGCTGGTGTGCTGCTGGTGTACTGCCGGGAGAGCGTGACGCTCAGCGCGGCAGCGGTTGTTCGGTCCAGATGATCTTGCCGGTGGGAGTCTGGCGGCTGCCCCAGCGCTCGGCGACCTGGGCGACCAGCATCAGCCCGCGCCCGCCCTCGTCGAAGGTGCGGGCCCGCCGCAGGTGAGGGGCGGCGCTGCTGCGGTCGGACACCTCGCAGATGAGCGCGTTGCCGCGGATGAGCCGCAGCTGGATCGGCGGGGTGCCGTAACGGATGGCGTTGGTGACCAGCTCGCTGACGATCAGCTCGGTGGCGAACGCCAGTTCCTCCAGCCCCCAGACGGCCACCTGTTCGCCCGCCATCCGGCGGGCCCCGGCGACGGCCTCGGCGTCCGGCGGCAGGGGCCAGGTGCGAACCTGGCCGGCGCCGAGCACGGAGGTGCGGGCAAGGATCAGGACGATGTCATCGGTCGGGGGGTCGGGCCGCACGGTGCGCACCACCTGGTCGCAGAGGTCCTCCAAGGTGGCGGCCGGGGCGGTCAACGCGTCGCGCAGCAGGTCGAGTCCGACGTCGATGTCACGGTTGGCGGACTCGATCAGACCGTCCGTGTAGAGGGCGAGCATGCTGCCCTCGCCGGGTTCGATCTCGGCGGTCTCGAAGGGCAGGCCGCCCAGGCCGAGCGGCGGCCCGGCGGGCAGTTCCAGAAGCCGCACGGTGCCGTCGGCGGTCACCAGGGCGGGCGGCGGATGTCCGGCACGTGCCATGGCGCACCGGCCGGACACCGGGTCGTAGACGGCGTACAGGCAGGTGGCCCCGACCTCCCCCGAGGCCTCGTCCGCCTCCCCGCGCGCTTCCGGGCCCTCGTCCCGGTCGAGGCGGATGACCAGGTCGTCCAGCTGGGTGAGCAGCTCGTCCGGGGCGAGATCGACGTCGGCGAGGGTTCGCACGGCGGTTCGCAGACGGCCCATCGTGGCCGAGGCGTGGATGCCGTGGCCCACCACGTCGCCCACCACCAGGGCGACGCGTCCCCCGGACAGCGGGATGGCGTCGAACCAGTCCCCGCCGACGCCGTTCCCGGAACCGGCCGGCAGGTACCGGTACGCCAGGTCCACCGCTTCCAGCCCCGGCAGCCGCCCGGGCAGGAGGCTGCGCTGCAGAGCGAGCGCGGTCCGGCGCTCGCCGGTGTAACGGCGGGCGTTGTCCACGCTCACCGCCGCCCTCGCTGCGATCTCCTCGGCGAGCACCAGGTCGTCGCGGCCGAAGGGGTCCGGCGTACGGTGCCGCACGAAGTGCACCAAGCCGAGAGTGACGCCCCGGGCACGCAACGGAACCATCATCACTGAATGCATCCCGTACCGCCGCGTGCTCGCGGCGCGGGCCGGGGAGGTCATCAGCCACTCCCGCATCGGCGGGTCGGCCACGCGCCGCAGCGTTCCCCGGCCGGTGAGCAGGGCCCGGGACGGCGGCGAGCCCGGGGGGTAGACATCCGTCCCGCCCGTCGGGACCACGGACTCCGGGCATCCCGGGAGCACCGACCGCTGCGCGGCGCGGCGGCAGGGGATCGGCCCGGTGGGGGAAACCGGCTCCGGCTCGTCACCCAGGGCGACGGATTCCAGGAGATCGACGATGACGAAGTCGGCGAACCCCGACACCGCCACCTCGGCCAGTTCCTGCGCTGTCCTGGTCACGTCCAGGGTGCTGCCGATGCGGACGCTGGCGTCGTTGAGCACCGCCAGGCGGCGCCGGGCCCAGTACTGGTCGGTCCTGTCGATCACCAGCGCCGACAGTCCCTGCACCGTGCCGCTCTCGTCCTTCAGCGGTGTGAGGAAGATCGACCAGGCATGCTCGCGGACCTCACCGGAGGCCCGGGCGGGTTCCTCCTCGCGGTAGATCGCCTCCCCTGTGCGCACGACCTGATGCTGAAGGCGATCGACCTCGGTGAGGAACGGGGAGGGATCGATCTCCCGCAGCGTACGGCCCTTCATCTCCTCCGGCGTCAGGCCCATGGCCCGGCTCATCAAACGGTTGCAGGTCACGAACCGCGCCTCGCGGTCGTAGATGGCCACGGGCAGTGGCAGCTGCGCGAGCGTCCGGTCCCACAGCTCTGCCGCCCCCTCGTCGGCCGGCCCGGCGGGGTGCGTCAGCGCCGGGCGAGTGATGAGCCAGTGGGGCCCACTGTCCGCGTCCGCCACCAGCGGCGTTCCCCGAAGGTGGGCGGAGACCCGGCCTCCGTCCCGGTGCCTCAGCGCCACATCGCTGGCCCACGGCTCCCCGGCGGCCATGTGGCGCCGCGTAGCGAGGGGCAGCTCCATGGCGAGCAGGCCGGTGAGGGGTTGGCCCACGATCTCCCCGGGCTCGTACTCCAGGAGGGCCCGGGCCCCGGCACTCCACACGATGATCTCCCCGCCGCCGTCGACGACGATCGCGAAGTCCTCGGGCACCCGTGCGTGCGCCGCCCCTCCCCCGATAACGGGCTCATGGTCCACGAGGGCGGCTCACCCCTCATTCCTGCGATGCCTCATACGGTGCTCGGAGCGCACGTCCTGCGCTGCTTCCAGCATCCTGCGACGGTGCACACCGATCAACCGAAAGCAGCGGGTCGTGGAGCACGTGTGCACCGCGCAGAATCGTCCGTTCCGCTTGTGGGGGGATCCGCAGTCGTGAACCGAGCGAACGCCGGGCGACGGCGCGGTCCACCAGCTCAACCTCGCCGGAGTCACCGCCGGCGTCGGCTTCAGCGCCGCGGCGGTGGCCGGCAACGCCTGGTGGCTCGTCCCCGTCCTGGTCGTACCCGCGGTCCTCAACGCGTGGGTGCGCCGCCGCCAGCAGAGGGAGTTCGCCCGGCCGTGGGTGTCGCGTCTGCGAAGTCGCTCGACCCACGGAACACACACGGTGCGGTCGAGTGCCTGAACGCGGGCGAGGAGTTCCGAAGGCTCCTCGCCGAGGATGACGGCGGCGGCGAAGGCTCCCGTCCGGGCCCGTTACCGGCCCACGGGGTCGCCCTCGGCCCCGTCGGTCCGCGTGCGAAGCGCAACGTGGCCGCCGCGATGCAACGGCGTGCCCAGCTTCAAACGGGCTGCCTCGCTGCCCGTTCGGGCATCGA
Organism: Streptomyces sp. 6N223; assembly: GCF_052246635.1. Classification (NCBI taxonomy): domain Bacteria; kingdom Bacillati; phylum Actinomycetota; class Actinomycetes; order Kitasatosporales; family Streptomycetaceae; genus Streptomyces; species Streptomyces sp. 6N223. The sequence continues at coordinate 296,093 of NZ_JBQQCA010000001.1, read as the reverse complement.
AGAGGTGAACCTCGCCGTGGCCGCCGCGGGTGACGGCAACCCAGTCCGCTCCTGGTGAGGCTGCCACCGCACGGCGTTGGACGCCCTCCCAGGGGGTGCCGCCGCGGCCGGGGGCGCCGTCCATGGCGGGCAGGGGGACGCGGTCGGCCGTCGCGCCGTCGGCGTCCAGCAGGATCAGGTCGTCGCCGTCCGGGTGGATGCGGGTGAAGGCGGTGCGGTCCTTGGCGAGGGCCAGCCGGAAGACGAGCCCCGGGCCGAGTTCTGTCAGGGCCGTACGGCCTGTTTCCAGATCGTGGCACCATGCCTGGTTTGTCCACGCCGGCCACTGCAGCGGGTCCGCGTGGCCGCCCCGCAGCGTCGACCACAGCGCCCGCCGCCGCGGGTCGAGCCGCAGATACCAACCCCGGGCGGGCGAACCCCACGGGATCACCGCCTCCGCGACGAGGGCGTCGCCATCACGGCGTGCCACGTGCACCCCCTCGCCGGTGGCCGCGAACACCTGGCCGGCGTAAGGCGCCTGGGCGTCTCCGTGCCCATCGTCCGGCAGCGGAAGGGACGCGTGGGGCGTGACCGGCGGGCAGCCGGGCGGCGCGCCGAGCAGGTCGTCGAGTCGGTGGACGGCGAGTGCGCCGGGCTCCCTGTGCCGCAGGACGACGAGGGGGTCCCCGTCGCCCAGTACGGTCACCCCCGGCTCGCCCACGCGTGTGCGCACCCGGGCCGCGTCTCCCGTGGCGAGGTCGACGACCGTCAGCAGATCCGACCACGGCTTGCCGTTCTTGCCCAGGCCCGTCGTGATCGCCACCCACCGGCCGGACGGGTCGACGGCCAGGTGCTCGGCCGGCACGGCGACCGGAATCGCGGCCTCGACCAACTCGTGGCCGAACGGGGCAAGCACCAGCAGCTCGCCCCTGCGGTCGTCGACGCAGGCGGTCCGCCCGCCCGGCAGCGCCAGAAACCCGGCGTGCTCGGAGAGGTGGCGGTTGGTGAGGCGGCCCGTCTCGGTGCCGTCCGGCACGGTGAGCACGTGGACGAATCCCCCGACATGGTCGGAGACGAGCAGCAGTGGACCGGCGGGCATCAGTGCCTCCTCGCTGAACCGGTGTTACCCGGATCACTCCCCAACAGGACTATGAAAAGACAATCATATTCATTAAGGTCTGATCCGTGCGGCGCTCAGCCGAACGCCGTACCTCCCCTGCGATGAAGGAGAGTTCATGGACAACGAGCAGGTCTTCGAGCCGATCGCCGACCCGGGCCAGCTGGCCCACGACTCGGCCTCCCACTCCAACGCCCTCGTCGAGAACCCCTTCGACGACACCGAGGAGTGAGCAAGGGGTAAACGCCCCCGACCGTGGGCCCGCCCGCCGCCTTCAGGGCGGGCCCACCCGCTCCACCACGGCCCTCACCGACAGGAGAAGCCACGTGTCCCGCAGCCGGCTCGCCCCCGGGGTCGAGGTCGTCGCCGTTCCCGGGCGGGGGCTCGCCGTCCGTACGACCGACGGGCAGTTCCTCCGCGTACGGACCGGCGACGCGGACCAGGAGGCACTGCTGGCCCGGCTCTCCGGCACGGCGACGGGCCGGCCGGACGCCGAACTCGACCAGATCGTCCATGCCTTCGAAGGCGCCGGATACCTGGCCGACGAGCCGCCGCGCAGGGAATGGCCCGCTGAGCGCCGGGACGTCCGGCTGGTGGGCGACCCCGTGCTGACCGCGCCGCTGGCCACGTCCCTGCGGGCCCAGGGCGCCGAGCCGCGGCCTGCGGAGCCCGGCACAGCGGCCGACGGACAGCCCGCCGCCGTCGTGTGGTGCCTGGACGGCCCCGTGCCCGAAGGGCTGTGGGACACGGCCGACCGGCTGCCCGAGCGCGGCATCGCCTGGCTGCGCTGTCACCGCGAGGGCTGGCAGGCGTACGTGGAGCCCCTGGCAGCCGCTGCCGGTGACGTCACCTCGTCCCACGTCCGTGCACGGCGGCTCGCCGCCTCGCCCGCGCACCGCGAGCTGTCCGCCTACTGGAGCGGCCCGCGTACCTCCGGCGCCCCCATCCAACTCCCCGCTCCGGCAGCCGCGTTGCTCGCCGCCCTGCTGGCCGACGACCTCACCCGGTGGGCCACCGACGCCCCCCACACCGGAGGGCTGCCCCCGCGGCGCCGTCTCCGCCGGGTCGACCTGCGCACGCTGACCGTCACCGAGCACCCCGTGCTGCCCGTCCCCGACGTCGCCCCGATGCCCGGGAAGGCCGGATGACGCTGCTCACCGTGGCCGTCGAGGGCCTCGCCACCGACGTCCGGCTCCCGGACGGCGACGGCCCCTTCCCGGCCGTCCTCGTCCGCACGCCCTACGACAGGCGACGGCACCGCGCCGAGCTGCGCGGATGGGCCCGGCGCGGGTTCGCCGCGGTGGCACAGGACGTGCGAGGGCGGCACGCCTCGGCGGGCGACTGGCACCCGTACGAGAACGAGGCCGCCGACGGGGCGGCAACCGTCCGGTGGCTCCGCCGGCAGCCCTGGAGCGACGGGAGGCTGGTGGCGTCAGGCTCCTCCTACGCCGCGCACTGCGCCCTCGCCCTCGCGCTGGAGGCGCCCGAGGGCGCTCGCCCCGACGCCGTCATCGCCGCCGTGCCGGCACTGGGCACCGCCGAGACGGCTCGCGAACCCTCGGGCGTGGAACGCCTGTGGGCCCGCGCCGGGTGGTGGGCGGCTCACGGAGACCGGCGGGACTCCGACGACAAGGCCCTGGAAAAGGCCCTCGCCGCCGACCCGGAGCTGCTGGCCCACCTGCCGGTGAGTGGCCTGCCCGCGAGGCTCGGCCGGAACCTGCCCTCCTGGCCTGGCGTGTGGCGGCACCGCGCGCGCCGCCGGCCCGGCTCATGGGCCAGGCAGGCCGGGACCCCCTTACTCGCGGTGGGCGGCCATCACGACCACTTCGCCGAGGACACCGTCGCGCTGTGGCGCTGGTGGGGCAAGCCCTCGGCGCGACTGCTGATGGGCCCCTGGGGGCACGGCCTCGTCGCCGAGCCCGGGCCCGACGCCGAGCCCGCGCACCGGGTGGGACTCGGCGACCTCTACGCGCGCTGGGCCCGCCTCGCCCTCGCCGGGGAGCTGCGGCACGGGCACGGGGGTGTGGTCGCGCTGGGTGGCAGCCCGCTGTGGGTGCCCGCCGGCACGGAGGGCGAGCCGTACCGTCCGGAGGTGCTGCCGCTGCGCGGGGCCTCGTTCACGGCCGATCCCGAACGCCCCGTGCTGTCCGGGACGTTGACCGTCCCCGCCGAGGGAACGCCCGACCGCTGCGTCCTCGTCACCGCGCCGCTGCCACACCCGCTGGACGTCGTCGGCCTCGCCGAGGTGCGGCTGCGGGCCACCGCCGGCACGCCGTTCGCCGACTGGTTCGCCCGGCTCGCCGCGGTCACCCCGGAGGGCATGGCGCGGCGGCTGGCCGTGGGCGTCGTCCGACGCGCGGATCCTCCGGGGCGGCCCGCCGAGTTCACCGTGGTGCTCGGCCGGCTCGCGCGGCGCCTGCCCGCGGGCACCCGGCTCCGCCTGGAGATCGCCGGGCACCACTTTCCGGCCCACGCCCGCAACCCCCACACCGGTGACGACCCGATCACCGCCACCCGCCTGCTCGCCTCCCGGCGCGAGGTCGAACCCGGGCGCGTGGTGCTGCGGCTGCCCGTTCTCCGGTCCCGTCACGAATCCACCGATCCCGAACAGGAGATCCTGCGATGACGGCGCTGCCGCTGGAAGCCCTCGTCGACCCCGTCTGCGGCATCGTCCGCAAGGTCAAGCCTGTCGAGCACCCCGCGGGCGCACCGCCCCGCTACACGGCGCTCACCGCAGAGATCGCCGATGCCCGGAAGCTCGGCCTGTGGCCCGCCGACCGGGTGTCGCTCGGCACGACCTTCGGCGACCCCGAGGGCGCCCGAACAGCCGCCATAGCGGAGGGAATCGAGCGGTACTGCGGCAACCGCGTGCCGCCGCCCGGCCACCCCGGCGCGCCGCTGCGCGCCACGGCCGCCGAGCTGACCGAGAAGGGGCTGCGGCTGTACGGGCCCGGCGAGCTGCCCGCCTACGCCGGCTGGCAGTACGCCCGCGAGCGGTTCCCCTACCGTCCCCTCACGCCTGACACGCCGTCCCTGTGGACGCGCGGCGAGGAACGGCTGCCCGGCGGGGAGGTGGCCGAGGTCTGGGCGCCCGTCGCGCTCACCCACCTCAACTGGCGCCAGGGCGAGCTGCGTTCGCTGCCCCGCACCCACCACCTCAACTACGCGGGGATCGCCACCGGGCAGGGGTTCGACGACGCGGTCGAGCGCGGCCTGCTGGAGGTCGTCGAACGCGACGCCCTCGAACTGTGGTGGCACCTCGACGGTCCGGCCCGCGGCATCGACCCGGCCAGCGTGCCCGGCCTCGCCGACGACCTCGCCGGATCCGGGCTCGGCGTCTGGCTGGCCGAGATGCCCTCGGAGTTCGCCCCCTGCGTGGCCGCGCTCGTCCACGACCCCCGGCTCGGCCTGCATGCCGCCGGGTTCGCCTGCAAGTACGACCCGGCCGAGGCCGCCCGCAAGGCCGTGCTCGAGGCCGTCCACACCTGGGTCTTCACCCAGGGTCTCACCGACCCCGACGGCTGGGTGTTCCAGGCCGTCGAGGCCGGGCTGCTCGCCCGCGGCCTCTACCTCGACCACCGTGACGACCGCCGCTACCTCGACGCATGCGGCGAACACTTCGCCCGCGTAAGGGACCTGGGCGCGCACGTCCAGGTGTGGCTGGACGAGCGGATGGCGGCCGAGGCCCGGCGGTTCACCGAGCCCGCGCACGGGATCGTCCCCATCGAGGCGGTCGAGCCCGGCGGCCGGGACCGGCTGGAGCGCGCGCTCCACGACGGCGGCCACCGCGTCATGACGTTCGACCTCACCACCGAGGACGTGGCCGAAACGCCGCTGCGCGTCGCCCGGGTCCTCGTCTCCGGCCTCATCCCCAACGCCCCGGCTGCTTTTGCGTACTTCGGCTGCCCGCGCCTCGCCGATGCCGCCCTCGACCGTGGCTGGCGCACGACCGCGCCGAGCGCACCGGAGGACTTCACGCTGGCTCCTCCGCCCCACATGTGAGGGCCGCCTCGTGGATCTCGTCACCGCGCTCGCCCGCGCCCGTTCTCCCGAGAGGCCCGGCCCGGACACGCCCGCCGGGCCCGCCGTCCGCCCGTGGCCCGGGCCGCCGCGCCGCCTGCCGGAGGCCGGCCCCGGGGAACTGGACCTGTGGTCGCTGCTCCGCCTCTCGCTGGCGGCCAGGGACAGTGCCGGACGGCTGCGGCCCACCCCGTCCGCGGGCGCACTGCATCCCGTGGACGCGCAGCTCGTCGTGGGCACCGGCTGCCCGCTGCCGCCCGGGCGCTACGGCTACGACCCGCTCCGCCACCGCGTGCACCGCCTCGGTCCGGAACCCGACGACGCGTTGCCGGGGGCGACCGTCGAGCTCTCCGTCACCCCGCAGCGCACGGTCTCCCACTACGGTCACCGCGCCTGGCCGCTGATGCTGCTGGACACCGGGCACGCCGCCGCGGCGCTCTGGCTCGCGGCCCGTGCGCTGGGCGCGCGCCCGCCCACACTCCGCCTCGACGGGATCGCCGAAGACCCCCTCGCCGCCCTGCACGTCGCGCCGCCCGAGGGTGCGCGCCGGGCCGCGGGGGCGCCCACGCCCCGGGAGCTGCTGACCCGCCGCAGTGCCCGGCCACCGCTGCGGCACACACCGCCCCGGGACGCCCTGCGGGCGGTGCTCGCCACCGCCGCCGAGGCGAGCGCCGGTGAGCTCGCGTGGTGCGCGGCCGTCGGCGAACCGCAACCCCACATCGTCGAACTGGCGCCCGACGGCACGCTGCGACGTCTCGCCGTGGGCGAGGCCCGGCCGACGCTCGCCGCCTGGGCCGCGGGCCAGGCATGGATCGCGGACACGGGCGCCGTACTGCTCGGCCACGGCTGCCCGGCGGACGCCGGAGCACCGCAGATCCGCCGGGCCCACCTGCGCGCCGGCTTCGCCGTCGGACTGGCCCACGTGGCCGCCTGCCGACGAGGGCTGGCGGGCCGCCCCATCGGCTCCTGGCAGCAGGCGGACCTCGGCGCCTCGCTCGGCGCCTCGCCGGGCAGGGACTGGGTCGTCCACGGCCTGGCTCTCGGCACCACCCATTCGGAAGAGGGAACCTCGTGATCGTCCATCCGGAGCTGCGCCGCGCCGCACGGCACGCACGGCGGCCCCTGCTCGCGGCCACCCTCCTCCAGGGGGCCGTCACCCTCACCCACCTCGCGCAGGCCGTTCTGCTGGCACTCGCTCTCGCCGACGTGGCCCGGGGCGACACGGACCGGCTGCCCATGCTCATCGGGGCGGTGCTCGGCGTCGTCGCCGCCCGTGCGGGGCTCGGCTGCCGGCAGCGGCGCACGGCCGTACGCGCCGGAGCACGGGTCAGGGTGAGCCTGAGGGACGAACTCCTCGCCCACCTCGGGCGGCTCGGACCCGCGCACCTGACCTCCCCCAGCCTTCGGCCGGGGGGACCCCCATCGCGCGCCGGGGCCGTCCGCACCACCCTCGTCGACGGGGTCGAGGGCGTCGATGCCTACGTCTCCCGCTACCTGCCCCAGCTCCTGATCACCCTCTCCGTGCCGCCCCTGCTGCTCGCCGCCATGGCCGCCATCGAACCCACCGCCCTCGTCGGTCTCGTCCCCGCCCTGCTGCTCGCTCTGCTCGGGCCGCGCGCCTGGGACCGGCTCCTCGCCAAGCGCGGCAAGGAACACTGGGACACCTACGAGGGGCTGGGCGCCGACTACCTCGAGGCGTTGCAGGGGATGCCCGCGCTGCGGGCCGCGGGCGCCGTCGGGCGCACCCGGCAGCGGCTCGAGGAGCGTTCGGCGGCGCTGCACAGGGCAACCGTCGCCAAGCTCCGCGTCTCGCTCGTCGACACCGGACTGACCGACCTGGCCATCCAGGGCGGCACAGCGGCCGCCGCGCTGCTCGCCTGCTGGTCGGCCGTCACCGGATCAACGGCGGCGACGGGCACCTATCTGGTGCTGCTCCTGGCCTCCGAGTGCTTCCGTCCCGTGCGCGACCTGTCCCGCGAGTGGCACGCCGGGTACCTGGGCGTCTCGGCCGCCGACGGGCTCGTCGCGCTGCGCACCGCCGAACCCGCGGTCCCCGACACGGGAACAGCACAGGCACACTGGCCGGGGCCGCCCCACCTGCGCTTCGAGAACGTGGAATTCGGCTACGAGGCCGCGGGGAGCCCCGTCCTCCGCGGCGTCACGTTCACCGCCGAGGCGGGGCGCACCACCGCGCTCGTCGGCCCTTCGGGCGCCGGCAAGTCCACGCTGATCGCCCTGCTCCTGCGCCATCGCGACCCCCGGCAGGGCCGGATCCTCATCGACGGCCGCGACGCGGCCGAGTACACGCTCGAGTCCCTGCGGCAGGGCATCGCCGTCGTCTCCCAGGAGACCCACCTCTTCCAGGCCACCATCGCCGACAACCTGCGCCTGGCCCGGCCGACGGCCACGGACGACGCCCTGGTCCGCGCGGCACGCACCGCCGGCATCCACGACGAGATCGCCGTCCTGCCGGACGGCTACGCCACCGTCCTCGGCGAGCGCGGCGCCACCCTGTCCGGTGGCCAGCGGCAGCGGCTCGCCCTCGCGCGGGCCCTGCTGGCCGATGCCCCGGTGCTCGTCCTCGACGAGGCCACGAGCTCGGTCGACGAACGCCGCGAGGCGGACATCGTCCGCGAGCTGCTGGACGCCGCGGGAGGCCGAACCGTCCTGGTGGTGGCCCACCGGCTCGCCGCCGTCCAGCATGCCGACCGGATCGTGGTGCTGGACCGCGGACGGGTGGAGGCCGTCGGCGAGCACGCGGCCCTCGTCGCGGCCGGGGGCGTCTACGCGGAGCTCGTCAGGGCGGGCCGCACTCATGAAGGAGGACTCGCCGCATGAGCAGCACCAACGACAGCGGCACAGCGGACATCGGCACGGCGGACAGCGGCACCACCGACGTGTCCGTGCCCGCGCGCGGGTCACTGCGCGCCCTGCTCCCCGCGCTCGCCGGGCACCGGGCCATGGTGGCCCGCACCTGCGCCGCCGCCCTCATCGAACAGGGCTCGCTGGTCACGTTGCTGACGCTGGCCGCGCACACCGTCGGAACCGCCGTCATCTCCGGCCGCGCCCCGTCGGCCGGCACGGTCATCGCTCTCGTCGTCCTCGTCCTCGTACGCGCCCTGATGACCTGGCGGGAGATGGACCTCTCGCACGACCTCGCCTACCGGGTGCTGGCCGAGCTGCGCGTGCGGATCTTCGACGGGCTCGCCCGCAGCGCGCCCGCTCGTGTGGCCGGCAGGCGCAGCGGAGACCTGGCCGCCACCGCGATGGCCGACGTGGAGGCCCTGGAGTTCTTCTACGCCCATACCACGGCCCAACTTCTCGCCTCCGGCGTCGTGTTCACCGGCGCCTCCGCGGCACTGGCCACAGTGGAGCCGTGGCTGCTGGCAGCGGTGCTGCCGGTGGCCGCGCTGCTCGCCGCGGCGCCCTTCGCCGACGCCCGCGGACGCGCGGCGCGCGGGGCCCGCACCCGGGCGGCCGCCGCGAAGCTGTCCGCCGACACCGTGGAGACCGTCGACGGGCTGCGCGAACTGCTCGCCTTCGGCGGGCTTGCCACGCGGCGCGGCCACATCGCCGAACAGGGCCGAAGGGTGGGAGAGGCCCAGCAGGCCGAGGCCACCTGGGAGGCCATGGCCGCCGCCGTCCGCGACCTCCTCATCGTGCTCGCGGTCCTCGGGGTGGTGGTCGCCGCCGCGCAGTCCGTGACCTCCGGGCGGCTGCACGGGGCGTGGGCACCGGCGGCAGTGGCGCTGGCCCTGTCGGTGCTGGGCCCGGTCGCCGAGTCGGCCAGGGCACTGAGCCAGGCCGTGGGTCTGCGCGCCGCGGCCGCCCGGGTCCACGCGGCCCTGAAAGCCCCCGCTCTCGCCCCGCCGCCCGCTTCGCCACGCCCGCTTCCGCCGGGCCCGCTGGGCGTCCGGCTGCACCGGGTGAGCTTCGACTACGGGGGCCGGCCGGTGCTGGACGGAGTCGAGTTGACGGTTCCCGCGGGGCGGACCCTTGCCCTGGTCGGCGCCTCGGGGGCGGGCAAGTCGACCTGCGCCCATCTGCTGGCGCGTTTCTGGGACCCCTCCGCGGGAGCCGTCCAGCTGGTGCCCGACGGCGGTGAGCCCATCGATCTCCGTGACCTCGCCGACGCCCACCTCCGCGGCGCCGTCGCCGTGGTGGGCCAGCACACCCCCCTCTTCCACGGAACCCTCGCCGACAACCTGCGCCTGGGCGCACCGGACGCGGACGAACACCTCCTCGCTGAAACAGCGCAGCTGTGCGGCGTGGACGGGATCGCCCCCATGGACACCCTCGTCGGCGAGCGCGGCTTCACCCTCTCCGGCGGCCAGCGCGCCCGCATCGCCCTCGCCCGCGCCCTGCTCGCGGAGCCCCGGGTCCTGGTCCTGGACGAGACCACCGCCCACCTGGACAACGCCGGCGACGCCGAACTCGCCGCCGCGCTCGGCAGGAAGAGCCGCACCACGATCGTCATCGCCCACCGCCCCGCGACCATTCGCCGGGCCGACCGCATCGCCGTCCTCGAAGCCGGCCGCATCGCGGAGGAAGGCACCTGGGAGCAGCTCACCGCCCGCCCCGACAGCGCGCTGAACCGCGTACTGGCCGTCACGTCACCCTGACGCCGCCGGCCGGAGACGACCGGGTGTTCAGAATGCCCGGGGGTAGAGGCCCGCGGCGATGTCGGCGACGGCGTCGACGTTGCCGAGGGTGCCGGGGTAGACGTCGGAGGCGGAGATGGCGATGAGGCGGTCGTTGCGGACGGCGTCGAGGTCGGGGAAGGTGCGGGTGAGGTAGTCGCGGGTGGCCTGCTCGTGTTCGGGGCTGTTGACGGCGAAGACGAGGGCCTGTGGGTTGCGTTCGGCGAGCGTCTCGGGGTTGATCTGGGCGGCGAAGAAGTCGGCGAACGCGGCGTCGTCGGGGCCGAAGACGTTCTCGCCGCCGGCGCGGCGGATGATGTCGTACTCGATGCCGGCGCCGATCGCGGAGAGTGTGCTGCCTTCGACGTAGACCTGGGCGACGGTCACGGGCTGCCGGCCGGCGACGCGTTCGGCGACGTCGTCCAGGGTGGCCTGGGCCTCCTCGGCGAGCTGGGTGGCGGCCCGGGTCACGCCGAGGGCGCGGCCGAGGCTGTCCAGGTCGGTGAAGAGGTCGTCGACGGTGCCGGTCATGCGGCGGTCCTCGCAGCCGCCGGTCGCGATGTAGGCGGCCACGCCCGCCTGGTCGAGCTGCTCGATGCTGGCAAAGCCCTGTTCGGCGGTGAACTCGTAAGCGGTGGGGGCGACCACGAAGTCCGGCCCGGCCTGCAGCAGCACCTCCCGCGTCGGCGGGGCGTCCTGGCTGAGCACCGGAATGTCCTTCGCCTCCTCCCGCAGGTCCTGGGGCAGCGGCGCGGTGGCGGTCTGCGCCTGGCCCACCATCCGCTCACCCACGCCCAGGCGCAGCAGCAGCTCGGTCTGGGAAGGGCTCAGTCCCACGATCGCCCCGGGTGTGGTGGAGAGTTCGACCTGGCGGCCGCAGTTGGTGACCACGGTGGGCTGCCGGCCGCCGGCGCCCTGGCCGTCGTCCTGCGGTTCGGTGACGCCCGAGCCGCAGGCGGTCAGGGCGAGCAGGCCGAGACAGGCCAGGCCCGCCCCCGCGACAGCGAGCCGGGAGGGGTGGGTGGGTCGGGTGGGGCGGGTCATGGTGCGTGCTCCTTGGCGTGCTGCTCGGGTGCCGGGTCGTGTGGTGCGGGGGATGGCCGGGGGGAGAAGGCGATCAGGGGCCGCCCGGTGGCCGGGTGGCTGAGCCGGTGTGCCCGCACGCCGAAGACCTCGCCGATCAGCTCGGGCGTCAGGACCTCCTGCGGCGGTCCGTGGGTGATGATCCGCCCCTGGTTCATGACGGCGACGACATCGCAGTGGGCCGCCGCCAGGTTCAGATCGTGCAGTGCCGCGAGCGTGGTCAGCCCCAGTTCGCCGATGATGCGCATGAGTTCGAGCTGGAAGGAGACGTCCAGGTGGTTGGTGGGCTCGTCGAGCACCAGCACCCTGCTGTCCTGCACCAGGGCACGCGCCAGCAGCACCCGCTGCTTCTCCCCGCCCGACAACCCGGCGAAGAGGCGTCCCGCCAACCCGGTGGCTCCGACACGGGCCAACGCCCGGTCCGCAAGCTCCAGATCGAGCGCGGAGTCACCCCCGAAGCCCCGGTGGTGGGGCAGACGGCCCAGCAGCACCACGTCCAGCACATCCAGATCGAAGTCGGCGGTCGTCTCCTGCGTCATGACCGCGACCTGCCGCGCCACCACCCGCGGCGGCAACTGCCACACGTCCTTCCCGCCGATGCCGACCGTGCCGGCTTCCGGCCGGACGACCCGGTACAGACTGCGCAGCAGCGTGGACTTCCCACTGCCGTTGGGGCCCACCAGCCCCGCGACCTGACCCGGCTCCACACTGAACGTCGCCCCGTGCACGATGCGGGTACCGCCCAGCGCCACCGCCACATCCGCGAAGTCCACCCTCATCGCAGCATCCCCGCCCGGGCCGCGCGTCCCTGGCGTATCAGCCACAGGAAAAACGGCGCACCCACCACCGCGGTCACGATCCCGATGGGAATCTCCGTCGGCTCCGCGACCGTCCGCGCCAGCACATCGGCAGCCATCAGGAACAACGCACCACCCAGGATGGCGACCGGCAGCATCCGGCGGTGGTCGGCCCCGACGAGGATGCGGGCGGTGTGCGGGATGACCAGCCCGACGAATCCGATGCCGCCGCTGACCGCCACGACCGCGCCGGTCAGCAGGGAGGCGGCGATCACCAGGCGTCCACGCAGCCGGTTGACGTTGACACCCAGCGCCGTGGCGCTCTCATCGCCCACCAGCAGGGCGTTCAGCGCCCGGGCGTTGGCCAGCGCGTAGAGCGTGACGGCGGCCAGCGCGGCGGCCGGGACCGCCAGCTGATCCATGGTCGCCGCCGAGACACTGCCCAGGAGGAAGAAGAGCACGCTGAAGACGTTCTGGGCCTCGGTGGTCAGCGTCAGGTAGCTCGTCACCGCGCTGAGCAGCGAGCCCAGGGCGACCCCCGCCAGGATCATGCGCGTCGGCGCCAGCACCCCGTCCTGCCGGGCCAGCAGGTAGACGGCAGCGGTCGCACCCAGCGCGCCGAGGAACGCCGCACCGCTGAGCGGGAGCCCGCCCACGGCGGCCGAGCCCAGCGTGATCACCGCCACCGCACCGACACCCGCCCCGGCCGAGACCCCCAGCACATACGGCTCGGCCAGCGGATTGCGCACCGCCGCCTGCATCAGCGCACCCGCCAGCGCCAGCCCCGCCCCCGCCAGACCGGCCAGCAGCGTACGCGGCAGCCGGAACTGCCACACCGACTGATCCTGGAGCAGGCTGATCGAACCGTCACTCATCCACGGCGCGTCGGGGATGAGGTGACCGACGATGATGCGCACGGCATCGACCGCCCCCACATCCGCCGGCCCGGTCGCCGCGGAGACCACGAGAACGGCCAGGATGGCCAGCACCAGGCCGAGGTACGCGCCCACCAGCGCCCCGGCGGACCGGCGCCGCCCCCGCAGTCTCGCGGCCTGTCTCGCGGCCTGTCTCGTGGCGGACAACGACGCGCCCCTCCATCTGCCACTCGTTGAAAACGGTTTTCGTGACCGTATCCATTAACCCCGCCGACGGGCAATGCGTCACGCACGGATGTGAAGACGATCACCAAGGAGCGGCCTCGTACGGCGCCACCAGGTGACGGCCGGTCAGGCTCCCGGCCCGCGGGGCTACCGGGCGCTGGTCCGCGGGCGGAGCAGCGTCAGGGTGCCGGCGGGGTTGAGCGCGGAGTCGAGCCGCAGGCCGGCGGCGCCCGCGAGTTCGTCGAGCCGCTCGTCGCCGGCGTCCCGCGCCGAGAACCGCTGGTCGGCGGCGAGCCCGTCGAACTCGTAGCGCACGGTGGCGGTGAGCACGCCGTCCCGCCGCTGAACGCCGGTCAGCGTGAAGCGCACGCCGTCGCGCTCGCGGCTGGACTCGGCGCAGGTCGCCACCCATCCGGGCGGGTAGCGCTCGGCGACGACGAGGCCCTCGTCCCGCAGGTGGCGGCGCGCGGTGCGCAGCGCGGCCGCGACGAACGCCTCGTCCGCGACGTTGATGAGGTGGCTCATGAGGAGCACCGCGTCGAAGCGCTCGCCGCCCAGGTCGAGGGCGGCGATGTCGGCGCACACGGGGGTGGCGGAGCGCAGGTGGGCCAGCATCTCCGGCTCGTTGTCCACGCCGGTGACCGGGTGCCCGAGCCGGGCGAGGGGCTCGGCCAGCCGCCCGGTGCCGCAGCCGAGGTCGAGCACGCTGCCGCCCTCGGGGAGCAGCCGGTGGAGGAGCGCGGCGTCGTCGGATCGCTCGGGCAGGCGGCGGTAGAGCGCGACCGGGCTGCCGTCCGGGGCGGTGTGCATGCCCTCCATCCTCGGACATCCCTCGGGCGTTCCTCGGGCATCGGCGCAACGCCGGACGCGCCCCGGACTCCGCGCGCGTGGTGGGAGGGGGTCGCGCGGAGGTCCGGGGCGGCGCCGCCCGGTGTTCGGCCTCCCTCGCCCCCCGTGGGCGAGGGAGACCCGGCCGCGTCGGTCGCTTCGCGGCGTCGGGCCGTCAGGTGCCCTCGATCAGGCGCATGGCGATGTCGGGGCTGAACTGGCCGGCGGGGACGTCGGGTGCCATGCCGCACTCGCCGTCGGAATCGCCGGGGACCTTGATCCACAGGAGGAGTTCGGCGCCGCTCGCGCCGCCCTCCTGCGGCGGGGCGCCGAGCATGCGGCCGGACGGGTTGCACCACTCGCCGCCCAGCGGGCCGCTGCCGTTGCGGCTGGTGTCGACGACGAAGGGGCGGGTGTAGCCGTGCCGGGCCGAGAGCTGGGCGTTGAGGGACTGGGCGTAGGAGGCGGAGTCCTGCGTGGTCTTGTAGTTCGAGACGTTCACGGAGAAGCCGTGGGCGTGGGCGAGCCCGGCGGAGGCGAGGCGCTGGGCCATCACGTCGGCGGCGATCCAGCCGGCGTTGCCCGCGTCGTGGTAGGTCCAGGTGCTCGGCGCCTGGGCGGCCAGCCGGTCGGTGGCGTAGCGCAGCAGGTCGAGCCGGGTGCGCTGCCCGGCGTCGTCGAGGCAGGCGTCGAGCTGAGCGAGGGCGTCGGGCTCGAGGATCACCAGGGCGGGCCGCTGGCCGATGCCGGCGGCGAAGGCGTCGATCCAGGCCCGGTAGGCGGCGGCGTCCTCGGCGCCGCCGCCGGAGTGGCTGCCGCAGTCGCGGCCCGGGATGTTGTACGCCACCAGGACCGGCAGCCGGTCGGCCAACGCGGCGGCGTCGACGTACGCCGCCACGTTGGTGCCGATGTCGAGGTCCCAGTCGCCGAACCAGCGGGCGAGGGGCCTGCCGGCGATCTGCTCCCGGATGGGCCCCGCGCGCCCGTCGCCGGCGTTGGCCGCCACCCAGGCGGCCGGGTTGGAGTTCGGGTCGACGTAGAAGCCGTCCGTCATCTCCAACGGGTTTCCGGCCGCCGGCCGGTGGACCCCGGCCGGCGTCGCACCGGCTGGGTCCCCGTCCGACGAGGCGCCGGCCGCGTAGGGGGCGACGCCGAGCGCCGTCGCCGCGACGACACCGGCCGCGGCCGCTCGTAACCGCCGCATGGCGTTCCCCTTTCCTTCGTGCTTTCCTTGCGGACGCCGAGGATCGTGCCGGGGCGGCGAGGTCGCGGTCCAGGCACGGGGGCCAGGACGGAACGACGGGGAACGTTCCATCGCGGTGAGCTGGGGAAACGCGCGCGGCGAGGGAACGTTCACGGCGCGGTTGTGCCGCGCGGGAGCGGTGACTAGGGTCTACGGGAGTGAGAAGTGGGCACTGGAGGCCGTTACCCGAGAAGCTGCCGGCCGCGGCTCGGGAACTCGCCGAACACTTACGCACCATGCTGGATGAGAGCGGCATCAGCCTGCGGCAGCTGGCCGGCACGAAGGACGTTCACTACAGCCTGACGTCCCTTCACCGCTTCTTCGCCGGCCGGGCGCTGCCTCCCCGTCAGCTCGTGGAGCTCCTGGGCAGCCGGTACGGCCGGGACGACGCCGCCCGCGAGCGGCTGATGCTGCTGTACGAGCGGGCCGCCGCCTCCGCCTCCGCCTCGGACTCCACCCCGGCCCCGGCCGCCGCCGAGCAGGCGGAGCGCCAGGAGCCGCCGGAGCACGAGAAGGCGCGGGAGAAGGAGCGGGAGCCGGAGCCCGAGCCGCCACCCGCCGCCCCGGAGCCGGAGCCCCCCTCCCCCGCCGGCACCGGCCGGCGGCGGCTGATCATCCCCGGCGCGCTGGTCCTGCTGGCCGGGACCCTCGCCGGGGCCGGGGCCGCTGTGGGCACCGGGCTGCTCGGGGGCTCCTCGCGCGAGCCCGGCGAGCCGTCCGACGTCGAGCTGCTGCGCAACGGCGGCTTCGACACCGGGCGCGTCCACCCGTGGTGGCCGCACGGCGAGGTGGAGCCCCGCATCCAGCAGGGCGCGCTGCGGGTCGGGGTCCGCGGCGGCACCGAGCAGCCGTGGGACGCCATGGTCGGGCACAGCGGCGTGGGGCTGCGCGAGGGCGTGAGCTACACGCTGCGGTTCACGGCCTGGGCGAGCGTGGCGGCCGAGATGTTCGTCACGGTGCTGCGGGAGGAGCAGCCGCGCCAGCCGCTGGTCGAGGTCCGGACCTGGCCGGTGCACCTGGGGACGGCGCCGCAGAAGTTCTCCTTCGGCTTCGAGTCCATCCTGACCAGCGACTTCGGCCAGGTCACCTTCCGCTTCGGCGGCGGAAAGGACAGCTTCACCGCCTTTCTCGACGACGTTTCCCTCACGCCGACGCCTGGGTCCGCGCGGCGTTAGGAAGGCGGGCGCACGGGTACCCGGACGCGACCGAGGCGACGGAGTGCCGACCCCGAGGGAGGGCGTTCGCATGACCACTGACCAGTACCTGGCCGAGCTCGGGCAGCAGCTCCGCGTGGACTCGGTGCGCGCCAGCTCCACGGCCGGCTCTGGCCACGCCACCTCGTCGCTGTCCGCGGCCGACCTCATGGCGGTGCTGCTGGCCCGGCACCTGCGCTACGACATCAACTGGCCGGCACACCCCGGGAACGACCGGCTCGTCTTCTCCAAGGGGCACGCCTCGCCGCTGCTGTACGCCATGTTCAAGGCGGCCGGCGCCATCTCCGACGAGGAGCTGCTCACCTTCCGCGAGCTGGGCAGCAGGCTGGAGGGCCACCCCACGCCCCGGCTGCCGTGGGTCGACGTGGCCACCGGCTCGCTCGGGCAGGGGCTGCCCATCGGCGTGGGCATGGCGCTCGCGGGCCAGCGGCTCGGCGACATCCCCTACCGGGTGTGGGTGCTGTGCGGCGACAGCGAGATGGCCGAGGGCTCCATCTGGGAGGCGTTCGACCACGCCGGGTACGAGCGGCTCGGCAGCCTCACCGCCATCGTCGACGTCAACCGGCTCGGGCAGCGCGGGCCCACGCGCTTCCAGTGGGACCTCGAGGCGTACGGGCGCCGGGCGCGGGCCTGCGGCTGGCACACCGTCGAGATCGACGGGCACGACCCGGCCGCCATCGACGCGGCCTACGCCGAGGCGGCGTCCGTCACCGACCGCCCCACCGCCGTGATCGCCCGGACGCTGAAGGGACGCGGCGTCGCCGCCGTGGAGAACCGGGAGGGCGCCCACGGCAAGCCGGTGCCCGACGCCGAGGAGGCCATCGCCGAGCTGGGCGGCGACCGCGGGCTGCGGGTCGAGATACGCCCGCCGGCCGCCGCGACCGCGCCCCGCCGGCCGCGCGAGGCGCCGGTGGCGCTGCCGCGCTTCGAGGCCGGCGAGAGGGCCGCCACCCGCGACGCCTACGGGCGGGCCCTGGCCGCGGTGGGCGCCGCCCGTCCCGAGGTGGTGGCGCTCGACGGCGAGGTCAGCGACTCCACGCGGGCGGAGCACTTCGCCAAGGAGCACCCCGACCGGTTCTTCGAGTGCTACATCGCCGAGCAGCAGCTGGTGGCGGCGGCGGTCGGCATGCAGGTCAGGGGCTTCACGCCGTTCGTCACCACCTTCGCCGCGTTCTTCACCCGCGCCCACGACTTCATCCGCATGGCGGCCGTCAGCCGGGCCGGGATCTGCCTGGTCGGCTCCCACGCCGGCGTCGCCATCGGCGAGGACGGCCCCTCGCAGATGGGCCTGGAGGACCTGGCGCTGATGCGCTCGGTGCACGACAGCACCGTGCTCTACCCGTGCGACGCCAACCAGACCGCGCACCTGGTCGCCGCCATGGCCGACGGCACCGGAGTGCGCTACCTGCGCACCACGCGCGGCGCCTCGCCGGTGATCTACGGCCCCGACGAGCGGTTCCCGGTCGGCGGGAGCAAGGTCCTGCGCGCCACCGGGCGCGACCAGGTCACCATCGTCGCGGCCGGCGTGACGGTGCACCAGGCGCTGGCCGCCGCCGACGCGCTGGCGCGCGAGGGCCTCCTGGCGCGCGTCATCGACCTGTACTCGGTCAAGCCCGTGGACGTGCCCACGCTGCGGGCGGCGGCCGAGGAGACCGGCTGCCTGATCACGGTCGAGGACCACCGTCCCGAGGGCGGCATCGGCGACGCGGTGCTGGAGGCGTTCGGCGACGGCCGCCCGCCGCCCCGGCTCGTGCGGCTGGCCGTGCGGAACATGCCGGGATCGGCGACCGAGGCCCAGCAGCTCCACGCGGCGGGCATCGACGCGGAGTCCATCGCCGAGGCCGCGCGCCGCGTCCACGTCCCGGCCTGACGCGGGGCCTCCCGCCGGAGACCGCCAGACCCGGTGGGGGCGGCGGCCGGCGCCTGCGGGAGCGCGGGCGGCTCCCGGGCTACGCGCCGCTGTGCACAAGGGCCGCCCAGGTCCAGGGGCGGCGGGGAGCCGCCTGGCGCATGCGGCGGGTGACGGCGTGCAGGGCCAGGGCGGCCGGGAGGCGGCCCGGGGCCGGCAGCGCGGGGGCGAGCTCGCGGTGCACCTCGGCGGCCACCCGGGCGGCGACGTCGTCGCCGATCTCCCACAGGGTGCCGACGGCCTGGGCGTATCCGGCGAGCTGGAACGCGGACACCGCGTGGACCGCCTCGTCGGCCAGGCGGGTGCCGCCGCGGGCGGTGCCGCAGGCCGAGAGGTACGCCAGCTCGGCGGCGTTCAGGTGCAGCCTGCTGAGCTCGGTGACGCTCAGCGGCCCGTCGTGCAGCAGCAGGTGGCTGGCGGCGGGGTCGTTGCGGTCGCTCGCGGCGTGGCAGGCGAAGTGCGCCACGGAGGCCGCGGGCAGTGCGGCCAGCACCGCCTGGCGGGTCGCGGCCGGGCCGGTCAGCTGCCCGGGCCCGGGCAGCCGCGCGGTGAGGGTGGCGGCCTCGCCGACGGTGCGGGGCAGCGGCGCGTGCCCGGGGGTCTCGGGCATGGCCACGGCGAGCGCGGAGCGGGCGCCCGGCTCGGGTACGCGGTGCGAGCGGGCGTGCATCAGCGCCCGCACGTTCGGCGTGTAGGAGGAGGCGACCCGGTCCAGGACAGAGGCCCCCGCCTCGCCGTGGTGGCCCGCGGCGTGCACGGGCAGGAAGGTCAGCGCCCCCGTCGGCGACCACCACAGCCGTGGCCAGGGGACGCCGTGCTCGACCGGTCCGGCGAAGCCGAGCGCGGTGAGTACCGGTTCGGCCAGCACCTCCCACAGCCAGCCGAGGGTGTCGGTGACGGTCTGCCGCGCCTGGCCGGCGGCGAGCGCGCCGCCCCGCCCGCCGGTGAGGAGGCCGAGCGCGTCGTGGAATGCCTCGGCACGCTCGGCGACCTCGGTGGCGGCCAGGGCCGGCAGCTCGACGAGGCGGACGCCGTCGCGCGTCAGCGCCAGCGCGTCGCAGCGGCGGTGGTTGACGTTGACGGTGACGACCGGGCCCTCGGCCGCGGCGGCGCGGAGGTCGGGCACGCCAAGCGGCAGCGGCAGCAGGAACCGGTCGAAGTCGGGGAGTGCCTGGATGCGACCGACGAGTTCGTGCCACTCCCGGGCGAGGTCCCGGTAGCGCTGGAGGTCCCCGGCGGGCCGGGGTTCGAGGCCGGGGTTGCCGAAGTCCGAGAGCCGCGCGCGCAGCTCGGCGAACCGGTCCGCCAGCCGCGGGTCGGCGCGGCGCAGTGCCTCGGCCTCGCGGCGGGTGCTGATCGCCTTGGACAGCAGGTACGCCCGGCCCTCCTCCAGGGCCTCCAGCGCGCCGGGGCCGTCGCGGTAGGAGGCGGCGTGCGCGGCCTGGTCGGAGGCCAGCCGGGCCATGCCGCTGGAGGGGATGGCGTCCTCGCCTGCCTCGGGCGGCGGGTGCTGGATCCTGGCGACGACCGCCCGCCCCCACGCGCAGACCAGCATCGGGTCCGGCGGCAAGGAGGCGGCCACCAGCTCGCGTGCCAGCTCCCGGCCCTCGGCGTAGCTGGGCTCGTCGTGCAGGAGCTCGAAGTGGTGGAAGAGGGTGTTGGCCAGGGCGGTGCGCTTGGCGGTGTGCTCAGGGGTGCCGGGCGTCAGTGCGCTCAGCTCGCGCCGCTGGCGCCGCAGGTGCTCCTCTGCCTGGGCGAGGGCCTCGAACGGCGAGGCGAGGGCGGTGCCCATCACCACGGTGCTCTGCAGCGCGGTCCAGGGGATGTCCACCGCACGGAGGATCTCCGGCAGCACCGTCATGGCCTCGGTGATCGCCTCGGTCATCGCGGCGAGCCGCTCCTCGGTGGGCGGGGCGTCGGGCCGCAGCCAGTCCACCATCCGCAGCTGCAGGCGTATCAGCCGTACCAGCGGCAGGTGCTCGTGGTCGGGCGGCAGCTCGCGCAGCGCCCGCTCGCACGCCTCGGCGACCGGCGCCACCTCGGCGGGGTCCGGCCGGCGGGCCGGCGGCGGGTTCTGGTCGAGGAACCGGGCGATCGCCTGGGGGCGTTCGGCGGGGTCCAGGTGCTCGAACTGCCGCTGCAGGCCGTCCATCGCGGCCGCGATGACGTCTTCGAGGCCGGCGCGCCGCGGGTAGTTCATGAGGAGGCCGACCATGTCCATGAGCTGCGCGTTGCGGCTGCCGTCGTCCTCCGCGCCGGCGCCCAGGAGGCGGAAGGCGAGGGCGAGCATGCCGGCCAGCTCGCCGCCGGGGCCGTCGGGGCCGTCTCGTCCTGGGGCGAAGGCGTCGTACGCGACGGCGTCGATGGCGTCCATGCGGCGGCGCGTGGCGGGGTCGTGCCGCTCGCGGACCGTCTTCGGGACCTGCTGCATGACGGCGCGCTCGAGGACGAGGCCGAGGGGTATCCGCTCCGGGCTGTCCTCCGGCAGCGCGGCGAGCGCCTCGCGCAGCAGCCGGACCGGCTCATCCACGTCCGTTCCGGGCGCGTCGGGCCCGAGGTCGCCGGCGATCCGGCGGTGTTCCAGCTCGACCAGCACCAGGCCGAGGCGGGCCTGCCGCAGGGGGTGTTCGGGCGAGCCGGGCGGGGTGGCGGCCAGCAGCCGCCGCAGCACCGCGGCGGCCTGGCGCAGGTCCCCGGGCTGGGCCCCGGCCTCGTCGTAGCGGAGCTGGAGGGCCCCGGCGAGCAGGTCCAGGCGTTCGGGCAGCTCCGGCGCGTCCTCGGGCGAGAGCGCGACGGCGTTCGCCAGCGCGGTGACCGCCTCGTTGACGGCCGCGTGGTCCGAGTCGGCCCACATCAGCAGCGAGGAGCCGAGGTCGGCGTGTATCTGCGGCAGGTTGTCGTCCACCTCGGTGGCCGTGGCCACGGCGGTGCGGAAGTGGCCGATCGCCTCGCCCAGCGCCTCCCGGTCGCCGCTTTGGAACGCCTTGGCGCGCAGCGCCTGGGCCAGCCCGTTGGCGCAGCGGGCGTAGTTGAGGTGGCCGCGCTGGGTGGTGTCGAACGCCTCGCGCAGGACGCGCAGCGCCTCGTCGACGTGCGGCATCGCCGCAGCGCCGGGCTGGACGGGGGCGGCGGGGTCGTGGGCGGCGATGCCGGTCAGCAGCAGGGCGTACCCGAGGTTGCACAGCACCACCGGGCGCGAGGGGTGCCCGGGTGGCAGGCCGTGCGCGGCGGTGCGCAGCAGCCGCAGCGCCGCGGTCATGGCCGGGCTCTCCCCCGCCTGGATGCCGCGCCGCATCAGGAGCATGGCCAGGTCCGACAGCGCCTCGGCATGGACGTGTGTGCGGTCCCGCCCGGCCGCCGCGGTCGCGAAGGAGGCGCGCACCGCCTCGGGCAGGGCGTCGGGCCGGGTGAGGGCGAGGGGCATGAGCAGGGTCGCGGCCAGGGCGGCGTCGGCCTCCCGGTCGGCCACCGGGTCGTGGGGGCCGGCGACCGCGGCCCGCGTCCAGTGGAAGACGCCGAGGGTGCGCAGCACCTCGGGGTCGACGCCGCGCTCGGTGGCGAGGAGGCCGAGCAGCGATTCGGCCTGCGGCCCGGCCTCTGGCGCGCGGACCCCGCCGGGGCCGCCGCGGCCGTCCTCCGCGTCGATGCGGGCGGTGAGCGCCGCGAGTAACTCCTCACGCGTCATGGCGTCACGCTAGCGCGATCTTCCGGCCCGGGGCTGGCCGGGTGCGGGCCGCGGCGGAGACGGCCCACGGGCCAAGGAGGCTGGTGGGCGCGGGATCGGCGTCGGGGGACGGGGGCGGGGCCCCGGGCTCAGGGGCGTTCGAAGCGGGCGGCGGCCACGAAGTCGGGGCGGGGGTCGAGCGCGGCGGCGAGCCGGAAGTGGGCGATGGCCTCCTCGTCGCGGCCGGCGCGCTGCAGCGTGCGGGCGAGCGCGAAGTGGCCGTAGGCGTTGTCCGGCTCCCGCTCCACCACGTGCCGGAAGTCGCGCTCGGCGGAGCGCAGCTGGGCGGAGAGGAAGTACGCGCGGGCGCGCAGCAGGCGCGCGCCCCGGTGCTCGGGGTGGGCGGCCACCACTGGGTCGAGCAGCTTCAGCGCGCCCCGCGGGTCGCGGGCGGCCAGCAGTTGCTCGGCCGCGCGGTAGGCGACGAGGTGGGTGTGGGGGGAGGCCTCGGGCATGGTTCTCTCCTTGCGCTCTCCGTAGAGTCCGGACAACGCCGCGGACGAGGGGCCTATTCCCCGTGGGGCCGCCCGGGACTCGGCCGGGCCCGGCCCGGTTTGCCCCGGGATCGGGGGCCGGGTTGTGCGGCGCCCGTGCGGCGGGGAGCCTTAGGACGATGCCGACCGAACCCTCCCCACCCGGGACACTTCCCCGCCGCCGCCGGCTGGTCGTGCTGGCGATCTGCTGCATGAGCCTGCTCATCGTCGGCCTGGACATCACCGCGCTCAACGTCGCGCTGCCCTCCATCCAGCGGGAGCTGGGCGCCGAGGTGTCGGGGCTGCAGTGGACGGTCGACGCCTACACGGTGGTGCTCGCGGCGTTCCTGATGCTGTCGGGCTCGACCGCCGACCGCGTCGGGCGCCGCCGGGTGTTCCGCACGGGCCTGGTGGTCTTCACCGCCGGCTCCGCGCTGTGCGCCCTGGCGCCGGGCCTGGGCTGGCTGATCGCCTTCCGGGCGCTGCAGGCGCTGGGCGGCTCGATGCTCAACCCCGTGGCCATGTCGATCATCACCAACACCTTCCGCGACCGCAGGGAGCTGGCCCGCGCCATCGGCGTGTGGGGCGCGATGGCGGGCATCTCGATGGCGCTGGGCCCGGTGCTGGGCGGCGCCCTGACACACGCCTTCGGCTGGCGGGCGATCTTCTGGCTCAACCTGCCGTTCGGCCTGCTGGCGCTGTTCCTCACCGCGCGCTGCGTGCCGGAGTCGCGCGCTCCCCGGCCGCGCCGGCTGGACCCGGTGGGGCAGATCCTGATGGTGGCGCTGCTGGGCTCGCTCACCTTCGGCATCATCGAGGGCGGCGAGGCGGGCTGGACCTCGCCGCCGATCCTGGGCTGCTTCGCCGCCTCGGCGTGCGTCCTGGCCGGGCTGCTGGCGTACGAGCCGCGCCGCCGCGACCCGCTGCTTGAGCTGCGCTTCTTCCGCAGTGTGCCGTTCACCGGCGCGGTCGCGATCGCGGTCTGCGCCTTCTCCGCGATGGGCGGCTTCCTCTTCCTCAACACGCTCTACCTGCAGGACGTGCGCGGGCTCGATCCGCTGGCCGCCGGGCTCCACCTGCTGCCGATGGCGGCGACGACGCTGGTGTGCTCGCTGCTGTCGGGGCGGCTGACCGGCCACCTCGGGGCGCGGCTGCCGCTGCTGCTGGGGGGCACGGCGGTCACCGCGAGCGGGGTGCTGCTCGCGGCGGGCGTGGCCGAGGCGTCCACGCTGTGGCTGTTCACCTCCTACGTGCTGTTCGGCGTCGGCTTCGGGCTGGTGAACGCCCCCATCACCAACACGGCGGTGACCGCGATGCCCCGGGCGCAGGCCGGGGTCGCCGCCTCGGTGGCGGCGACGGGGCGGCAGGTGGGCTCGGCGCTGGGCGTCGCCGTGGCCGGCAGCGCGCTGGCGGCGGGTTCGCGGACGGCGGGCTGGTGGGTGGTGGCGGGCTGCGGCGCGCTGGTGCTCCTGCTGGGCGCGGCCACCACGGGCCGCCGGGCGCAGGCGACGGCGGAGCGCGCGAAGCGGCGGCTGGGCGACTTCTCACGGGTTCTCACCTGATGGGAAACATGCGCGTCATCCGCTGAGACTATGATCTGCCTCACACACGACCCCGCATGGCCTGACGGCGGCCTCCCGCCGTCGGCGGCTTTTGCCTGCGTGGTCCCGGTGATGAGAGGAGTGTCGCGATAGCTCTACGGATATGGCTCAGCAGCGCAGGGGCAGCCACGACTCAGGTGGTGCGGATGTTGCGCGACAATCCCGACGGCGCTCCGGTGCGCATCTACGGCACCAACGTGGACCCTGCCGCGCCCGCACTCGCGGCCTGCGATGTGGGCGAGGTCGAACCCCATCGAGTGAACAACGACGTCTACGCCGACTTCGCTGTCGATTTCTGCCGACGGCACCGGATCGACGTGCTGATACCTCCCCGGCGCCTCGACGCGCTGGCCGGCCGGGCGGACGAGTTCGCCGCGGCCGGCACCCGTCTGATGTGTTCCTCGCCCGCCTCGGTCGCCGTGCTCACCAGCAAGAGCCGGACCTACGAGGTGGCGGCGGCGCAGGGCGTGCCCGTGCCCGCCTGGCGGGTCGTCTCCGACGCCGACGGCCTGCGTCAGGCGGTGGAGGAGCTGTCCCTGTCCGGCGAGACGGTCTGCATCAAACCGGCCGGCGAGTACTCGGCGTTCGGGTTCCGCATCCTGGACGACGCGCCGCTGCGGATGCGGGACCTGCTCGCCCCGGCGCGCCCGCTGGTCTCCGTCGACGCGGTGGCGGAGGCGCTGAAACGGGCCGCGGACGAGGACGAGAAGGTGCCGCAGTTCATCGTCATGCCCTACCTGGACGGGCCCGAGGTCAGCGTCGACTGTCTCTCCGCCCCGGGGGGCACCCTGCTGACCGCCATCGCGCGGGCCAAGCAGGGCCGTTACCGGCGGCTGTACGCCGATCCCGAGGTGCTCGGGATCGCCGAACGGCTGGTCCGCCACTTCCAGCTCGCCTATCTCTCCAATGTCCAACTGCGTCACCGGCGTGGCAAACCGGTGCTGCTCGAAGCCAATCCCAGGGCGTCGGGAGGCATCTTCCAGACGGCGTTCAGCGGCGTGAACCTGCCGTGGGCCGCCGTGCGGCTGCTGCTCAGCGGCGACCCCGGGCCGCTCGACGGCCTGCGCCTGGGCGGCCGGGTCGCCGTCACGGAGACCGTCACCGAGGTCACCGAGGTCACCGACGTCGCCGGCTTCACCGAGGTCGCCGAGGCACGCTCCGGGACGCTGGCGGCGGCGGGCCTGCCGTCGCCGTCCACGGCCGCCCCGGTCTGAGGCGAGGCCGGAGGGAGCGGGCAGGAGAGGGAATCGCCGCGGAGGAGGCCCCTCCGCGGCGGCTCACGGTGCGGGGGCGGTGGTCCCCCGCTGCACGAACCGGGCGGGCGGCGACTGGCGGTGCCCGACCGGCTCGCCGTCCAGCAGCCGCAGCACCGCGTCGGCGACGATCACGCCGAACTCGTGCACGTCGACGCTCATCACGGAGAGCGCGGGCGAGGCCAGGCGGCACAGCGTCGAGTCGTCCCAGGCGATGAGGGACAGCTCGGCGGGCACCGACACGCCGAGATCCTTGGCCGCGCCGAGGCCCGCCACCGCCATCACGTCGTTGTCGTAGATGATCGCCGTCGGCGGCGTCTCGCCCTTGAGGAGGCGTGCGGTCAGCCGGGCGCCGGACTCGGCGGAGTAGTCGCCCTTCACCAGCGTCGGCTCGATCCCGGCCCGGGCACAGCCCTCGCGCAGCGCGGCCGTCCTGGCCCGGGTGTGCAGCAGCGCGGCGGGCCCGGTGACGCGGGCGATGCGCCGGTGGCCCAGGCGCAGCAGGCGGCTGAGGGCGTCGTGCATGGCGCCGGCGTGGTCGCTGCGCACGGCCGGGGTGACCGGCCCGCCCGGCTCGTCGTCCCAGGTGCCCACCAGCAGGGCGGGCAGTCCCAGTTCGTGCAGCACGCCGGGGCGGCGGTCGCCGGCGATGAGGTC
This sequence comes from Streptomyces sp. 6N223, assembly GCF_052246635.1. Classification (NCBI taxonomy): domain Bacteria; kingdom Bacillati; phylum Actinomycetota; class Actinomycetes; order Kitasatosporales; family Streptomycetaceae; genus Streptomyces; species Streptomyces sp. 6N223. Next base: position 270,455 of record NZ_JBQQCA010000001.1, on the reverse strand, counting down.
GACGACGACGACCGCGTCGACCAGGCCGCGCTCGGCCCACCGCCGGTGCGTGGCGATCTCCTCGGTCTGGGTGGGCACGACGTGGAGCAGCACCGACAGGCCCCGCACGGCCAGGCGTTCCTCGATGCCGGCGATGAACTCCATGAAGAACGGCTCCACGCCCAGCAGCCTGGCGGGCCGGGCGAGGACCAGCCCGATGGCTCCCAGCGTCTCCATCCCGCGCTCACCGCCTCAGCGAGTTGACGCTGCGCAGCACGAGGGGGCCGGTGAAGGCGTCGGGGTCGACGTCGGCGCCGGTCCGCACGGTGAACGCCCGCGTCTCGCCGGCCAGCAGCGGCACCAGCATCTCGTCGACCTCGGCGTCGGGGGCGACGCGGTCGGCGAGGATCGCCACGTCCCGGGCGAAGGAGGCGGCGCGCACCTCGACGCGGTAGCCGCCCGGGACGGCGGTCGCCGTCGCGCGCAGCGCGCCGGGGTCGTACGCCAGGTCACGGTCCTCGCCGAACAGGTGCAGGGCGCGGGCGTCGTCCGCGGTCGCCACCAGCACCTCCCCCCTCGCGTCCGCGGGCTTGGTCAGCGCGTCGGACAGCTCGAACCCGGCGACGGAGCGCGCCGGAACGTCGAGGGAGAGGGTATCGCCGTCCAGGACCTCGCCGCCGAAGGTGGTGCGCCGCAGGGTGAGCTCGGCGCGCCAGGGGGTGTCGGTGTCGTTGACGGCGAGCAGCGTGGACCGCCCGTCGCGGGGCTGCACGGTCAGCAGTCGGGGGGCGAAGACCCGGCGCAGGGCGTACCACAGCGGCTTCCTGCGCTCCTCGCTGTCGACGGCGGCCCAGGAGGTCACCGGCCAGCAGTCGTTGATCTGCCAGACGAGGGCGCCGGCGGTGTACGGCCAGTGGGAGCGGAAGTGCTCGATGCCGTAGGCCACGGCGCGGGCCTGGTTGAGCTGGGTGGCCCAGTGCCAGTCGTCGAAGGTGCGGGGGTCGGGCAGGTGGGGCGCCATGCCGCGCTCCAGCTTGCCGTTGCCGTCCTCGGCCTTCTGGTGCAGCAGGAACGCCGGGGATGTGGGGGCGAGCGGCTCGTCGTGGATCCAGGCGGTGAGCGTGGCCCAGGTGGGCGGGCCCTGGAAGCCGAACTCGGAGCAGAACCGGGGGGTGTGGTCGCGGTAGTGGGTGTAGTCGATCCGGTTCCACACCTCCCATTCGTGGCGGGTGCCGTGGTGGGCGTCGTTGGGGTGCTTCTCCTCGGGCGCGTGGCGCGGGGTGTAGGGGCTGCCGTCGGCGTAGGCGCGGGTGGGGTCGAGTTCGGCGACGATGGCGGGGAACAGCTCGGTGTAGTAACGCCGTCCCCAGGTGCTCTCGCCCAGCTCCTCCCGCCAGCCCCAGTCCATGTAGCCCCAGAGGTTCTCGTTGCCGCCGTTCCACAGGGCGAGCGAGGGGTGCGAGGCGAGGCGGGCGACGTTCTCGCGCGCCTCGGCCTCGAACTCGCTCCACAGCGGCTCCTCCTCGGGGTAGGCGGCGCAGGCCAGGAGGAAGTCCTGCCAGACCAGGACGCCGCGCTCGTCGCAGACCTCGTAGAAGTCCTCGGTCTCGTAGATGCCGCCGCCCCAGACGCGCAGCATGTTCATGTGGGCGCCGAGGGCCTGGTCGACGCGGCGGGCGAGGCGCTCGCGGGTGATGCGGGTGAGGAAGTGGTCGTCGGGGATCCAGTTGGCGCCCTTGGCGAAGACGGGCCGGCCGTTGACGACGAAGGTGAAGGGGGTGCCGGTGTCGTCGGGCGTGGTGTCGACGGTGATGGTGCGGAAGCCGATGCGGCGGACCGCCATGTCGAGAGGGGTGTCGAGGGGCGCGTCAAGCCGGGTCCCAGCGGCCTCCAGGGTGATCTCCAGGCCGTACAGCGGCTGTTCGCCGTAGCCCGCGGGCCACCACAGGCGGGGGGCGGGGACCTCGACGGTGGCCACGGCCGTGGTGGCGCCGGCGGGGATGGTGGCCGTGGCGCGGTGGCCGTCCACGGTGGCGGTGAGGGTCAGCTCGGCTGCGTCCTCGGCGGCATCGCCGAGTCCGGCGCGCTCGACGACGGCGTGCACCTCGACGCGGCCGGTGCCGTCCTCGGCGACCGTCACCAACGGGCGTACCTCGGCCAGGCGCGCGGTGCGCCAGCGCTCCAGCCGCACCGGCTTCCAGATGCCGGCGGTCTGCAGGTCCGGGCCCCAGTCCCAGCCGAAGGAGCAGGCCATCTTGCGGACCATGTTGAAGGGGTGGATGTAGGCGTGCGGGCGCGCGCCGAGCTCGCGTTCGCGCTCCTCGGCGTAGGCGAGGGCGGAGCGGAAGGTGACGGCGAGTTCGAGCGGGGCGTTGGGCGTGCCGCCGGCCTCGCCGAGCGGCTCGCGCACGTCGAAGCGGTGGCCGCGGTGCATGTTGGCGACCTCGCCGAGGAGGTGGCCGCCGAGTTCGACGGTGGCGACGGTGTCGAGCCCGTCGAAGACCAGGTCGACCCGCTCGCCGGGGGCGGCGGGCTCGGCGGCGAGTGTGGTGGCGTAACGCCAGTCGGTGCGGTGGGCCCAGGCCAGCTCCGCCTCGTTGCGGTCCAGGTACGGCTCGGGGATGAGGCCGGCGGCGAGCAGGTCGAGGTGGGCGCTGCCCGGCACCTGGGCCGGTACCTCGCGGCCCCGGACCTCCTCGGGAACGGGCCCGGCCACCGCGGTCAGGCGCCAACCGTCGTGCAGGGTGCGGTGGATCATCGTGGCAACACTCCCAAGGACTTTCCGTCAGCCAAACGGATGAGATTCTTATTCAGCCGAATAAAGTAAGTCAACACGCGACAACGAGAAGGAGAACCGACAACGTGCTGTCCGACACCCGCACCCCGATCCACCTGCGCGCGGCCGGCGTCAGCCTCGTGCTGGACCTGGCGGACGCCACCCTCCCCCGCGTCGTGCACTGGGGCCCCGACGTGGGCCCGCTCACGCCCGACGAGCTCGACGCGCTCCGCCTCGCCGGGCGCCCCCAGCCCATCGGCTTCTCGGTGGACGGGCCGGTGAACGTCGCGGTGCTGCCCGAGCAGTCCGCCGGCTGGCTCGGCACGCCGGGCCTGGTCGGCAACCGAGGCGGCGCCGCCTTCTCCACGGCCTTCGCCGTCGAGGAGGTCTCCTCCGCCGACGGCGCGGTGCGCGTGCGGGCGCGCGACGCGAACGCCGGGCTCGGCCTGGAGCTGGCCATCGAGCTCACCCCGGCCGGACTCGTGCGGCAGCGGGCGCGGGTGACCAACCAGGGGTCGACGCCGTTCGCCGTCGACGCCCTCCACCTGACGCTGCCGGTGCCCCCGCAGGCGACCGAGCTGCTGGACTTCACCGGCCACCACCTGCGCGAACGCGAGCCGCAGCGCGTGCCGTTCACGCAAGGGCTGCGGATGCGCGAGAACCGCACCGGGCGCACCGGCTACGACGCGGCGTACCTGCTGGCGGCGGGAACGGCCGGCTTCGGCAACCGGGACGGCGAGGTCTGGGGCGTGCACACGGCCTGGTCGGGCAACCACCGCACCTTCGCCGAGCGCACCTTCCACTCCGTCTCGCTGCTGGGCTCCGGCGAGCTGCTGCTCTCCGGCGAGGTGGTGCTGGCGCCCGGCGAAAGCTACGCCTCGCCCTGGCAGTACGGCTCGTACGGCACCGGGCTCGACGAGCTCTCCGCCCGCTTCCACCGCGAGCTGCGCGCCCGCCCGCACCACCCCGCGCGCCCGCGCCCGGTCGTGGTCAACACCTGGGAGGCGGTCTACTTCGACCACGACCTCGGCCGGCTGAAGCGCCTGGCCGACGCCGCGGCGGCGGTCGGCGCGGAGCGCTTCGTCCTCGACGACGGCTGGTTCGGCTCGCGCCGCGACGACCGCCAGGGCCTGGGCGACTGGTACGTCTCCGAGGAGGTGTGGCCGGACGGCCTCACCCCGCTGACCGACCACGTCACGGGCCTGGGGCTGGAGTTCGGCATCTGGGTCGAGCCGGAGATGATCAACGAGGACTCCGAGCTGGCCCGCGCCCACCCCGGCTGGATCATGGCCCCCGGGCCGGGCCGGTTCCCCGGCGCCGCCCGCTCCCAGCAGGTGCTCGACCTCGGCAACCCCGAGGCGTACGCCCACATCCTGGGGCGCCTGGACGCGCTGCTGAGCGAGTACCCCATCGCGTACCTGAAGTGGGACCACAACCGCGACCTCGTCGAGGCCGGGCACCAGGCCGACGGCCGCGCCGGGGTCCACGACCAGACGCTCGCCGTCTACCGGCTCCTGGACGAGCTGCGCCGCCGCCACCCGGGCGTGGAGATCGAGTCCTGCTCCTCCGGCGGCGCCCGGGTGGACCTGGAGATCCTCCAGCGCACCGACCGGGTGTGGGTCTCGGACTGCATCGACGCCCTCGAACGCCAGCGGATCCAGCGCTGGACCAACGCCCTCATCCCGCTGGAGCTCATGGGCACCCACGTCGGCGCGGGCCTGGCCCACACCACCGACCGCCGCCACCCCCTGGACTTCCGCGCCGGGACGGCCCTGTTCGGCCACTTCGGCATCGAGTGGGACCTCACCGCCGCCGAGCCCGAGGAGCTGGCGCGGCTGGCGGAGTGGGTCGCCCTGTACAAGGAGCTGCGGCCGCTGCTGCACTCCGGCACCTCCGTGCACGCCGACCACCCCGACCCGGCGTACGAGCTGCACGGCGCGGTGGCGCAGGACGGCTCGGACGCGGTCTACGCCCTGGTGGCCACCGGCACCTCGGCGTTCTACCCGCCGGGCCCCGTGCGGCTGCCGGGCCTGGACCCCGACGCCGTCTACCACGTCCGGCCGCAGCCGCCCGGCGAGGTGCCGGACGGCAACGCCCACCGCTGGGGCGTCGCGCTGCCCTGGTGGACCGCCGACGGCGTGCGGCTGCCGGGGCGGGTGCTGACCGGGGCCGGGCTGCAGACGCCGGTCCTCTTCCCCGAGCGCCTGGTGCTGCTGCGCGCCACCCGCGTCACGGCGTAGTGGCGGGTGACCCCGGAGCCGGGAAGCCCTCGCCCGGCTCCGGGGGCGGTCAGGCCGCACCGCCCTTGACGGCGGCGGTGTCTCGGTCGCCCGGGTCGTGCCACGACTGCGTGTGGTGGTCGTAGGTGCGGGTCAGCTCCTCGGGGTCGATGGCCTCGGTGTCCTCGGCCAGCGAGCGGCCGCGCTCCTCGGGGTTGGGCGCGGCGGCGGCCAGCAGGCGGGTGTAGGAGTGCTGGGGGGTGAGGATGACGTCGTCGGCGGGACCGCGCTCCACCACCCGTCCCCGGTACATCACGAGGATGTCGTCGGAGAAGTGGCGCGCGGTGGCCAGGTCGTGGGTGATGTAGAGGACCGCCAGGTTGTCCTCGCGCTGGAGGCGGGCGAGGAGGTTGAGCACGCCGAGGCGGATGGAGACGTCCAGCATGGAGACCGGCTCGTCGGCGACGATGACCTGAGCGCCGGGCGCCAGCGCGCGGGCGATGGCCACGCGCTGGCGCTGGCCGCCGGACAGCTCGTGCGGGCGGCGCTGGGCCATGTCCCGCGCGGGGGTGAGGTTCACCCGCTCCAGCAGCTGCTCGACCTGCTTTCTGGTCTCCGCCCGCCCCCGGGTCCGGCCGTGCAGCTTCAGCGGCCTGGCCAGGTGGTGCTCGACGGTGTGGAACGGGTTGAGCGAGGCGAACGGGTCCTGGAAGACCATCTGCACGTGGTCGCGGTACTCCCGGCCGCCGACCGGACGCCCGTCGGGCCTGGTGGCGATGATCTGCCCGGCCGTGGGGCGTTCGAGACGGGCGATCATCTTCGCGACGGTGGACTTGCCCGAGCCGGACTCTCCGACGAGGGCGACGGTGCGGCCGGGGGTGAGGGTGAAGGAGACGTGGTTGACCGCCCGCAGGCGGGCTCTGCGGAGGCCGTCGCGCACGCCGTAGTCCTTCACCAGGTCGCGGACCTCGAGTGTGGTCATCGCGCTGCCCCTTCGGTCGCGGTCTTCTTCGTCACGATCTCGGTGCCGGTACGGACGAACGCGCCGCGCTCGCCCGTCAGGCTCGGGAAGGAGCCGAGCAGCTGCCGGGTGTAGGGGTGCCGGGGCCGGGCGTAGATCTCGGCCGCCGGGGCGTACTCGACGATCTGGCCCTCCCGCATCACCGCGATGGTGTCGCTCAGCTCCAACAGCAGCGGCAGGTCGTGGGTGATGAAGATGACGGCGAAACCGAGCTCGTCGCGCAGCCGGATGATCTCGCGGAGGATGCCGCGCTGCACGACGACGTCGAGCGCGGTGGTCGGCTCGTCCATGATCATCACCTGCGGGTCGAGCAGCATCGCCATGGCGATCATCACGCGCTGGCGCATGCCGCCGGAGAGCTCATGCGGGAACGACTTCAGCCGCACGGGGTCGACGCCGACCAGCCGCAGCACCTCCTCGCAGCGCTGGCGGCGTTCGTCCCTCGGCATGGTGGGGCGGTGGGTCGTCAGCACGTCGTCGAGCTGCTCGTGGATGGAGATCACGGGGTTGAGCGAGTTCATCGCGCCCTGGAAGACCATCGAGAGCTTGTCCCACCGGAAGCGGCGCAGCTCCTCGCGCCGGAGCCCCAGCAGGTCGATGTCCGTGCCGGACCGGTCGTGGAACACCACCGACCCGGCGGTGACCTCGGCCGGCGGCCGGTGCAGCCGGTTGACGGCGTACGCGAGGGTGGTCTTGCCGCAGCCCGACTCGCCCGCCAGCCCGAGGATTTCCCCCCGGCCGAGGGTGAACGAGACGTCCTTGACGGCGTGCACGGGGGACTCCGTCTGGTAGACGACGTCCAGCCCCGTGACGGTGAGCACGGCGTCACGCTGCGCGGCGCCTCTGCCGCCGGCGGGCGGCGCGTCGGCGGCGCGGACCGCCGCGGACAGAGGGGTGCGCCCATCCGTTGCGGAGGCCGTGGCCGACGCCTCCGGCGCGGCATCTCCCCTCGCCCGCTGCTCGCCGGGGGCGGCGTCGCCGTCTGCCTCCGCCCCGCCGCCCCGCACGGCGGCGGACGCCCGGCCCTCCTGGGCCCGTGCCGCCGAGGCCGTGGCCGAGCCGGCGGGCGAGGCCGCGTCGCCGTCCCGAGAGGCCGCCGCGTCCTGCGTGATGGCCGAGTCCGTGACAGCCTCACCGCGCGTCGGCGCGCCGGGCTGCGGTGCCTGCTCCCCGCCGGGCGCAGCGGCGGCGGTCCCCGCCTCCGGCGCGGGTGTCTTCGCCGCCGCCACGGCCGGGGCCACCGCGCCGTTCCGCGCGGAGCGCCGCCGCTTCTGGACGCGCAGCTTGGGGTTGATGATCTCGTCGATGGCGAAGTTGATCAGCGCCAGGCCGCAGCCGAAGAGGGCGATGACCAGGCCGGGTGGGCCGAACCACCACCACGCCTCGTACTGCAACGCGAAGCCGTTCTGGGCGAAGTACAGCATCGTGCCCAGCGTGTGCGAGTTGGAGGCGCCGAGGCCGAGGAAGGACAGGCCCGCCTCGGAGAGGATCGCCGCGATGACGGCGAAGACGAACTGCGAGGCCAGCAGCGGCAGCAGGTTCGGCAGGATCTCCACGGCGACGATCCGCCAGGGCTTCTCCCCCGCGACGCGCGCCGCGGCCACGTAGTCGCGGTTGCGCAGCGACAGGGTCTGGGCGCGCAGCACGCGTGCCGACGCCGCCCAGCCGGTGATCGCCAGCACCAGCGCGACCGTCCACCAGCCGCGGTCCTCCGCGGGGACGAAGCCCGCGATGACGATGACCAGCGGCAGGCCGGGGATGACGAGCATGACGTTGGAGAAGAGCGAGAAGCTCTCGTCCACCAGGCCGCCGAGGTAGCCGCCGATGATGCCGAAGACCGCCGACAGCGCGGTGGCCAGTACGCCCACCAGCAGGCCGACCTGGAGCGAGCCGCGGGTGGAGTGGGCGAGCTGGGCGAGGACGTCCTGGCCGGTCTGGGTGGTGCCCAGCAGGTGGTCGCCGCTCGGCTCGGTCATGCCGATGCTGTTGATGGCGTCCGGGTCGCTCGCGAACATCGGCCCGAGCACGCCGAAGAGGGTGATGCCCAGGACGAGGAAGAGTCCGACGCCGAGCTTCGGCGACCAGCTGGGCAGCAGGGCACGCCAGCCACTGCGTCCGCCGCCGCCCTCCGCGGCGCCCGGCTCGTCGGTGGTCCCCGCGAGCGGGCTGAGGGTTGTCACGGTGCCTGCTCCTTCGCTCAGTTCTCGACTCGGGTGCGGGGATCGATGAGGCCGTACAGCAGGTCGACGACGAGGTTCGCGCCGAGCACCGCGACCGTGATCACCAGGAAGATGCCCTGCATCAGCGCGTAGTCGTTGTTCTCCACGGCCTGGAGGAGCTTGCCGCCGATGCCGGGATAGGAGAACACCTGCTCGGTGATGATCGACCCGGAGACCACGAAGCCGAGCGAGATGGCGAATCCGGCCACGGAGGGCAGGACCGCGTTCCTCGCGGCGTAGCGGGTCATGATCCGGCGCTCGCGCAGCCCCTTGGCGCGGGCGGTGAGGACGTAGTCCTCGTCCATGGTGGAGACCATCATGTTCCGCATCCCCAGCAGCCAGCCGCCGACCGAGGAGATCACGATCGTCAGGGCCGGCAGCGTGCCGTGGTAGATGACGGACTGGATGAACTCCCAGTTCCAGCTCATGGGCAGGGTGACGTCGTACCCCTGTTGCAGCGGGAACCAGTCCAGCGTCGAGGAGAAGAGCAGGACCAGGATGAGCGCAAGCCAGAAGTACGGCACCGCCGCGAGCACCGTGGTGGCCGGGACCAGGGAGTCCAGCCAGGTGCCGCGCCGCCAGCCGACGACCGCGCCCAGGGCGACGCCGATGATGAACGACAGCAGGGTCGCGATGCCCACCAGGCCGATCGTCCAGGGCAGGGACTGGGAGATGACGTAGGTGACGTCCTCCGGGAAGGCGCTGACCGAGATCCCCATGTCGCCGCGGAGCATGTTCCCCAGGTAGGAGACGTACTGGTCCCACAGGGGCTCGCCGGTGTCGGTGCCCAGCAGCAGCTCGTAGGACCGGCGCACGGCCGGGTCGACCGAGCCGCCACGCTGCTGGAGCTTGGCCAGCAGCGTGTCGACAGGGTTGCCCGGCATCAACCGCGGGATGAAGAAGTTCAGGGTCAGCGCCGCCCAGAGGGCGACGAGGTAGAACCCGAGCTTACGGACGTAGTACCTCATGGACTGGTGTCACTCACTCACTCGCCGACGGGCTGGAGGCGCTTGTAGATCTCCGCCTGGTCCGGCTTCTGCCAGACGGCGGGGAAGGCGTAGAGGTCGTCCTCCGTGGGCCAGCCGGTGAACTTGTCGACGTGGACCTCGCTGGTGTTGCCTCCCACCATGATCGGGATGTACGGCATGTCCTGCTCGATCCGGGTCTGGATGGTGTCGAAGTGCGGCTGCCGGGCGGCGGTGTCCGTCGGGTCGATCTGCCGCAGGGCCTCGAGCGCCTCGTTCACCTCGGGGTTGTCGTAGCGGGCGAAGTTGGGGTTGGCGGTCTCGCCGACCGGCGCGGTGTTGCCGCCGGCGTAGAAGTAGCTGTAGCCCCAGTACGGGTCGCCGGACGGGCCCGGGTGCTGCGAGTCGATCAGCAGCTGATAGTCGCCCCGGCCGCGCGCGTCGGACCACTCGTTGAAGGAGGACTGCTCCACGTTCAGCTCGATGCCGGCGGCCTTGAGCTGCTCGGCCATGGTGTTGACGGCCGTGATGTAGTCGGTCCAGCCGGCGACGACCCGCACGCTGAGGGAGAGCTTCTGGCCGTCCTTGGCGTAGATGCCGTCGTCGCCCTTGGTGTAGCCGGCGTCCTGGAGGATCTGCTCGGCCTGGTCCACCTGCGCCGTCATCGGGGCGGTGCGCTCGGTGAGCTGGTCGGAGATGATCTGGTCGTCACGGCCGGGGAGCGCGAAGCCGGGGGAGATCTCGCCGGCGGTGTTCTGGAACGCCAGCGCGTTGAGCTGGTCGCGGTCGATGGCGTAGTAGATGGCGTGGCGCACCGCCGGGTCGGTCTGCGGGCCCTCGCAGCCGAGTTCGGCGCTGGAGCAGGTGAAGAGCGCCATCTGGAAGACGTGGGCGGTGACGGCCTCGTAGCCCGGGTAGAACTCCGAGACCTTGTCCATGTTGGGGACGGGGCCGGTCTGCCAGTCGATCGTCCCGGCGGACAGGGCGTCGGCGCCGGCCTGGTTGCCGGAGAGGGCGATGTAGCGCACGTTCTTCACGGCCGGCGCGCCGTCCCAGTAGTCCGGGTTGGCCGAGAGGGTGAACGCCTGCGGCTTGAACTCGGCCAGCGTGAACGGGCCGGTCCCGACGGGCTCGGGGACCTGGTTGGTGGAAGGGTCCTCGATGTCCTTCCAGATGTGCTCGGGGACGATCCAGATCTTGCCGAGGAGTTGCGGGGCGTCCATGTAGGCCGGGTTGTCGAAGCTGACCCTGACCTCGGTGGGGCTGACCACCTCGGTCTCGCCGGAGAAGCCGACGGTGTTGATCGCGTCGTTCTCCACCAGCATGTCGAAGGTGAACTTCACGTCGTCGGCGTTGAAGGCCTCGCCGTCGGACCACTTCACGCCGTCCCGGAGGGTGATCGACAGCTCGGTGCCGTCGTCGTTCCAGGAGAAGCCGGTGGCCAGGCGCGGCTGCGGCTCGTCGGGGCGCGCGATGTTGTAGAAGTACAGCGGCTCGAAGATCGTCCCCGCCCCCTCGTTGTTGGCCGGGAGGTACGGGTTGAAGTTCCGCTGGTAGTCCCCGGACTGGCCGGTGTAGGCCACCAGGGTGTCCGCACCGCCGCCGGCCGAGCCGCCGCTGTTGCTGGAACCGCATCCGGCGGCGAGCAGGGCGACCGCGGCCGCTCCGATCACCGCGGCGCGTATACGCCGTGATCTTGCGTGCAGGGACATCGTTCGTTCCTCTCGTGCCCGCCCCGTCCTTGGGGCTCGACGCCGGGTTAGGATTGTTAAGCTGCCGAATTAACAAAGTCAACCCTCGGGTGGCACGAACCCACAACGATGGCCGACAAGGGGCGGCGTCCAGCACGGATCGGCGGCTTCCTCAGGGATCTAAACTAAGCGTCGCCCAGCGTCACGTGCGCACTGCGCGCAGGCGTCGGGCCCCACCCACGGCGGAGGATCGAGTGAGCACGGACCACGGGGGCGCAATGGTGAGAGCGGGTATGCCGTGAGCGACGCACGCGCGGCGGCTGGGCCGCTCGGGACGACGATGGCCGTACGCCGCCGCGCGGGCGGAGACGCGAACGGGACAACGCCGTGAGCGGACCGGCGAGCACTCCCCACGCCAGCAGCCAGGCGGCGGTCCTCGACGTGATCCGGGCGGCCGGGACCATCAGCCGCGTCGGCCTGGTCAGGGCAACCGGTTTCACCGGCGCGACCATCTCGACCGTGGTGCGGCGGCTGATCGACGACGGGCTGGTGCTGGAGACCGGCCGCGCGGAGTCCACCGGCGGCAAGCGGCGCGTTCTGCTGCAGCTCAACCAGTCCTCCCGCTTCGCCGTGGGCGTGCACCTGGACCACGCGGGCATCACCTACGTCCTGACCAACCTCGGCGGCTCCGTCGTCGCGCGGATGTCTCGCGCCGGCGTGGGGACCGACGACCCGCCCGCCGTGGTGGCCCGCATGGCGCTGGAGATCGACGCGCTCATCGAGGGCGCCGGCATCGACCGCGGCCGGCTGCTGGGCCTTGGCCTGGTGGCTCCCGGGCCGCTGAACCAGGCGAGCGGCATGCAGCTGGTCCCGCCGGCCATGCGGCGCTGGGAGGACTTCCCCCTGGACCGGGAGCTGGCCACCGCCGCCCGGCTGCCGGTGGTGCTGGACAACGACGCCACCGCCGCCGCGCTCGGCGAGCACTGGTCCGGCGGCGTGGGCAACGCCTCGACGCTGGCCGCGATCTACATGGGCACCGGCATCGGCGCCGGCCTGCTGATCAACGGGATCCCCTACCGGGGCCCGAGCGGCAACGCCGGCGAGATCGGCCACATCTGCATCGACGCCGAGGGCCCCGAGTGCTGGTGCGGCGCCCGCGGCTGCACCGAGGTGCTGGCCGGCCCCGGCGCGGTCGTCACCGCCGCCCGCGAAGATCCGGAGCTGGCGCGCGCGGTGGGCCTGGCCACCACCCCGGACCGCTCCCGGCGGGTGGCGGACTTCGCGGCCGTGACCCGCGCCGCGCTGCGCGGCGATGCGGGCGCGCGCCGGCTGCTGGAGCGCTCGGCCCGCTACCTGGCGGTCGCCGCGCGGACCCTGGCCAACGTCATGGACCTCGAACAGCTCGTCCTCACCGGCCCGAGCCTGGCGATCGCCGGCTCGATATACCTGCCCGTGGTCCAGGAGGAGCTGGACCGGGCGTTCTTCTCCCGCGCCACGCACTCGGTCGCGGTGCGGCTGTCGCGCTCGGCGGCGACCGCGCCCGCCATCGGGGCCGCGGCCATGGTGCTGCAGTCGGAGCTGGTGCCGCTGCGCGAGGGGCTGCGCCTGCCGGACAACCTGGCGGACGCCGAAGCCGCGGGCGGCGGCGTGGTGACCACCAGCTAGGGCCCTGGCCACTCCTGTCGCTCACGCACCGTCAGACGCTGCCCTTTATGTTCCCCTTATGGGTTAATTCACTGGCGCGTGTACATGACCCTCAGGGCCCGGGGGGACACATCGGTCGTCCGGGCGAACAGCCGTCACTCGGCTGATCCGTCGTGTCCCAATGCACATCCTGAGCGATCTGGAGCGCTGGAGTGGAGACCTCCGACCCCGTATGGAGCTGCCCCTTCGACTACGCCGAGGCCCTGGAGTTCGACCCCCTGCTGCGGCAGCTGATGACCGAGGCGCCCATCGCCCGGATCCGCATGCCCTACGGCGAGGGCGAGGCGTGGCTGGTGACGCGGTACGAGGACGTGCGATTCGTGACGACGGACCGCAGGTTCAGCCGTGCCGCCGTCATCGGGCGTGACTTCCCCCGCATGACTCCCGAGCCGATCGTGCAGTCCGAGTCGATCAACCTGATGGACCCTCCGGAGAGCAGCAGGCTGCGCAAGCTGGTGTCCCAGGCGTTCACCACGCCGCGGGTCGAGGCGATGAAGCCCGCAACCCAGCGGATCGTCGACTCGCTGCTGCGCGAGATGGCCGACCACGGGTCGCCGGCCGACCTCGTCAAGCACGTGTCAATGCGGCTGCCGATGACGACCATCTGCGAGGTGCTCGACATCCCCGAGGACGACCGCGCCGAGCTGCGGCGGCGCCTGACGGCGATGCAGTCGATCGGGGCCGCCAGCAAGGAGGGCGCCGTCCGCGCCAAGTGCGAGCTGCGGGCGTACTTCGGGGAGCTGACCGCCGAGCGGCGCCGCGAGCCCGGGGAGGACCTGATCAGCGTCCTCGCCACCGCGCGGGACGGGGACGACATCCTCTCCGCCGACGAGCTGACGGTCATGGCGATCGTGCTGCTGATGACCGGTCACGACACCAGCACCTACCAGCTCAGCAACATCGCGTTCATGCTGCTGACCCGGCCGGACGACCTCGCGAGGCTCCGCGACGAGCCGGAGCTGTGGCCGCAGGCGCTGGAGGAGCTGCTGCGGTTCATCCCGTTCCGCAAGGGCGTCGGGATCCCGCGCATCGCCTCGGAGGACGTGGAGATCGACGGGGTGACGATCCGGGCCGGCGAGACGGTGCACGTCTCCTACCTCGCGGCCAACCGCGACCCGTGCCGGTTCGAGCGGCCCGACGAGCTGGACCTGGGGCGTACGCCCGCCCCGCACATGACCTTCGGCTGGGGCGCGCACCACTGCATCGGCTCGCCCCTGGCCCTGATGGAGATCGAGCTGGCGCTGCGCAGCCTCTTCGAGCGCTTCCCCGCGCTGCGCCTGGCCGTCCCGCCCGAGGAGGTGCGCTGGAACACCGAGTCCATCTGGCGCTTCCCGCACGAGCTCCCGGTCGCCTGGTGACCGGGTCGGCACACCGAAGAACCGCCGAGAAACCACCGAAGAACACCGAAAGATCACACGCCATCGATGCCGTAGCGCTGGGAAAGCACGCCCGCGCGCGGTGTGGGAGGGGATCATGGCAACTCTGTGCAGACCGTCCATCGCTGTTCCCGACAACATCATCACGATGGACGAGACCCTTCAGCTCGCCCGCACCATCCACGCCGACCATCCGCAGCTCGGCCTGGTGCTGCGCCTGATCGAGAACACGGGGGTCCGTACCCGGCACATCATCCAGCCGATCGAGCAGACGCTGCAGCACCCGGGCTTCGAATCGCGCAACCTGCTCTACGAGCGGGAGGCCAAGCGGATGGTCCCGCCGGTGGTCTTCGGCGCCCTGGACAACGCCGGGCTGGGCGTGCGAGACATCGACCTGATCGTGTACGTCTCGTGCACCGGGTTCATGATGCCGTCGCTGACGGCGTGGCTCATCAACGAGCTGGGCTTCGGCACCGAGACCCGGCAGCTGCCGATCGCGCAGCTCGGCTGCGCGGCGGGCGGCGCCGCCATCAACCGGGCCCACGACTTCTGCCTGGCGTATCCGCACGCCAACGCGCTGATCGTGGCGTGCGAGTTCTGCTCCCTGTGCTACCAGCCGACCGACATCGGGGTCGGCTCGCTGCTGTCCAACGGCCTGTTCGGGGACGCGGTGGCCGCGGCGGTGGTCCGGGGCCACGGCGGCGCCGGCGTCCGGCTGGAGCGCAACGGCTCGCACCTGGTGCCCGACACCGAGGACTGGATCTCCTACGCGGTGCGGGGCACGGGCTTCCACTTCCAGCTCGACAAGCGCGTTCCCACGACGATGAAGATGCTGGCCCCGGCGCTGCGGGCGCTCAGCGAGCAGCACAGCTGGGACATCTCCGGGCTCGACTTCCACATCGTGCACGCGGGGGGTCCGCGGATCCTGGACGACCTGTGCACCTTCCTGGAGGTGGAGCCCGAGATGTTCCGCTACAGCCGGGCCACGCTCACCGAGCGCGGGAACATCGCGAGTTGCGTCGTCTTCGACGCGCTGGAGCGGCTCTTCCGCGACGGCGGCGTCGGCGACGCCGGGCGCGGGCTGATCGCCGGGTTCGGCCCGGGGATCACCGCCGAGATGGTGCTGGGGACGTGGGCCGCGGCCCCGCGCCCGGCGGTCGGGCACCTGGGCGCCATCGGCCACGGACGCCGGGCCGAGGAGCAGGCCGGCGTGGGCTGAGGCCTCGGCGAGGGGCCTCAGCCGCGAGGCTCAGCCGAGGGCCGCGAAGTACGCCTCGACCACGGCCGTGTGCGTGGGGAAGGCGAGCGGGACGGGCTCGTCGATGACGAGCCACTCGGTGGCCTCGGCGGTGGCGGACGACGCCGGGAGCGCGCTCGCGTCCCGGGACGGCAGCAGGGCGAAGACGTTCAGCGTCCGCTCGCCCCCGCTCACGTCGAAGAGCGTGGCGTCCGCCGCCGAGGCGACCAGTCCCGTCTCCTCCCGCAGCTCCCGGGCGGCGGCCTCCCGCCAGGTCTCGCCGACTTCGATGTATCCGCCGGGCAGGGCGAGTTCGCCCCGGCAGGGCTCGATGTCCCGGCGGACGACCACCAGCCCGCGGCCGCCGTCCCGCTCGACGGGGAGCAGGGCGACGGCGACGGGCAGCGGGTTGAGCCAGAGCGTTTCGCCGCACGCCGCGCAGTCGCGGGGCCAGGCCACCCCGTAGGGGTAGGCGGCGCCGCAGTACGGGCAGTGGGTGATGAGGCGGCCGTACGTGTAGGTCATTGGTTACTCCTACCACCCCCGGCGGCGGGCCGTGCCGGGATCACGACTTGCGGCCGACGCCGCCGAAGACGTCCAACTCCCGGGCCGGTTCCCCGTCCGGCGGCGGATCGGGGTTCCACCGGGGACAGGAGACCACGCCGGGAGGGACCAGTTCGAGCCCGTCGAAGAAGCCGGCGATCTGGCGCGGCGTCCGCAGGTGGTACGGCACGGCGCCGGTGGCGGCGTACTGGCGCGCCGCCCGCCGGGATTCGGGGCGGACGACGCCGGTGCCGTCGTTGAGCGACAGGTGGCTGCCGGGCGGCAGGCCGGCCATCAGCCGCCGCACGATCGACCGGGCCTGCCGGTAGTCGCCGACGTGGCCGAGGACGTTGCTCAGGATCAGCGCGACCGGCCGGGACAGGTCCATGGTGCGGGCGGCCTCGTCCAGGATCCGCCCGGGGTCGCGCAGGTCGGCCCGCAGGTAGTCGGCCGAGCCCTTGGGCCCGGAGACGAGCCGGGCACGGGCGTGCGCGATCACCAGCGGATCCTTGTCCACGTACAGGACCCGGGCGGTGGGTTCGATGCGCTGGGCAGTCTCGTGGGTGTTCTCGGCGGTCGGCAGCCCGGCGCCGATATCGAGGAACTGCCGCACGCCGGCGGTGCGCGCCAGGTAGCCGACGCTCCTGGCCGTGAACGCCCGCGAGGCGCGCGCCACCCGCACGACGTCGGGGGACGTCTCGGCGAGCCGGTCCCCGGCCACGCGGTCGACCTCGTAGTTGTCCCGGCCGCCCAGCCAGTAGTTCCAGATGCGGGCCGAGTGCGGCACGGTGGTGTCGATCCCTGACGGCTCGCCTGACGCCTCGTCGGTCACGGAAGGTTCTCTCCTGATGGTGGTGCTCGGTGCGCCGCCCCGCATGGATCGCTCAGCCCGCCTCGTCGCGCACCCGGCGGGCGATCCGGACGTAGGCGTCCACGACGGGGTTGTCGTGGTCGGGGTGCCAGGCCAGGTCGATCCGCAGCGGCTCGACGCCGGTCAGCGGCACCCACACGATGTCGGGGCGGGAGAAGTAGACGGCCGAACTCGCCGGGCCGATCGAGGCGCCGCGCCCGGCGGCGACCTGGTCGAGGAGTTCGTCGATGGTGTTGTTCTCGGCGCCCCAGCGGGGCCGGGAGCCGTCGGGACGCGGGTCGACGGCCCACCACCCGACCCAGTGGCGCGGCGCCTGCCGCGTCCGGACCAGTGGCTCGTCCCTGACGTCCATGATGGTCAGCGACTCGCGGCCGGCCAGCGGGTGCCCGGCGGCGAAGCCGATGACGCGCGTCTCCTCGGTCAGCGGCATGCTGGCCAGCCCGGTGAGGTCGTTGGGCTGCCAGACGATGGCGACGTCGACCTCCCCCTCGCGCAGCGCGGCGACCTCGCGGCTCCAGTCGTGGCGGCGGGGCTCGACCAGCACCTCGGGGTGCTCGGCCTCGAACGCCGCGCGGATGCGGGTGGCCAGCGGGCCCGCGCCGCTGGCCTGGAAGCCGATGCGGAGCCTGCCGGCGGCGCCGGTGGCGTGGCGTTCGGCGACGGCACGGACCCGGTCGGCTGCCCGCAGGGCGCGGCGCGCCTCGGCGGCGACCTCCCGCCCGGCCTCGGTGAGGTCGACGCCGCGCGCGTGACGGCGCAGCAGCGTGATGCCGAGCTCGCGCTCCAGCTTCTTCAGGGCGTAGCTCAGCGAGGGCTGGCTGATGAACAGCTGTCCCGCCGCCCTGCCGACGTGTCCGGTCTCCGCGACCGTGACCAGGTACCGCAGCTCCCGCAGGTCCATGACGAGTGGGCATCATAGACGCGGTCTATCGGGTTGTCGAAAGCCTGTCCTGGACGCGCGGCCGTGACCAGGGCGAACCTGCTGGCATGGCCAGCACAGCACCCACAGCGTCGCGGGCTGTTCGGCTAGGTCCGGTCGGTGGCGACGACGATCGCAAAGCCGCCGACACCAAGGAGCCGTTCGGCGGGGATCTCGTGATCCTTGGTGATCAGACGATGTATCCGGCCGTCGCTCACGTCGAAGTCGATGTCCGTGACGACGCCGAGCCCCTCACCGGCCTCCGTGATGACCTGCTTGCCGATCGGGTCGTAGCGCGGATCGGCCCGGTCGCGCGGGGCGTCATCGTCGGTTTGGAGCATGTCGGGCGAGCGGATCGTCACCGCGTCGGGGCCGAAAGCCTCAATGTTCTCCCACATCAGGACGTTGCCATGGCCACGGGCCCTGACCCTGAACGCCGTCACGTGCGGAGGCAAGGGGGCAATGGCGCATTCCCTGACCCTGGCAATCGTCTCGGCCTTCTGGAGGCCGACGACCTTGTGGCCCTTGGCCTGGCTGAACAGCATCACTTCTCCCCTTCGAGTCCGGTCCGCAGGCCCTGCGCCGCCTCGGCGAACCCTCCGAAGTCCCTCGCGATGAACCGGCTCGCGGCCTTCGGGACGACGACCATCTCCTCGGAGACGGGTGCCGGCTCGACCACGGGCAGCAGAGCGCGATGCCGGCCGTCCCCGGCGGGCTGGATCTCGTAGCCGACGACCTGGGGTCGCCTGCCGGTCTCGACCACGGCATCGACGATCTTCCCCAGATCCGTGCCGTCGTCGGTCATCACTCGGGCCCCCAGCACGTTCCCGCCGCGGGCGGACCGGGGCATCTTGGCCGCCCGGTCGTCGTCCTCAAGAGCACGCTCGTCGGGGATCACGACCGCGTCGGGCCCCAGGGCGTGCACCTTCTCCCAGAGCAGCGCGCGTTTGAGGGGGCCGGCCAGCAGGCCCCGGCCGCTGAGCGTGAAGCAGCGGACGCTGCCGCGTGCCGGGTCGAAGACGATGTCCTTGACCTGGCCGACATCCTCTCCGCCCAGGGTGACCACCGGTTTCTTGACGATCTCGCTGGCCCGCACATACGCCATGCCTGTCACCCCTTCCCGCGGCGTGACCGCCGGCCACCCGCGATGATTCCGCCCCTGCGCCGGCGTGCCTGCGTTGTCACCATGGCGACAGCGAGGACGACCAGAATGACGAGGACGATGATGGCCCAGACCCACCAGTCCATGAGTCCACCTCCGGTGTTCCCTTATCGCCCCCTGTTGCCCAGGGTGCTCCTTCCCGCCGGGGCTGTCGAATGGAAGCCGGGGCACCGCCCGCGCCCGCCGTGCCCGGCGCCGCCGTGATCCGGCGGGGGAACATGGCGACGGGGGACACTCCGCCGGGACGAAACGCTCTGTCAGCGTGCCGGGACGGCCTCGGCTCGATCGGGGGCCGGCCGTGTGGCGGGCCCGGCGTCCAGCAGCCTGCGGATCTCGGCGACGGCGGACCGGCCCGCGCGGTTGGCGCCGATCGTGCTGGCGGAGGGGCCGTAGCCGACGAGGTGGATGCGGGGGTCGCGGGTCGCGCGGGTGCCCGTCAGGCGGATGCCGCCGCCCGGTTCGCGCAGGTGCAGGGGGGCCAGGTGGTCGAGGGCGGCGCGGAAGCCGGTGGCCCACAGGATGGTGTCGGCCGTCACCGTTCGGCCGTCCCGCCAGGCGACGCCGTCGGGGGTGACGCGGTCGAACATCGGCAGCCGGTCGAGCACACCCGCCGCCCGGGCCCGGCGCATCGCCTCGGTCATCGGCAGGCCGGTGACGGACACCACGCTCCGTGGCGGCAGGCCCTGCCGCACCCGCTCCTCGACGAGGGCGACCGCGGCCCTGCCCTGCACCTCGCCGAAGCTGCCCTCGCGGAAGAGCGGCGGCCTGCGCGTTACCCAGGTGGTGCCGGCCGCGACCTCGGATATCTCCAGCAGGTGCTGCACGGCCGAGGTGCCGCCGCCGACCACGATCACGCGCTCACCCGAGAACGCCGAGGGCCCGCCGTACCGGGCGGTGTGCAGCTGGCGGCCCCGGAAGTCGCGCGCGCCGGGGACGTGCGGCCAGAAGGGGCGGTCCCAGGTGCCGGTGGCGTTGATCAGCGCGCGGGTGCGCCACTCCCCCGCCGTGCTGGACACCAGCAGCCGCCCGTCGCCGTCGCCCGCCTCACGCACCGCGCGCACGTGCGCCGGGCGCCGCACGGGCAGGGCGAACGCCCGCTCGTAGGCGGCGAAGTAGTCGCCGATGACCTCGGCGGAGGGCCGGTCGGGGTCGGCGCCGGTCAGCCCCATGCCGGGCAGGGCGTGCATGCCGTGCACCCGGCCGTAGGTGAGGGTGGGCCAGCGGAACTGCCACGCGCCGCCGGGCTGGGGCGCGTGGTCGAGCACCACGAAGTCGCGGCCGGGCGCGAAGCCGCGGCGGAGCAGGTGGTACGCGGCCGACAGCCCGGCCTGGCCGGCGCCGGTCACCAGGACCTCGACATCGTTCATGGTCGCTTCAACCATCTTCAGGCGCGCGGGCTTCCCCCGGCGCCGGCGTGGGGTTGACTGGGGGCGTGGACGACGCTCACTGCCTGTTCTGCCGGATCGTCAGCGGCGCGGTGGACAGCCACCGGGTCTTCGAGGACGAGGCGGTGGTCGCCTTCCTCGATCACCGTCCGCTGTTTCCCGGGCACGTGCTGGTGCTGCCCCGGCGTCACGTGGAGACCCTCACCGACCTGCCCGAGGACGCCGTCGGGCCGTTCTTCTCGCGGGTGCGGCGGATCACCGGCGCGGTGGAGCGCGCCATGGCGGCGGCCGGGTCCTTCGTCGCCGCCAACAACCGGGTCAGCCAGTCGGTGCCGCACTTCCACGTGCACGTGGTGCCGCGCAACGCCAAGGACGGGCTGCGCGGCTTCTTCTGGCCGCGCACCCGCTACGCCGACGAGGCGGAGGCGGCGGCCGTGGCCGGGCGGCTGCGCGCGGCGCTCACGGACGATGCGGGTGGGCGGTGAGCACCTCGGAGAGGTCGTAGTGGACCGGCTCCTGAAGCTGCGCGTAGGTGCACGAGCGCGGCTCGCGGTCCGGCCGCCAGCGCCGGAACTGGGTGGTGTGCCGGAAGCGGTCGCCCTGCATGTGCTCGTAGGCGACCTCGCACACGCGCTCGGGCGCGAGCGGCACCCACGACAGGTCCTTCTTCCCGGTCCAGCGGGAGGGCCCGCCCGGCATGCGGTGCGTCTCGTGGGCCTCCTCGCGGGCCCAGTCCTCCCACGGGTGGCCCTCGACGGAGTCCGTCACCAGCGGTGCCAGCTCCTCCATCAGCTCGGCCCGGCGCCGCATGGGGAACGCCCCGCACACGCCGACGTGGTGGAGCGCGCCGGCGTCGTCGTAGAGCCCGAGCAGCAGGGAGCCCACCACCGGGCCCGTCTTGTGGTGCCGCAGCCCCGCCACCACGCAGTCGGCGGTGCGCTCGTGCTTGATCTTCACCATCACCCGCTGGTCGGGCCGGTAGGGCTGGTCGAGGCGCTTGGCGACGATGCCGTCCAGGCCGGCGCCCTCGTACTGCTCGTACCAGCGGCGGGCCACCTGGATGTCGTCGGTGGCGGGGGCGAGGAAGACCGGCTGGTGGGTGCCGCGGAGGGCCTCCTCCAGGGCGGCGCGGCGTTCGCTCAGCGGGGCGTCGAGCAGCGAGTCGTCGCCGAGCGCGAGCAGGTCGAAGGCGACGAAGCTGGCGGGCGTGCGCTCGGCCAGCAGCCGCACGCGGGAGTCGGCGGGGTGGATGCGTTCGGTGAGGGCGTCGAAGTCCAGCCGGCCCGCCAGGGCGATCACGATCTCGCCGTCCATCACGCAGCGCTCGGGGAGGCGGGCGCGCAGGCCGTCGGCCAGCTCGGGGAAGTAGCGGGTGAGGGACTTGCCGGTGCGGCTGCCGATGTCGACCTCGTCGCCGTCGCGGAAGACGATGGCGCGGAAGCCGTCCCACTTGGCCTCGTAGTGCATGCCGGCGGGGATCTCGTCGGCGAGGCGGGCGAGCATCGGCTTGACGGGCGGCATCACCGGAAGGTCCATGGTCACCGATTGTGCGGCCGACAGCGGCCGGCCGCACAATCGGCGTCGTCGTCGGCGTCGTCGTCGGGCGGGGTGGCGCGCCGCGGCCTACCGTGGGCGTATGGCGGAGGCGCTGGAACTCGAGGTGGGCGGGCGGACGGTCCGGATCTCCAACCCTGACCGGGTGTACTTCCCCGAGCGCGGCTTCACGAAGCTCGACGTGGCGCGCTACTACGAGGCGGTCGGCGCCGGCGCCCTGCGCGCGCTGCGGGACCGGCCGACCACGCTGCAGCGCTACCCCCAAGGGGTGGCGGGCGAGTGGTTCTACCAGAAGCGGGCGCCGCGCAACCTGCCCGAGTGGATCCCCACCGCCCGCATCGGCTTCCCCAGCGGCCGGTTCGCCGACGAGATCTGCCCGACGGAGGTCGCGGCCGTGGTGTGGGCGGCCAACCTGGGCTGCCTGACCTTCCACCCGTGGCCGGTCCGGCGCCACGACACCAATCACCCCGACGAGCTGCGCATCGACCTGGATCCGCAGCCGGGCACGGACTACGCCGACGCCGCGCGGGCCGCGCAGGAGCTGCGGGAGGTGCTGGCGGAGCTGGGCCTGGTGGGCTGGCCGAAGACCTCGGGCGGGCGAGGGCTGCACGTCGTGGTGCCGATCGTGCCGGAGTGGGACTTCACCGGGGCGCGGCGGGCGGTCATCGCGATCGGCCGCGAGCTGGAGCGGCGGGCGCCCGAGCGGGTGACGACGGCGTGGTGGAAAGAGGAGCGGGGGCCGCGGATCTTCGTCGACTACAACCAGATGGCGCGCGACCGCACCGTGGCCAGCGCGTACTCGGTGCGTCCCCTCCCCCGGGCGACGGTGTCCGCGCCGCTGCGCTGGGAGGAGGTGAGCGACGCCCGCCCGGAGGACTTCGACCTGGTGACCATGCCGGAGCGCTTCGCCGCGGTCGGCGACCTGCACGCCGAGATGGACGACCACGCCTTCCGGCTGGACGCCGCGCTGGAGTGGGCCGAGCGGGACGAGCGGGACCACGGCATGGGCGAGCTGCCGTATCCGCCGGATCACCCCAAGATGGAGGGCGAGCCGCGGCGGGTGCAGCCCAGCCGCCGCAAGCGCGAGACGTAGCGCGACGGGCGGCGTGCGGGGGCGTTACGCCGGGGTGGCGGCGTGCGTCAGCCGCAGGAACTCGGCGTTGCTGGCGGTCCGGCGCATCCGCTCCAGCAGCGGCTCGACCGGCCCCCGGCCGCCGCCCTCCCGCTCCGTCAGGGCGCGGCGCAGCCGGTGGACGACGGCGAGTTCGGCGGGCGGGACGAGGAGTTCCTCGCGGCGGGTGCCGGAGGATTCGAGGCCGATGGCGGGGAAGACGCGCTGCTCGGCGAGGGCGCGGTCCAGGCGCAGCTCCATGTTGCCGGTGCTCTTCAGCTCCTCGAAGTAGAAGTCGTCGGCGCGGGAGCCGGTGTCGACCAGGGCGGTGGCGAGGATCGTGAGCGAGCCGCCGTCCTCGGTGGCGCGGGCGGCGCCGAACAGCTGCTTGGGCGGGTGGAGGGCGGCGGCGTCGATGCCGCCGGTGAGGATGCGGCCGGCGCCGCGCGCGGTGTTGTTGTGGGCCCGGCACAGCCGGGTGAGGGAGTCGAGCAGGATCACGACGTCGTGGCCGAGTTCGACCAGGCGCTTGGCGCGTTCGACGGCGAGGGCGGCGACGGCCGTGTGGTCGGCGGCCGGGCGGTCGAAGGGGGAGGCGATGACCTCGGCGGGGACGGAACGGGCCAGGTCGGTGACCTCCTCGGGCCGCTCGTCGACCAGCAGCAGCATCAGGTGGCACTCGGGGTGGTTGCGGGCGATGCCCTCCGCCACGGCCCTGAGCACGATGGTCTTGCCGGTCTTGGGCGGTGCGACGATGAGGCCGCGCTGGCCCTTGCCGACGGGGGTGAGGAGGTCGATGACGCGGGTGACGAGCTGGGCGCGTCCGGTCTCCAGGCGCAGGCGGCGGGTGGGGTGGACGGGGGTGAGGGCCGCGAAGTCGGGGCGGCCGGCGAGGGATTCGGGCGTGCGTCCGTTGACGCGGTCGACGCGGGCGAGCTGGCGGGTCCCGGCCCGGCGCCCGCCGGGGGCGGGCGGGGCGGCGCCCTCGACCAGGTCGCCGCGCCGCAGCCCGTGGCGGCGTAGCTGAGCGGGCGTCAGCTGCGGGTCGTCGTCGCCGGGCAGGCAGCTCACGGGCCGCAGGACGGCCCGGTTTCCGAGGAGATCGAGAACGCCGGTGACGGCGACCAGCCCGTCGCCGGATTCGGTGGGTGCGGCTGTGCGTGTGGGTGCTGGTGTGACTGTGGGTGCTGGTGTGAGTGTGGGTGCTGCTGTGGTGGATGGGGCGGACATGGTGGTTGCCGATCCTTTGGTGAGAGGGGGGTGCGCAGACAGGAGGGGGTAGGGGGAACGGGCCGTGAACACGGCGGACCTTCACCGGCGGCGGCGCGGCACGGTCGGCGCGCGGGGCGCGACAGCGGTGGCGCTGGTGGCAGCCGCAGCGGCACTGAGGAGACAGCCGCGGTGGTGGTGAGGCGCTTCCGGAGCGCCGTGGGGATAAGAGGGGCACGGACGCCGCGACGGGCGTACACACGTGCTAGTCACTACTGTACCACCCGCTACCACACGCCGTGCCGTCGCGGGACTTGTCCTGGAGCGCGCTCCAGGACGTAGCGTGCGGACCGCGCAGCGGCGAAGGGACAAGGGATGCGACTTGGCGTGCACGTGTGGGACTTCACCGTCGAGGGCGGACCGGCGGCCATCCCGGCCGAGCTGGTCCGCGTCGCGGAGGCATCGGAGGAGGCCGGCGTCGCCTGGCTGTCGGTGATGGACCACTACTTTCAGATGGATCAGGTGGCTCCGGCCGAGGACCCCATGCTGGAGGGCTACACCACCCTGGGCTTCCTGGCGTCCCGGACCTCCACCGTCCAGCTCGGCCAGCTCGTCACCGGGGTGACCTACCGGCACCCCGGGCTGCTGGCGAAGATCGTCGCCACCCTCGACGTGCTCTCCGGCGGCCGGGCCACCCTCGGCATCGGCGCCGCCTGGTACGAGCGGGAGCACCACGGCCTGGGCGTGGCGTTCCCGCCGGTCGCCGAGCGGTTCGAGCGGCTGGAGGAGACGCTGCGGATCTGCCTGCAGATGTGGGACCCGGAGAACAACGGCCCGTATCTGGGCACGCACTACCGGCTCGCCGAGACGCTGTGCTCCCCGAGCCCGGTCAGCAGCCCGCGCCCGCCGATCCTCATCGGAGGCGGCGGGGAACGCAAGACGCTGCGCCTGGTCGCGCAGTACGCCGACGCCTGCAACCTCTTCGCCTCGTCGCCCGAGGACGTGGCCCACAAGCTGGAGGTGCTGCGGCGGCACTGCGAGGCGGTCGGGCGCGACCCGGCCGCCATCCGCACGACGATCCTGTACGGCGGGGAGGAACTGTCCGACGGCGACGTGGACGGCTTCGTGGCGGCGATGCGGCCGTACGCCGAACTGGGCGTCGACACGGCGATCGTGATGCCGACCGGCGACGCGCCGGGGGCGTGGATCGAGCGGGTGGGCGCCCCCGCGGTGGCAGGGCTGGCCGCGCTGCCGACGGCCTGACGCCGTCGGGGGTCCGTCGTCCCGGTCCCCCGGTTCCCGGACCCGGTCCCCCGCGAGCCGGCGGGGAGTCTCCGTCACGGGAGGGGCGGGGCGGGACGGGGCGGGTCAGTCCCGCGCCGCCGGGTCGGTGCCGAGGCCGGCCACGGTCGGCACCCGGTCGTCGATGATGAACTCGGCGCGGCCGGCGGGGCCCCGCACGCTCACGACGGCGTTGACCGCGCCCTCGCTGGCCGTGTCGGCGAGTCATCCGGCCGCTTCCCCGGGCGGGGAAGCGGGCATGGCGATACGCCAAGCGACCACCCCGGCGGCCGTCAGCCCTGCGACGGCGAGAAGGCTGCTGGTGAGGAACGGGTCGGTGCCGGTGAAGGCGGGGGCGAACTGCTCGGACGCTGGGGTGCCCAGGCTGTGCCCTGGCCGGGATCGGCTTCACGGCGCTGGCCATGGCCGCCCTCGCCGTCACCGCACACCTCGAGGCGAATGCTGTCGCGATGATTCCCGCGATGCTGCTCATCGCCGCCGGCATGGGTTTCGGGCTTGTCGGCTTGCAGTACGCCGCGGTGACCGGCGTTACCGAGAACGAGGCCGGCATCGCATCCGGCGTCCAGCGAGCCGCCGACCAGCTCGGCGGCTCCACCGGTATCACCCTCTACGTCGGCATCGGGGAGTGGCTCTGCGCGACGTCCCGCGGAATCCGATGGCGCGAGGCGGCTCTGGCGCCAAGAATCGCCGGATGCATGAAGTGAAGCTGTCCGACGGCATCACCACTCCGTCCCCGCTGCACCTGGACGATGTGGATGCACACCTCGCAGGCAAAGATGAGCTGCTCGTTCGCTATCTCAACGGCGGTCCCGGGACGCGCGAGGGCGTCGAAGCGTACTTCCGGCACGGTCGGGAACAGTGGGAGATTGCCGGGTCACTCCGCGCGTTCGGCATCCGGGCGGGCACCGACGAGGCGCTCGCGGGGGTCTCGCTGCGGCCCTGGGCATAGTTGTTCGAGGTGTCGATCATCGCGAACGCCCGCCTCGGCCGGTGTCCCGTCAGGAAGCGGCGGGTTGCCCATGGCCCTTGGAACGTCCCTGCATCGTGGGACCGCGCCGTCTCCGGTGCGGAGCGGTGGGTGTTCCCCCGCAGTAGCGGAGGATCCACTCTCATCATCGAAGCGCTTCGCTACCCAGCCAGGGTCCTGATTCTGTCAAGAGATCGCGTGACAACGGCTTGCGGTGCCGGCTGGAACCCGACGGTAACGTTGCCAGATCCCCTCGAACTTCTGCCGCAAGACTTGTGCGCTCCGCTGACGGCTCCTAACCTCAGCCAGACGTCGAAGCGCTTCGATCATTCGTCCTACGTATCACGGGAATCTTGGATTTTGCGATGAGGCAGAACCATGGAGGGTCGCTGACGACATGCCGAACCCACGCTCCGAGCGCAGCCGGAGAGGTTCGAGAAGCTGCCGCTGCAGAACGTGCTCTACCAGATCGTCGTACGCCGCCAGCGGCCCGCCGGCATGTCGGAGATGATCGCCAGCCGCCAGGTGCCCAGCCTCGCCGCGCAGGCCGCCGTCATGATCCTCGCGCTGCTGCCCGTCGCCGTCCTCTCCCCCTTCGTCCAGCGCCACTTCAAGAAGGGAGTGCTCATCGGCGCCATCAAGGGCTGAAACGTAGCGCACCACATCGACAGTCCGGACAGCCTCCGGCGGAACGAGGCCGACCGGAACCGCTTACTCAGGAATCAGTCAGGCACTAGGAGTCCCCCCATGCGAATAGGAAGAATCAGCCGCGGGCGTCTGTCCGCGATGCTCACCGCCGCGGTCGCGGCCTCGGCCGCGGTGGCGGCGTTGCTCGTCGGCAACCCGGCCCAGGCGGGCACCAGCGACACCAAGCAGTGTTCTCTTCCATCGACGTACAACTGGTCCTCGACGGATGCGCTGGCGGAGCCGGCCAACGGGTCGGTCTCGCTGAAGGACTTCACCAACGTCGTCCACAACGGCCAGCACCTGGTCTACGGCTCGATCTTCACCGAGTCCGGGTACGGCTCGATGGGCTTCGCTCCCTTCACGGACTGGCCGGACATGGCCTCGGCCCCCCAGACCCAGATGAACGTGGGCACGGTGGCGCCCACGCTGTTCTACTTCGCGCCCAGGGACATCTGGGTGATGGCGTCCCAGTGGGGTCAGTGGCCCTTCTTCTACAGCACCTCCACCGACCCCACCGACCCCAACAGTTGGTCCGAGCCCCAGGAGCTGTTCACCGGCAGCATCTCCCCCGACGCCCCGATCGACCAGACCATGATCGCTGACGACCAGAACATGTACATGTTCTTCGCCGGCGACAACGGCAACATCTACCGGTCCAGCATGCCGATCGGGAACTTCCCCAGCAGCTTCGGCTCCTCCTACGAGACCATCATGACCGACACCAGGGAGAATCTGTTCGAGGGGGTGGAGGTCTACAAGGTCGAGGGCCAGGACCAGTACCTCATGATCGTCGAGGCGATGGGCGCCAACGGGCGCTACTTCCGCTCCTTCACCGCCTCCAGCCTCGACGGTGAGTGGACCCCGCAGGCCGCCACCGAGGACAACCCCTTCGCGGGCAAGGCCAACAGCGGCGCCACCTGGACCAACGACATCAGCCACGGTGACCTGGTCCGCCACAACCCCGACCAGACCAAGACCATCGACCCCTGCAACATGGAGTTCCTCTACCAGGGCCTGCCCCTCGGCACCCCGCCGGACACCCCCTACGACCAGCTGCCGTGGCGGCCGGGCCTGCTCACCCTGCAGCAATGACCAGCCGGATCCACGGTGATCGCGATGTGGTGCGGTCCGCCGACGCGTAGACGAGCGGTTTACGGCGTGGGCCACTTCACCTGCTGACCGATACTCACCGCCTTGAGGAACCCCAGCCGCGCGTCGGCCGGGGTTCCTCTCTTTCGTGGTCTCCCTCGCCATCAGCGAACGACCCGGACACCCGCGCAACGTGATCGAGCCTGCGCACGGGACCGGGTGGTGGTCCTGTACGCCCCGATCGTGTGGTCAGCGGGGGGCGAGCTGGCCGGTGGTCACGGCTGTGATGACGGCAACGGCGGTCCCGGCACACACGAGGGCGTCGAAGCGTACTTCCGGCACGGTCGGGAACAGTGGGAGATTGCCGGGTCACTCCGCGCGTTCGTCATCCGGGCGGGCGCCGACGAGGCGCTCGCGGGGACGATCGACTTGCGGTTCGAAGGAGAGGGCCTGACTCCCGTCCCGGTCAGGTGAATGTCGCGTACGGCCTCTACCCGTCCTGGAGGGGGCGCGGCCTGGCCACCCCGCGCGGTCCTCCTGGCGTCCCCAGTACGCGGCCAGTGAGGGCGGGCAGGAAGCGGTGATCCCGGTGGAGCCGGAGAATCCCGCACCTGCCGCAGTCGCACAGCGGGCAGGATTCACCCCCAGCAAGCAGACGCACGGGACACGGCTGCTCGGGCTGATTGCGGTGTGGCGGCGAGTGGCCCGACGTGCAACCTGGGCGACGGCGCTGCGCGTCCTGATGCCAGGAGGTGCGCTATGCGACGGTTCCGGCAGGGGGAGACCGCTGTTCGACGTGACGTGTTCCGTCACAAGGTGTGGAGCGCTCACGCGTTCCATGTCGTTTGACGACGGGGCCGAGGCGCTTGTCCTGGGGTGCCGGCCCGGCGCGGAAAAGTTGGCCGCGACGACCTGGATCGAGTGGCTGCTGACCGGGGACGAGGCCGTGAGGCGCCAGGCCCAGCCGAACCTCGCCCGTGGCAGCTGGCAGCTCGGCCGCTGGTCTTGGCACGGTACGGCGCTCCTGCAGTGGGTCCCGCCCCGGGCATGGTTCAGCGTGAACGCGTTCTACGACGTCTCAGGCGACCATCGACTGACGCAGTGGTACGTCAACTTCCAGCGGCCGATGCACCGCACGGCTCTGGGCTTCGACACCTTCGACCTCGTCTTGGACCTGGTGATAGCGCCTGACCTGGCGCGGTGGGACTGGAAGGACGAAGGAGAGTACGACCACGGCCGTCGGCTCGGCGTGGTGAGCGAGGCTGATCATCGGGCAGTCGAGAAGGCCCGCGAGGAGGCCGTGGCAATGATCGAGGGGCGTGTCGGGCCGTTCGCGACGGAGGCGAGATGGCGGGATTGGCACTCCGAGCCCGACTGGCCGACTCCCGCCTTGCCGGACGACGTCCTGGCCTTGGTCTCAATTGAATGAGACGGGCGCCCAGCGGCACCGTCGACGAGCTGGCACTCGTCCAAGGTGCCGCCGAAACGTCACGGGTTCGGCTTTATCTCGGCGTGTGGATGACGTGGTTGATCGCCGAGGCGATATCGGCGGCGATGTGAGTGGGCTGGTAGGCGTCCTGGGTCCATGGCTGGCCATCGGAGACCCACACGCTTCGAAGACCGAGTGCGTTGGCACCCGCGATGTCGGCGTGCGGTGAGTCGCCGACGACCCACGCCCCGGAGAGGGAGGTGCCGACGATTTCCGCTGCCGCCTGGAAGATCTTCGGTTCCGGCTTCTTGTGACCGACGTCCTCGGAGATGATCCAGCCGTGGACGAGCTGGTCCAGTCCCGCTTGACGGATCTTGGTTTCCTGCTGGGCGGTGCGGCCGTTGGTGACGATCACGCAGGTCCAGCCGTTCGCCTGCGCTTTGCCCAGGGCCTCGCGAGTGGAGTGCGCGAGGACGACGCGGTCAGCGGCGCCGTTGTCGACCAGGACGTGGATGGCGGTGGCCGGCACCATGTCTCCATATCGGTCGGCCAGGGCAGCGGCGACCTCGTAACGGGAGGTATAGCCGCTCGCGTCGACGGTCATCACCCACGTGACATCGGTGTCGGGCAGGCCGTGCTCGGCGAGGAAGGCGGCGACGGCGTCCCGGAAAGCCGCATCGCGGTCGACCAGGGTGTTGTCGAGGTCCAGCAGCAGCAACGGCATGATCGGCAGTAGATCACGGCCGCTGACTTCGGGGCAGGTGGGTTTTCCCGTCCGGCATCGATGTGGTCGGCGAGACAGATCAGGGCGGCCTGCGGGTCCATGCCGAACGCGGCGACGACGAGTTTGGGGTCCACGGTGTTCACCAGAATGGCGGTGCGGTCGCTTGCACCGATCCGCCACCGGCTCCTGCCTGCCCTGAGCGATGTGCGCCGCCCGCGCGGGAACGGCCGGGCGGCGCACCCGACGGCACGGGCGCCGGGACAGGGCTCAGGCGATGCGCTCCAGCTCCTCGACGTGGACCGGGTGCTCCAGCGGCAGGCCGACGGTGTAGCGCTCCAGCTCGGTGAGGACCACCTCGGCCAGGCGGTGCACCTCGCCGCCCTGGGCGCCCGCAAGGTGCGGGGTCAGCCAGACGTTGGGGAGGGTGTAGAGCGGCGAGTCGGGCGGCAGCACCTCGGGCTCGGTGACGTCGAGGACCGCCTCGATGCGGCCGGAGACCAGCTCCGCGACGAGGGCGTCCTGGTCGATGAGCGAGCCGCGCGCGGTGTTCAGCAGCACGGCGCCGTCGCGCAACAGGCCCAGGCGCCGGGCATCGATCATGTGGCGGGTGGCGGGGATGGCGGGGGCGTGCAGGCTGACGAGGTCGCTCTGGGCGAGGAGCTCGTCCAGCGGCAGCAGGCGTACGCCCATCAGCCGAGCCTCCTCCGGGCCGAGGTAGGGGTCGGCCATGGCGAGGTCGAGGGAGAAGGGGCGCAGCAGCTCGACGACGCGGCGGCCGATGCGGGAGGCGCCGACCAGGCCGACCCGCCGCTCGTGGTTGCCGATGCCGGGGAACTCCCGCAGCACGTCGATGTAGCGGCGCCGCTCGCGGTAGACGGCGGTGGCCGCGCGTACGCGCTTGAGGGCGAGGAAGATCATCGCGAGGGTGTACTCGGCGACGGGCTCGGCGTTGGCCTGCGCGGCGGTGGAGACCTGCACGCCGCGCTCCCAGCAGGCGGGGGTGAGGTGGCCCTTGACCGATCCGGCGGCGTGCAGCACGGCGCGCAGGCGGGGGGCGGCGTCCAGGGTGGCCTCGTCCAGGCGCGGGCTGCCCCAGCCGGTGATGAGCACCTCGGTCTCGGCGAGGACCGCGCGGGCCCCGGGGGAGGTGAACTCCGTGAGCACCGTGCCCTCGTGCAGCTCGGTGAGCTTGCGCAGTCTGACCCACTGGGACGGGCTGAACAGCATGCCGGGCAGGTCGTCGGCCATGGCCAGGGCGGCCTTGGGCGGCTGAGAGCGCTTGCTGGGCTCGGTGGCGTAGTGCACCGGGGATCCTCCGGGTGTGAGGGCGTTTGGTTGTGAAACCCTTTGTGCAGCTCCTCGCGGCCAGGAGCGCCCGACCGCGAGCCGCCGGCCCGCGCGGCCATGAGGGTGACTCGCGGACCGGCGAGCCGGGGGCGCGGGGCGTTATGGGGGCGGCGTCACTTGAGGCTTCCCAGGGTGAGGCCGGTCCGCCAGAAGCGCTGGAGCGCGATCATGAAGATCGCCAGGGGGATCACCGAGAGCAGGGCGCCGGTGAGCACCAGGGCGGTGAGGTCGACCTCGTTGGTCGTGCGCTGGGCGTTCCAGTAGTACAGGCCCAGGCTCAGCGTCCACTTCTCGTCGCCGCGCAGCATGGTCAGCGGCAGGAAGAACTGGTTCCAGTTCTGGACGAAGGAGAGCAGGAAGACGGTCGCACCGCCCGTGGACATCAGCCGCACCACGATCTGGAAGAAGATGCGCAGCTCCCCCGCGCCGTCGATCCTGGCGGCCTCGATCAGCTCCTCGGGCACGGCGCCGTCGGTGTAGACCTTGGCGAGGTAGACCGAGAACGGACTGATGAAGGACGGGATGAGGATCGCCCAGGGGGTGTCCACCAGGCCCATCTCCGAGAACACCAGGTACAGCGGCAGCGTCAGCATGGCGTAGGGGATGAGGAAGGAGCCAATCACGGCGCCGAGCGCGATGCCGCGGCCGGGGAACCGGAAGCGGGAGAGGGAGTACCCGGCGGCCAGCGAGATCAGCGTGCACACCGCCGCGCCGACGCCCGCGTAGAGCAGGGAGTTGCGCAGCCAGGTGAGGAAGATGCCGTCCCGGTAGGTGAGGACGGTGTCGATGTTGTCGAAGAGGCGGAAGTCCTCGAACCACATCCCGTTGGAGTAGAGCAGGCCGTGCTGGTCCTTGGTGGCGGAGACGATCAGCCACCACACCGGGGCGATCGAGTAGATCACCAGCAGGCCGAGGCCCAGCAGGACCATGCCGCGGCAGGCCCTGGACTGGTGAACGCCGACGGGCAGTTCCTCGGGAGTCTGTCGGGAGGCGGTCATGGCTGTGGCCTGTTCGCGAACGTGTAGAAGAGGAAGGAGATCACGCCCACGATCAGCGCGAGGATGATCGACAGGGCCGCGGCGTAGCCGTAGTCGTTGCTGTCGAACGCCTGGTAGTAGATCATCATGATCGGCGTGTAGCTCTTGGTGACGGTGTCCGGGGCCACCTGGCGGAAGAGCAGCGGCTCGTTGAAGATCTGCAGCATCTGGATGATCGAGAGCATGCCGGTCAGCACCAGCGCGCCGCGCACGTAGGGGACCTTGATGGACAGCGCGATGCGCAGCTCGGAGGCGCCGTCCATGCGGGCGGCGTCGAAGAGCTCGCGGGGCACGGCGCGCAGGGCGCCGTAGATGATCAGCATGTTGTAGCCGACGCCGTGCCAGGTCAGCAGGTTGCCGATGGAGATCCAGAGCATCTCCGAGGCGAAGAAGTTCGCGTCGACGCCGAAGAAGTCGAAGATGTCGGTGAGCGGGCCGAGACGCGGGCTGTAGAGGTACATCCACATCAGCGCGGCGACGATGCCCGGGATCATGTAGGGGATGAGGAAGGCCAGCCGGTAGCGGTGGGCCGTGGTCGTGGCGAGGGTGTCCAGCAGCAGCGCCATCGTCAGCGCGAGGCCGAGCATGACGGGGATCTGGAAGCAGGCGAAGGACAGGACCCGGAGGACCGAGTCCCAGAAGTCCCCGTCGGACAGGGCCTTGGAGAAGTTGTCGAAGCCGACGAAGACCTTCTGCTGGCCGCCGATGCCAAGTCCCGAGCTTCGTTCGGTGTGCAGGCTCTCCCAGATCGCGTAGCCCACGGGGACGACGAAGACGAGGAGGAATCCGAGGAAGAAGGGGGCGGCGAATCCCATGCCCTTGAGGGCGCGGAGGGTGTGCCAGCGGGGTGCCCGGCGGGGACCGCGGCGGCTGGGCGCCGCGGTCCCCTTCGGCTCCGCCCTGGTGGCGGTGATCGACATCTGCCAGTGCTCCTCACGTGTCATGGGGTCAGGACTCGTGGTGAGGAAGGGGAGCGCGCGTCACTCGACGACGTTCACGCCCATCTCACGCAGGTCGTTGACGGTCCACTCCTGCATGTGCTCCAGGATCGAGTCCACGGTGATCTCACCGTTCATCGCCTTGCCCCACTGGTCGGCCAGCTCCTCGTACATGGCACGGGAGTTGGGCCCGTAGACCCAGCCCTCGGCGTAGTTCTCGGACTCCTGGATCACCGGGACCGTCTGGTCGGCGTGCTCGCCGAAGAGCTCGTGGGGGACGAGCGCGTCCAGGTACGGCTCGGGGTCGGCGACGGCCGGGAAGTAGCCGGAGCCCTCGGCCGGGTCGGCCAGGGCGGTGACCGGCGCCTCGGAGGTGGACAGCCACACCGCCGCCTCGACGGCCTCCTCCGGGTGCTCGCACAGCGAGGGGACGACGAAGCCGCCGGTGTCGGCCGCCGAGATCGGCTCCTGGTCCATCACGCCGAGGTTCGGGGCGGGTTCGTAGTCGCCGAGGGTCTGCTCCAGGTTGGCCTGCCAGCCGGCGAGCTGCCAGGTGGAGAGCTGGCGCATGGCGATCCTGCCCTTGTCGTACTGCTGCATCATCGCCGCGTACTCGGCGTAGGAGATGCGCTCGACCAGGTCCTCGTCGAGGAGCTGCTGCATGATGTCGGAGGCGTAGTGGGACGCCTCGTCCGTGAAGTTGATCTTCCAGGCGTCGCCCTCGACGGAGTACCAGCGGGCGCCGGCCTGCCAGGCCATGTTCATCCAGGTGGAGGGGTCCTCGCCGGCGAGGTTGAAGATGTAGATGCCGTCCTCGCGCAGTTCCTTGCCGACCTCGATGGCCTCCTCCCAGGTGGTCGGGTACTCAAGGCCCCGCTCCTCGAAGGCCGGGGCGTAGAAGGCGGTGAAGATCGGCTGGCGCTGGTTGGGCACCCCGTAGACCGTGTCCGCGATGCTCATGGAGTCGATCGCGCCCTCGGCGAACTCGTCGGCGTGCGGGTCGAGGTACTCGCCGATGTCGGTGATGATGCCCTGGGCCATGAGCGCGCCGCCCTGGCGGTTGTCGGTCTGGGCCAGGCAGGCGGAGCTGGAGGGGTCGCCCGCCTCGTTGGCGTTGTTGAGGTTGTTGGGGATGTCGGGTGCCGGGACCTCGGTGACACGGATCTGCACGTCGTCGTGGGCGTCGTTGAACGCCTTCACCGACTGCTCGATGCCCGGCTTGTCACTCCACAGCTTCAGCGTGACCGGCCCGTCACCGGAGCCGGAGCCGCCCTCGTCGTCACTGCCGCACGCGGCGAGGCTGACGACGATGCTCAGTGCCGCGCCGCCGAGCATCCAACGCCTCTTTGCGCTGCTCATGTACTGCTCTCCTTCGAGTTCTCATGGGGGAGGTGAGCAACCGGTTCCCAGAAAACGTTTGCTATCTGGTCACCAGTCCGCCTCTCCTCGTGAAGCCGGATACGGATTCCGCAGGGCTCACACCACCCCAGGGGCGGGCTGCCGCGCGCGGTCACGACACAGCCGAACGAACTTTCGGGCCTGTACTCGATTCACCGGCACGTTAGGCGTCCGGTTCGCGCACGTCAATCCTTGGGACGCAACTTCCTGCGGCGACGCCGACGGCACGAAACGGGCGCCCGGCGGCCGGGGCCGGGCGGCGGCCGCGCCCGCCCCTCCGCCGCCCCGCCGGGTGCGGGAACGCCGGGCGGCACAACAGCGGTACCGGTTTCTACGCCCTGCTGGCGCCGGGCGGAGCGGCGCTGGTGACGACGCCGACCGCGCGAGCCAGTTGCGCGGCCGTCAGCACCGCCCGGCCGGTCAGCCGCAGCCGGGGGTCGGGCACCGACGGCGGCCGGAAACAGCCCACCGCCACGCCCGCCTCGCGGCAGCGCGCCGCCCACGCCACCGCCGCCTCCGGCGAGGGCGCGCGGACGGAGACCACGGCGGCGTCGGGGCGGGTGGCGGCCAGCCCCGCGGCGGCGAGGCCGCGGTGCAGCCCGGCGGCGGCGGCCCGCGCCCGGCCCGCCCGCTCCGGCTCGCGGCGCAGCACCCGCAGCGCGGCCAGCGCCGCCGCGGCGGCGGCCGGGGCCAGGCCCGTGTCGAAGATGAAGGTGCGGGCGGCGTTGACCAGGTGCTCGATGACGCGGGCCGGGCCGAGCACCGCGCCGCCCTGGCTGCCGAGGGACTTCGAGAGGGTGACGGTCGCCACGACGCCGGGTGCCCCGGCCAGCCCGGCGGCGGCCGGGGTGCCGCGACCGGCCTCGCCGAGCACGCCGAGGCCGTGGGCGTCGTCGACCATCAGCGCCGCGCCGTGCTCGCGGCAGACCGCGGCCAGCTCCCGCAGCGGCGCCGCGTCGCCGTCGGCGGAGAAGACGCCGTCGGTCACCACCAGCGCCCGCCCGCCGGCGTGCCCGCGCAACGCCTCGCCCGCCGCCTCCGGGTCGGCGTGCGGCACCACCACGGTCTCGGCGCGCGACAGGCGGCAGCCGTCGATCAGCGAGGCGTGGTTGCCCGCGTCGGAGACCAGCCGGGTGCCCCGGCCGGCGAGGGCGGTGAGGGCGCCGAGGTTGGCGGCGTAGCCGGATGCGAAGACGAGCGCGGCCTCGAAGCCGCAGAACGCCGCGAGCTCCGACTCCAGCCGGGCGTGCAGTTCGGTGGAGCCGGTGACCAGGCGGGAGCCGGTGGAGCCGGCACCCCAGCGGCGGGCGGCGTCGGCCGCCGCTGCGGTGACCTCCGGGTGGCGCGCCAGGCCGAGGTAGTCGTTGCTCGCCAGGTCCAGCGTGGCGTCGGCGGCGGCGCGCGGGCGCAGCGCGCGCGTGAGCCCGGCGCGGCGGCGCCGCTCGCGCTCCGCGTCGAGCCAGTCGAACACCATGGGCCCCTCCATGCGCGCTCCGTTGTCGGTTTCCCCTAACCGACGCCTCGGCTCCTTGACGGTAGCTACTCGCCTGGCCTGGTGACATGTGGCGATGCACACACGCACGCCGGGCACCGTTGTCGCTTTCGGCCTTGGCCGCGCGAATCGGGCTGGGACAGGATCGGGTGCCATGGACCTGACGGAGCTGCTCAACTCCCTGGTGGACAAGGGGCTGCGCCCCGACCCCGGCGCCCCGCCCACCCGCGAGGAGGCCCTGGCCGTGCTGGCCACCTCCGACGACGATCTGCTGGAGGTGGTGGCCGCGGCCGGGAAGGTGCGCCGCCGGTGGTTCGGGCGCCGGGTGAAGCTGAACTACCTGGTGAACCTGAAGTCGGGTATGTGCCCCGAGGACTGCTTCTACTGCTCGCAGCGGCTGGGCTCGAAGGCGGACGTCCTCAAGTACAGCTGGCTGAAGCCCGAGGAGGCCGCGGCGGCGGCCGGCGCGGGCGTGGCCGGAGGCGCCAAGCGGGTGTGCCTGGTGGCCAGCGGGCGCGGCCCCAGCGAGCGGGACGTGGACCGGGTCTGCGAGACGGTGGCGGCCATCAGGGAACGCCACGCCGGCGTCGAGGTCTGCGCCTGCCTCGGCCTGCTCGCCGAGGGGCAGGCCGAGCGGCTGAAGGAGGCCGGCGTCCACGCCTACAACCACAACCTCAACACCTCCGAGGCCGCCTACGGCGACATCTGCACCACCCACGGCTTCGACGACCGAGTCGCGACAGTGCGGGAGGCGCGGGCGGCCGGCCTGTCGGCGTGCTCGGGCCTGATCGCGGGCATGGGCGAGAGCGACGCCGACCTGGTCGACGTGGTGTTCTCGCTGCGCGGCCTGGACCCCGACTCGGTGCCGGTCAACTTCCTCATGCCCTTCGAGGGCACCCCGCTGGCCGGGGAGTGGAACCTCACGCCGCAGCGGGCGCTGCGCATCCTCGCGATGACCCGCTTCGTCTTCCCCGACGTGGAGGTGCGGCTGTCCGGCGGCCGCGAGCTGCACCTGCGCTCGCTGCAGCCGCTCGCCCTGCACGTGGCCAACTCCGTCTTCCTCGGCGACTACCTCACCAGCGAGGGCCAGGCCGGGAAGGCCGACCTGGAGATGATCGCCGACGCCGGCTTCGAGGTGGAGGGCGCCGGCACCCCGACCCTGCCCGCGCACCGCGCCGACCTGGTGGCCGTACGCCGCCGGGGCGCGGGGACGGAACTGCCGCCCAATGCGTGAGTCCCGCCCCGAGCCTCCCCCGGGCCCTGAGGGCCTGGGAGGTACCCCCATGCCGGAGCCGCTGCCCGGGCCGCTGAAGCCGGACACGCTGCTCGCCCTCGACCGCGCGCACGTGTGGCACCCGTACGGCCCGATGCCGGGCGCCGAGCCGCCGCTGGTCGTGGCCTCCGCGTCGGGCGTGCGGCTCACCCTGGCCGAGCCCGCCTGGGGCCGGACGGAGCTGGTGGACGGCATGGCGTCCTGGTGGTCGGCGATCCACGGCTACAACCACCCGGTGCTCAACGCCGCCGTCCGCGACCAGCTGGAGCGGATGAGCCACGTGATGTTCGGCGGGCTGACGCACGAGCCCGCGGTGCGGCTGGCCAAGCGGCTGGTGGACATCACGCCGCAGCCTCTCCAGCATGTCTTCCTCGCCGACTCCGGCTCGGTGTCGGTCGAGGTGGCGATCAAGATGTGCCTGCAGCACTGGCGTTCGGCCGGCCGCCCGCGCAAGCAGCGGCTGCTGACCTGGCGCGGCGGCTACCACGGCGACACCTGGCACCCCATGTCGGTGTGCGACCCGGACGGCGGGATGCACCGGCTCTGGTCGGGCGTGCTGCCCGCCCAGGTCTTCGCCGACGCGCCACCGACCGGCTTCGACGCCGAGCCCGACCCGGCGTACGCCCGCGAGCTGACCGCGCTGATCGAGCGGCACGCCGACGAGCTGGCCGCGGTGATCGTGGAGCCGGTGGTGCAGAACGCGGGCGGGATGCGGTTCCACTCCCCCGCCTATCTGCGGGCACTGCGCGAGGCGTGCGACGCGCACGACGTGCTGCTGGTCTTCGACGAGATCGCCACCGGCTTCGGGCGGACCGGCGTGCTCTTCGCGGCGGAGCACGCGGGCGTGTGCCCGGACGTGATGTGCGTGGGCAAGGCCCTCACGGGTGGCTACCTGACGATGGCCGCCGCGCTGTGCACGCCGCGCGTCGCCGAGGGCATCTCGCGCGGCGAGGTGCCGGTGCTGGCCCACGGCCCCACCTTCATGGGCAACCCGCTGGCCGCCGCCGTGTCGGACGCCTCCATCGGGCTGCTGCTGGCGGGCGACTGGCACGCCGAGGTCGCCCGCGTCGAGGGCGCGCTGCGCGGGGGCCTGGCAGAGGCGGCCCGGCTGCCCGGCGTGCGGGAGGCGCGGGTGCTCGGCGCGATCGGCGTGATCCAGCTCGACCACGAGGTGGACATGGCGGCGGCGACCCGCGCGGCGGTGGGCGAGGGCGTGTGGCTGCGGCCGTTCCGGGACCTGATCTACACCATGCCGCCCTATGTCACGAACGACGCCGACCTGGCCCGGATCTGCGCGGCGGCACTCGCGGCCGCGCGGGCGGGGTAGAAGGGCGGCGGCGATGACGGCGATGAGCAGCGCTGGGCGCGCGGCCGACGCGGCGGGTGGCAGCGCCTGCCGTCCCGGAGGGCCGGAGCGCGGCGGGCGGGTCCTGGTCGTGGCCGGGACGTGCACGGGCGTCGGCAAGACGATCGTGACGGCCGCCATCGCGGCCGTCACGCTCGCGGCGGGGCGTTCGGTCGCCGTGCTCAAACCCGCCCAGACCGGGGTCGGCGACGGCGAGCCGGGCGACGCTGCGACGGTGGCGCGGCTCGCGGGCGGGGTGACCGTCCGGGAGCTGGGCCGCTATCCCGAGCCGCTCGCACCCGCGACCGCCGCCGGCCGGTCCGGGCTGCCGCCGGTCCGCCCGGCGGAGGTCGCCAAGGCCGCCGAGGAGCTGGCGGCCGGTCACGACCTGGTGCTGGTGGAGGGCGCGGGCGGGCTGCTGGTCCGCTTCGACGAGGTCGGCGGCACGCTCGCCGACGCCGCCGGGCTGCTGGACGCGCCGGTGCTGGTGGTCGTCAGAGCCGGGCTCGGCACGCTCAACGCCACCGCGCTGACCGCCGAGGCGCTGCGGGCCCGCGGCCTGGCCTGCCCCGGGGTGGTGATCGGCAGCTGGCCCGCCGCGCCCGACCTCGCGGCCACCTGCAACCTCGCCGACCTCCCCGAGGCGGCCGGGGCGCCGCTGCTCGGCGCGGTCCCGGAGGGCGCGGGCGGGCTGCCGCCGGAGGCGTTCCGGCAGCAGGCGCCCGGCTGGCTCGGCCCGCCGCTGGGCGGGCGCCGCACCGCATATCCGCTTGGCCAGGAGCCCGACGGCGTGTCAGGGTCGGCCGGTGAGCCGATCCCGACGTGACCTGCTGCGCTGGCAGTTCGACCTGACCTGGGCGCTGTTCGACTATCACCTCGACCGCCTGGCGCCCGAGGACTTCCTGTGGGAGCCCGCGCCGCACTGCTGGACGGTGCGGCGGGATGCCACCGGGGCGTGGGTGCCGGACTGGGCCGAGACCGAACCCGAGCCCGTGCCGGTCCCCACCATCGGCTGGCTGAGCTGGCACATCGGCTGGTGGTGGAGCACAGCCGTCGCCCACGCGCGCGGCCGGACGCCCCGGGCGCGGGAGGAGATCACCTGGCCAGGGGACGGGAACGCCGCCATCGCGTGGCTGCGCGGCCTGCGCGAGGAGTGGCTGGCGGCCCTGGTGGGCCTCACCGACGCCGAGCTGGACGCCACCGCCCCCCTCCCGTGGCAGCGCGACCCCGAGCACACCGTCGCCCACATGACCGGCTGGGTGAACGCCGAGCTGATGAAGAACGCCGCCGAGATCGGCCAGCTCAGGCTGCTGCGCGCGGCGCGGGAGGCGGGCCGGGTCTGACGACGGGCGGCCGGCTGCCCGATGGGGCAGCGCACTCTGCCTCCGCCCGCCATCGCCCGGTCTGGACGGCCGCCGTTCCCCGCCGTCACGCTGGACGCGAGGGGAGAGCCAGATGCACGCACACGAGCACGAACACGAGCACGACGAGTCCCCCCGGCAGCGGCGTACGCCGGGGGCGCTCGACACCCCGGCGGAGCTGCCGCACCTGCTGCGCGCCGCCGTCGCCGGCCGGCCCGACGTGATCGGGCGGCACGGCATGGGCACCCTCCAGCGGACGGTCGGCAACGCCGCCGTGGGCTCGGCGCTCCCGCGCGAGCCGGGCGACGCCGCGGAGGAGA
The DNA here is from genome assembly GCF_052246635.1 of Streptomyces sp. 6N223. NCBI lineage: Bacteria > Bacillati > Actinomycetota > Actinomycetes > Kitasatosporales > Streptomycetaceae > Streptomyces > Streptomyces sp. 6N223. The sequence goes on along the minus strand of NZ_JBQQCA010000001.1, from coordinate 229,805 downwards.
CCGCCGAGCGCTCCTCGGTGCACGACGTCATCGCCTCGGGCGGCGACCCGCTGGAGGGCGACGTGCGCCGCGACATGGAGGCCCGGCTCGGCGCCGACTTCTCCGACGTGCGGGTGCACACCGGCACCGCCGCCCACGAGTCGGCCCAGGACGTCGGCGCCCGCGCGTACACCGTCGGCAGCGACGTGGTCTTCCAGCGCGACGCCTACGACCCCGCCTCGAGCACGGGGCGGACCACCCTCGCCCACGAGCTGACCCACGTCATCCAGCAGCGGAGCGGCCCGGTCGACGGCACGGAGGCGCCCGGCGGGATCCGCGTCAGCGATCCCTCCGACCGCTTCGAGCAGGAGGCCGCCGCCACCGCCGAACGCGTCATGTCCCAGCCCGCTCCCGCCGCCATCGCCCCCGCCCCCGCGGAGGCCGCGGCCCCGGCCGGCGCGCCGGCGCCGGTGCAGCGGCAGAGCGAGTCGGAGGGCGAGGACGAGGAACCGGCCGACGTGCAGGGCGAGTTCGTGCAGCGCACCGCGACGGACGCCGGGGCTCAGGAAGAAGAGGAGGCGCCGCCCGAGGCGTGACCGACCCCGACGGGCGCCCGGCCCGGCTCCGGGGCCCGGGGCCCGGGACGGGCGCGCTTCCGTGCGGGCGGCGGCCCGGCACCCCGGCCCGTGCGTTCCGCGTCGGTGCGAACCGGCCCCGGCCCGTGCCCGCGTCAGTTCGCCGTCAGCACCCCGCTGACGAAGACCGCCTCGGAGCACTCGGACAGCTCGGGCGCGCCCACCGGCGTGCCGACCTCCCGGCAGTCCAGGGACACCGTGATCTCGCCCCCGGCGGGCACCGCGATCCCCGAGACGAAGTGCTGGTCCCAGTCGCGGAAGTTCTCCAGCGCCATGCTCCACAGCGGCTCCCCGCCGCTGGAGATGACCAGCGATCCGGCGTCTCCCTGCGGGTTCTGCACCAGGACGTCGGTCAGCTCGAAGGTGCTGCCCTCGGGCACCGTCATCACGACGTCCTCCTCCCTCTCGCCGCCCACGGCGTCCTGGATCTGCCGCCGGTCGCTGGTCGGCCCCGTCACCGTCTCGCCGCCGTCCGGCCCACCCGTGCCGGCGCCGTCCGACCCGCCCGTGCCGCCCGGGCCACCGCCGCCGGGCTCTTCCTCGGTGCCGCCGGTGCCCCCGGTGACGCCGCTGTCGATGCCGCCGTCGGCACCGCCGGCGTCGGCGCCCCCGCTGCCGCCGCCGACCGACTGTCCGCCCTCGCTGCCGCCGTCCGAGCTGCCCTCGGTGTCCTGGGCGTCCTGGATGGCCTCGGGCGTGATCGCCTCCCGCGCCGCCGACTCCACGGTGGGCCGCAGCACCGAGTACCAGAGGCCGACCAGCAGGATCGCCACCACCGCGGCCGCCAGCAGCGCGCGGGGCAGCCAGCTCGGCAGGATGGGCTGCTGCTCGTACGCCCCGTCCAGGACGACCGGCGCGGGCGCCGTCTCGCCCTCCGCCACCTGGGGCGTCACCACGGCCTGGAAGGGGTGGGTGATCGGCGAGCCGCGCCACACCCGGTTGGCCGGGCGCACGGTGAGCTGCCCGAACTTCGCCTGCCCCGGCGGGATCTCCAGCTCGGCGGGCTCGAACGCCAGGCGGGCGCGTTCGGTTCCCTGCTGCCCGGTCAGCGTCACCTTGGCCGGCACGTTGCCGGTGTTGTCGACCGCGACCTTGTGACGGCCGCGCCAGGAGCTGTGGGAGCCGCGCGGCACCAGCTCGCCGGTGACCTCGGTGAAGGGCGTCACGGTGACGGTGCCCTCGGGGACCACCGTCTCGCTCGCCTCGCTCGTCGGCACGACCCGGACGCCGAACGGCGTCTCGCCGGCCGGGACCTCGGCGCCGCGCGGCGGCCGCAGCGTGAGCATGGCGGCCCCGGAGCGGCCGGGATAGAGCGAGAGGCTGCCCGGCTCCACCGTGGCCCAGGCGGCGCACGCCCCGACCACCTCGAACGTGACCTCCTCCACGGTGTCACCGGAGTTGAGCACGTGCACCGCGACTCGCTCCTCGGCACCGGGCTCTACGGTGACGGAGGACTCAGCCAGGCTCGCCGAAACAGTCATGCCCGGACCGTACGGCGCGCGGGAGCCCGCGACAGCGGCCGTACAGGAACACTTTCGGGCAGCAAAGGTTCCCTCTGAGCCATCGTCAAGCTTCCTTATTAATCCTATGGTTACCGGGGAATCAGGTAATGGGGGGCCGCCTCCCAGGGGCCCAGGGCGTTGAGACAGGCGAGTTGAGCGAGCACGTCACCAACTGCCGGGGGGAGTCACGCGTGATCGGGGGATCAACCACGTGAACAACACCACCACCACTACTACGGATCGCGTATTAGTCGACCTGCATGCCGAGGACCCCATTTCGCGGGCGGGGGTGGCAAGTCATCTTCGCACCAGGCCGGAGATCCGCCTGGCCGAGCAGGGCGGCGCCGAACCGCCCCAGGTGGTCATCGTGGTCGTCGACGCCATCGACGACGACGTGCTGCGTCTGCTGCGGCAGATCCACCGCGGTACCTCGGCCCGCGGCGTCCTGATCGTCACGCACGTCGACGAGCAGCAGTTGGTCAACGCCGCCGAGTGCGGCTTCGTCGGCGTGGTCCGCCGCTCCGAGGCGACGCCCGAGCGCATGGTGCAGGTCATCGGCGCCGTGGCGAAGGGCGAGGGGTACGTCCCGCCCGACCTGCTGGGCAGCCTGCTCGCCCAGGTCGGCCGGGTGCAGGGACAGATCCTGGAACCCCGGGGGCTGAACTTCACCGGGCTCGCGGCCAGGGAGGTCGAGGTGCTGCGGCTGGTCGCCGAGGGATACGACACGGCGGACATCGCGCTGAAGCTCTCCTACTCCGAGCGGACGATCAAGAACGTGCTGCACGCCGTCATGACACGGCTGAATCTGAAAAACCGCTCCCACGCCGTGGCGTACGCGCTGCGGCAGGGCCTGATCTGACGTCTGTTCACGCGACGCTCTCGGGAGTGCGGGCGCGCGGCGGGTTCCTGTCCGCGCGTCCGCCCTTTCGTGCACCGGCCCCTTCCCGAAGGTCTGGCTCGCTCCCCGCTGCGGGATCCGCCCCGGAGGGCGACCGTGGAGGTCAGCGCGCCTGTCTCGAATGATCTCGAATGCGCCGATCTCGAATGGGGTGTTCCGTGCGGGGGTTTCAGCGCATCCGCCTGGGTCACGTGAGCCGTCCGGGCCCTGGCTTCCGGCGGCCGAGCACGCTGGGCCTGCTGCTGACCGCCGCCATGCTGCTCACGCTCGTCCTCGTCTCGGGCTCCCTGGTGAACGCCCGCGGCCCCGACGATCCCGGCGTGACGCCCGCCCTGGTGGAGTCGGCGCTCGACCCGGGCGAGGCGACCACCGCCGAGGCCCGGGTGCGCACGCCGGTCGTGCCGCCGAGGCCGGAGGTGGTGCTGCTGGTGGACGGCACGCAGAGCATGGAGCCGACCATCGAGAACGTGCAGGACAACCTGGACGCCATCACCGGCGCGGTGCGCGAGCAGCAGCCCGACTCGCGGTTCGCGGTGGCGGCCTACGGCGACGCCCAGGTCGACGGCGCGCGGGCGTTCGAGGTGCTGCAGGGACTGACCTACGACCTGAACGAGGTGGCGGACGCGGTGGACCGCCTCACCGCGGATCGGGGGGCGTTCAGCGACGGCCCGGCCGAGGACTGGATCAACGCGCTGTGGCAGATCGGGAACGGCGCCGGCGGGACGACGGAGTTCCGCGAGGGCGCGAGCCCGGTCGTCGTGCTGGTCGGCGACGCCTCCAGCCACGACCCGAGCGCGGGGCACACCCTGGACGACGCGATCGACGTGCTCACGGCCGCGGGCGTGCGGGTCCTGGCGGTGGACGTGGAGACCGACATCGGCGACGGGCTCGACGGCGACGGCACCGCCGACTGGGGCAGCGAGCCGCCGCACGAGCCGGGCCAGGCCGCGGCGGTCGTGGAGGCCACCAGGGGGCGGCTGTTCACGGGGATCGACGCGGGCGGGGTCAGCGCGTCCGTCACCGAGGGCCTGACCAACCTTCGCACCACCGTCGGCTACGAGACGGTGGGCTGCGATCCGGCGCTCGACGTCACGCTGGAGCCGTCGAGCCAGACGGTGACCAGCGGCGAGGTCGCCACCTTCACGGAGAGGATCGAGGTGGCGGAGTACGCCGAGCAGGGCGCCGTGCTGAACTGCACCGTGCAGTTCCTGCTGGACGGCCGGGCGCCGAGCGGCGAGCCGACGCCCGAGGAGCTGCGGGAGGCGTACCGGGGGCTCCACGGCGGGCACGTCGCCGGAGCGGTCGGCGGGGTTGTCGGCGGCGCGGTGGGCGGCGGCGACGAGGGCGCCGTCGCGGGCGTGGCCGCCGGGGCGGCGGTCGGGGTCGCGGGCGGTCCGGACGGCGGCGACGAGTCGGACGCGGGCGGCGGTGGCGTTGCCGTCGGAGGGGCTGTCGGGGGTGCCGTGGGCGGCGAGGACGGCGTGGCGGCGGGCGTGGCGGCCGGGGCGGCGGTCGGCGTCACCGGCGGTCCCGGCCACTGCGAGGCAGCGCTGCTCGGGCTGGCGGCCGGCCTGGTCGGCGGCGTTGACGAGGAGGACAACGTGGGGCTGCTGGGCGGCCTGCTCGGCGGCCTGATCAGTGGCTCCACGGGCGACGACTGCGAGGGCGATCCCGACGGTGGTGACGGCGGGCCCGACGGGGGTGACGACGGCGGAGCCGACGGGGGCGCGGCCGTTGGCGGCGTGGTCGGCGGTGTCGTCGGCGGCGAGGACGAGGGCCCCGACGGTGGACCGGACGGCGGACCCGACGGCGGCCCCGACGGAGGTCCGGACGGCAGTCCCGACGGCGGCCCGGACGGCGGCGACGGCGATCCGGACGGCGATCCCGGAGACCCCGAGCCCGAGCCCGACCCCGACTACCGGCAGACCATCAGCATCGCCGTCAACGACGTGACCGCGCCCGTCGTCATCGTGGACGACCGCACCGTCGAGGCCCCGGGCGAGAACGGCGCCCCCATCGACTTCACCGCGACCGCCGAGGACGAGGTGGAGGGAGAGCTGCCCGTCACCTGCGACCCCGCCCCCGGCTCGCGCTTCCCCGTCGGCACCACCGAGGTGACCTGCACGGCGACCGACTCCTCCGGCAACACCGGCACCGACACCGCCACCTTCACCGTGCTGCCGCCCTCCGACACCCCTCCGGACGAGGCCGACCTCGCCGTCACCGCGACCGTCGAGCCCCGCCCCGGCTACACCGGCACCGAGATCCAGGCCCGCTTCACCCTCACCAACGCGGGGCCCGCCCCCGCCGAGGACGTGGTGCTGGCCACCGCCTGGCCGCGTGCCTCCGAGCCCGGCGACCGCACGCTGAGCGACCTGCCGGGGTGCACCGAGGCCGAGCCCTGCACCATCCCGGCGGGCGGGCGCCTGGTGATCGACCAGACCGCCGTCTACGACGCCGCGGTGACCGGCACGGTGCGCGCCGGCGCCACCGCGTCCGCCCCCGACCCCGACGCGGGCGACAACGACACCACCGCCCCGCTCCGCGTCCTCCAGCCCGAGATCACGCTCGCGCCCGAGGTCGGCGCCCCCGGCGAGGTGGCGATCGTGCGGGGCGAGGACTTCCCGCCCGGCGCCACCATCGCGCTGGACTGGGAGCCGGGCCTGACCGCCGCGCGCTCCCCGGTCGTCGTCGGCGAGGACGGCACCTTCGAGGCCCAGATGCTGGTCCTGCGCAAGGACCGGACAGGCCCGAGAACGCTCCGCGCCGAGGTGGTGGCGTCCGGCATCGACCCGCTGGAGGAGGAGTTCCTGGTGGTGCAGGGCAACCTCCAGCCGCCCGACTTCGCCGGGCGCAGCTGAGAGGCGGGAGATCCACGCATGATCCACGAGGTCGACGAGGTGCTGCGCACCCTCTTCCGCACCGACGCGCTGGCGGGCTCCCCGGTCAGCGTCGTCTTCGACGCCCCGACCCGCGAGTGGGCCGCCACCGTCAACGCCCCCACCGTCAACCTCTACCTCTACGACATCCGCGAGGACATGCGCCGCCGCGAGCGCGGCCTGTACAACGAGTACGACGAAGAGGGCTCGGTCGTCTCCCGGCGCCGGCCGCCGCGCTACTTCAAGCTCTCGTACCTCATCACGGCCTGGACCAAGCGCCCCGAGGACGAGCACCGGCTGCTGTCCTCATTGCTGACCTGCCTGCTGCGCTACGAGGCCCTGCCTCCCGAGCGCCTCACCGGCCAGCTCGCCGACGCCGTCGTGCCCGTCCCGCTCACCATCGCGCTGCCGCCACCCGAGGACCGGTCCTTCGCCGATGTCTGGAGCGCGCTCGGCGGCGAGCTGAAGCCCTCCCTCGACCTGGTGGTCAGCGTGCCCCTCACCGAGTCGCCGGTCTACACCGCCGGCCCGCCGGTCGGCGACGACGGCCTCCGCCTCGGCTTCTCCGGCCTGGCCCCGGCCGCGGAGCCCGCCCCGACCGGCGGCCGCGGCCGGCCCGTCTACGGCAGGCTCCCCGACGTCCCGACCCCGGCCTCCCGCCGGAGGGCCCGCGCCACGGCCCGGCGCACCGCCGCCGCCCGCCCCGGCATCGCCTCCCGCATCGCCGAGGAACAGCGGGAAGAAACGACCGAATGACCGACCCGAGCCTGCGTCACCTCCTCGACCGCGCCATCCTCGTCGAACGCCGCGTGCGCCGCGCCGTCCACGCCCGGCAGCAGAACGACCCGGCGCCCGAGGACCCCTTCCGCGGCCTGTACCTGAGCGACGAGACGATCACGCGTCTCCTCGACGCCGGCCGCCCCACCGCCGCCCCCGACCCGGCCGACGCCGAACACCTCGCCCGGGCCGAGGAGAACGCCGCCGCGCAGCCCACGCCCACCCGCCTGAACGCCCTCACCCGCGGCTTCTCCCTCACCGCGCTCGACACGGAGATCCTCCTCATCTCCCTCGTCCCGGACCTCGACGACCGCTTCGAGCAGTTCTACGGCTACCTCAACGACGACGTGACCCGCCGCCGCCCCACCATCGGGCTGGCGCTCGGCCTGTGCGCCCTCTCCCCCGCCGACGCCGGCGCCCGCGCCCGCCTCGCCGCCGACTCCCCCCTGCGCGCCGGCGGCCTGCTGCTCGTCGAGGACGCCGAACGCCCCTTCCTGGCGCGCTCCCTCCGCGTCCCCGACCGCGTCACCGCCCACCTCCTCGGCGACGACACGCCCGCCCCCCGCGTCACCGAGCTCCTCACACCCCCTCAGCGCCTGCTCCACCTGCCCCACCTGCCCGAGGCGGGCGTCGGCGACCCGGCGCCGCTGGCCCGCTCGCTCGCGGGCGGCGTGCCGCTGGCGTACCTTCACGAGGACCAGGGCGGCGCCGGCACCGCGCTGGCGGCCGCCGCGCTCGCCCACGCCGGGCGGGGCGTGATCGGCGTGGACCTCGCCCGCCTGGCCCGCGACCCGCAGCCCGCCGAGGCCGTGCGCGTGCTGGCCCGCGAGGCCCGCCTGACCGACGCCGGGCTGGTGTGCGGCCCGATCGACGCCCTCCTGCCCGACAGGCCCGAGGTGCTCCGCGCCCTCACCGCCCTGGCCCCGCCGACCGTCCTTGTCGGCCGCGTCCCCTGGGACGCCACCTGGTCGGCCCGCTCCCCGCTCCTCCTGCACGCCCCGCGCGTCGAGCCCGCCGCCCGCGCCGCGCTGTGGCGCGAGACGTACGACGGCTGCGACGGCCCGGCCCCGCCGCCCGGCCACCCCGAGGTCGTCGGCCTGCTGGCGCCCTTTCTCCTGACGCCCGACCAGATCACCCGTGCCGCCCGCGCCGCCGCGCAGGCCGCCACCCTGGACGGCGGCCCGCTGCGCGGCGACCACGTGCGCGCCGGCGCCCGCGCCCAGAACGCCGCCGGCCTGGACCGCCTCGCCCGCCGCATCGAACCGGCGGTCGGCTGGCCCGACCTGGTGCTGCCGCCCGGCTCCCTGGCGCAGCTCCGCGAGCTGGCCGCGCGCGCCCGCCACCGCGACCGCGTCCTCGGCGCGTGGGGCATGCGCCCGGGCGGCGGCCGGGGCCGGGGCGTCACCGCCCTGTTCGCCGGCGACTCGGGCACCGGCAAGACCATGTCCGCCGAGGTCATCGCCGCCGACCTGGGGCTCGACCTCTACACCGTCGACCTGGCGACGGTCATCGACAAGTACGTCGGCGAGACCGAGAAGAACCTGGAGCGGATCTTCTCCGAGGCCGCCGGGATCAACGGCGTTCTCCTCTTCGACGAGGCGGACGCCATCTTCGGCAAGCGCTCGGAGGTCAGGGACGCCCACGACCGGTACGCCAACGTCGAGAGCGCCTACCTGCTGCAGCGCATGGAGACCTTCGACGGCCTGGCCATCCTCGCCACCAACCTCCGCGCCAACCTCGACGACGCCTTCACCCGCCGCCTCGACCTCGTCATCGACTTCCCGCTCCCCGACGCCGACCACCGCCGCGTCCTCTGGGACCGCTGCCTCGGCCCGCTCCTCCCCCGCGCCGACGACCTCGACCTCGACTTCTGCGCATCCTCCTTCGAACTGGCCGGCGGCAACATCCGCTCCATCGCCGTCACGGCGGCCTACCTCGCGGCCGCCTCCGGCCGCCCGGTCACCATGGCCGACCTCATCCACGCCGTGCAGCGCGAGTACCAGAAGCTGGGCCGCCTCACCCTGGCCTCGGAGTTCGGCCCGTACACGGAGCTGCTCCAGGCGTGAAACTTCTCGCCGATTTACGCGCGTAACCGCAGGTCGGACAGTCCTTCACTGGACCAGACCTCAGAGGTCACCCGGAACACCTTTACGCCGTAAGGATTCGTATGCATCACTTATGACGCGCGTTGATTGTGACGCGACCACGTCAATCTTCACCTCAACAACCGTCGACCACCTGACGACGTCAGCGATCCCCTCCCCACACCCCTGATGAGCCAGGAGGTAGCCCGTCATGCGGTTACTCAGCCGCCGCCCCCTCAGACCCCGTTGGCGCAGCGCCGCCCTCGCCGCCGCCGTCGGCGCCATCCTCGCGCTGGTGGCCCCCACGCTCAGCACCACGGCGAGCGCCGCTCCCCCCGCGTCACCCACCGTCGGAAGCCTTGAACCGGGCGAGGCCTACATGGGCGTGGGCCTCCAGATCGAGCAGGGCCTGGCTCCGGAGGGCGACGCCCCCCTGGACCTGTCCCGCGTGACACCGCGCCAGAGCAGCGTGCCGGGCATCGACATCTCGCACTGGCAGGGCTCGATCAACTGGACCTCGGTGCGGAACGCCGGCATCCAGTTCGCCTGGATGAAGGCGACCGAGGGCACCTCGTACAAGGACCCGAGCTTCAACACCAACTACCCGGCGGCGCACGGCGCCGGAGTGATCCGCGGCGCCTACCACTTCGCCCGTCCCGACGTCTCCAGCGGTGCCACCCAGGCCGACTACTTCGCCTCCAACGGCGGCGCGTGGTCGGCCGACAACCTGACACTGCCGGGCGTGCTGGACATCGAGGCCAACCCGTACGGGTCGACGTGCTACGGCCTGTCGACCTCGTCGATGCGCTCCTGGATCATGGACTTCTACAACACCTACAAGGCGCGCACCGGCCGGGACATGGTCATCTACACCAGCCCCAGCTGGTGGAACACCTGCACCGGCAGCTGGAGCGGCATGGCCTCCCTGAGCCCGCTGTGGGTGGCGCACTGGACCACCGGCAGCCCGACCCTCCCGGGCGGCTTCTCGGTCTGGACGGTGTGGCAGTACACCAGCTCCGGCTCGGTCAGCGGCATCTCCGGCAACGTCGACCAGAACTGGTTCAACGGCTCGCGTGACCGCCTGTTGGCCCTGGCCAACAACACTCCGTAACTCCGCGCTCGTTTGCTCCTGGGGTGGGGCCGGCGCGTGCCCGCGGCGGCCCCACCCGCCTTTCCCGTCCTCCTCCCTCGTCCCCCCAGAGGAGTCATCGTGCTCAACGCGCACTCGATCCGCCGTCGCCTCCTGCTGGCCGGCACCGCGGGCCTCGCCACCGCTGCCGCCCTCCCGGCCGCCGCCAAGGCCGCGAACCCCTCGCGGCCCGCCGAGTCCGCGTCGCTCGTCGAGCCGGACATCGACAGCTGCGAGGAGTGGAACGCCCGGCCACCGTCGGGCAGCATCAGCATCCTGCAGACCCCGCCGAACAAGATCATCGTGCACCACACGGTCAGCGAGAACACCAGCGACTTCTCCCGGGAGCAGGCCCACGCCCACGCGCGCTGGGTGCAGGACCTCCACATGGACGACAACGGCTGGTCCGACACCGGCTACCACTTCGTCAACTCCCGGGGCGGCTGGATCACCGAGGGGCGCCACGACAGCCTGGCCACCCTGACGGCGGGCAACGGCCTGGTGCTCGGCGCCCACACCTCCGGCCAGGGCCAGAACTACGAGGCCATCGGCATCTCCAACGAGGGCGCCTACCACGACGGCGCCGTCCCGCCGGACGCGCAGTGGGAGACGCTGGTGCTGATGTGCGCGTACGTGTGCGTGCAGTACGCCATCCCGGCGACCGAGATCTACGGCCACATGGACTTCGACGCCACGCAGTGCCCGGGGATCTTCCACGAGATGCTGCCGCAGCTGCGCGACGAGGTCGCGACCGCGATCGGCGGCTGAGCGGGCCTCGGTCCGGCCGGCCCAGCCGCTCGGCCGGGGACGTCGTTCAGCGGCACGCCCCAGGGCGAGCCGTTGCCCCGGTACTGGCACCACCGGCCGTCGTCGTCGCGGAACACGACGGGGTCGATGGCCTGGCCGCCGCCGTCCGGGTTGGCCGCGATCAGCCGCTGTAGCTTCATGTTTCGCCGCCCCCGGACGCGAGGCAATGCCGCCTGCCGGACATGACCGTTCTCGCGTCTCCCCCGGCGCGAGCTCATAGCACGTACGACCGCCCCTCCCTCCCCCACTCCCCCACGTCCGGCGCGAGCCCCGCATCCATGGCGCGGATGCTGGGCCGCCCGATGTGGGCGTACACGACCCGCCGCACGCCGCGCCGCGCGGCCTGCTCGCCCACCTCCCGCACGCTGGCGTGGCCGCCGACGCCGCCACGGAAGCGGATGGGCCGCGTCCAGGACGACGCATCGGCGAACATCAGGTCCGCCCCCGCTGCCCACCCCGGAAACTCCCAGAACTCCGGCGCCCACACCGCCACCCGGCCGTCGCGCTCGATCCGGTACCCGTACGCCGGATGGCTGGTGTGCACCACCGGGTGCACGCTGACCCGCACCCCGCCCCGCGCCACGTCCAGATCTCGCACGCGCGGCTCCAGCCCCCGCTCCCCCGCCATGCGCCGCAGCTCCGACCGCAGCTCCGCGCGCTCGTCCGTCACCAGCCACGCGACCAGCCGCCGGGGCGGGTCCGCACCGGGCCCGCCGTCGAACGCCACGGCCCGCCCGCCGTACCGCAGCAGCAGCCCGGCGGGCGCGAACCGGGGCGAGTTCATCGCCCCGACCCCGAGCAGCCGCAGCCTGGCTCTCTCCGTTCCTCTCCTCACCCGCTCCAGTGTCAGAGCCCACGCCGACACTGACCCCATGACACTCCGCAACGATCCGCTACACCATGTGCGCGCCATCGTCGCCCGCCAGGACGGCGTGATGACGGCCGCTCAACTTCACGACGCCGGAGTCGGACGCGGCACCATTCGCGGCATGGTGCGCTCAGGCGCCTGGACACGCCTGTTCCAGGGCGCGTACTGGGTACGCCATCACCCTCGAGGCCCATCCCTCCGCGCCCAGGTGCGCGCCGTGCTCCTCATGGCCGGCCCGAACCTCGTGGCAGCCGGCCCAACCGCCGCCCGCCTCCTGGGCATCCAGGGCCTCCCCCACGACCCCACCCTCCACTTCGCCGCCCCGTACGCCCACGAGGTCCGCAACCGACCCGGCGTTCGCGTCCACCGCACCGTCCTTCGACCCGAGGCCCGCACGGTCCTGCGCGGCATCCCCCTCACCACTCCCGCCCGCACCTGCGCCGACCTCCTCCTTGCCCTCCCCCGCGAGGAAGCCGTCAGCACCCTGGACTCCGCCCTGCACCAGGCCCTTCTCACTGCAGCCGACCGCCCGGCCGTCCTCTCCCACCTCGCCGGCCGCCGGGGCGCCCCGCGGGCCCGCGCGTGGATGCGCCTGGCCGACCATCGCGCCGAGTCCCCGTTAGAGACCCGCATCCGTCTCATCTGCCAGGACGGCGGCCTGCCGCCACCCGTCCTCCAGTGGCCCGTCTGCGACCCGGACCACGCCTGCGGCTACCGCCTCGACCTCGCCTGGCCCACCCACCTGGTCGCCATCGAAGCCGACGGCCGCACTCCCCACGCCACCCCGCACGCCCTCTACCACGACCGCACCCGCCAAAACCGCCTGGCCACCCTCCTCCCCGGCCTCACCCTCCTCCGCTTCACCTGGGCCGACGCCCACGCCCCCGAGGAATCCATCCTGACCCCGCTCCGCCAGGCCCTCCGCGTTCCATGATCCCGACGACTGCGACGGAATGGCTCGCTTGGCGGCGAATGCGGTGCGAAACGTCGCAGTGGTGCGGCCGTGGAGCCAGATCAGTCGCCGCCGTAGAGCCGCTGCAGACCAACGAGCTGGACCCCCGGGTCGCGGTCGGCCACGCCCCTCACCTCATCGGTGAAGCCCGCGCCGCTGAAGCAGAGCAGGCGTGTTCGCGCGGCGCCCTCCCCCTGGCGCGCGCGCAGCAGCTCCCGGACGTGCTCCAGCCGGCGAAGGTGCCCGATGCCCATCACGTCGTTCCACTTCACTTCCCCGATCGCCAGCAGCGACTCGCGGTCGTCCTGATCCCTCCCAAAGACCACGACGTCAAGCTCATGGCTGGTCTTCGCCGCCGGGTCGGAGACAACGCCCGACTCCACACGCGTACGCCGCCCGCCGAGGGTGTCGGAGCCGGCGTGCCAACGGGTCCAGCTGCGGCAGACCTGCTCGAAGTGCGGCCCGACGACCTTGCTGTGAAACGTCGCCTGCGACCGCTGCCAGACTTCCGCTCCCTGCCCGGGGCGTTCCAGATCACTCCACTCCGGCCGCATCAGCGCGTGATAGAAGGTCAGGATCGGCTCGGCGATGTGGTACGCGGAGCGCTTGCCGTGGAACGCGTCGGGCTCGCGGACGATCATGCCGGTGTCCTCCAGCACAGTGAGAGCATGCCCGAGGTCCGTCGACTTGCGCTCCAGATAGCCCGCGATGCCGCCCCGCGTATGGTTGCCCTGGGCGATGGCCGCGAGTACGCCGTGATACAGCGCGGTGTCATGCAGGTCTGGCTCCTCGGCCAGCAGGAACCTGGCCTCCCGGAAGAGCGGCCGCCCCGGGTTCAGCACGTTCCGCAGCACCCACGGCCCGAAGTCATCCACATCCTTCGGTCTGTCTCCCAGGACGAACTCGCGCCCATAGGCGGGCGTCCCACCCACGACGGCGTTCACCAGCAGCGCGAGACGCGGATCCGTGATGCCCCAGAACGCCGCGGCCAGCCGGTAGTCCAGCGTCGGCACGATCAGCTCAAGGCTCGCACGCCCCCTCAGCGGCGCAGTCCCGCCCAGCAACCCGCCCATGAAGGACAACGCCGAGCCGCACAGCAGCAGCCGCACCGGCCCGACCTCGCGTCGCGCCTGCGGCCCCAGCGCGCGCTGGAGCAGCGAAGGCAACTCAGGAGAGGCCTTCGCCAGAAACGGGAACTCATCCAGCACCGCCACCACCGGCCGCCCGCCAGGAGCCGCAACGCCCATGAGCACCGTGACAGCCTCGTCCCAGTGCGTGAAGCGATACGGCACGCTCCGCTCCTCGAACCGCGCCAGTGCGGCCCCGAACTGCCGTAGCGACTCGGCCTCGGTCGCCTCACTCGCAGCGAAGAAGAACCCCCCTGTCTCCCGGCACAACGCGTCGAGCAGGAACGTCTTCCCCTGGCGCCGCCGCCCGGAGACGACCCCCAGCGTCGCCTCCGAGCCCTCGTACGAGGCGAATCTCACCAGCTCCGACCACTCGAAGTCCCGGTCGAACATCTCCGTGGGCTTGTCCACCGCACACCTCCGAGGCAATTATAGACTGACCTATAATTGCCTCGTTTATCATTGCGCCCACGCCCGGGACCATGGCACGGACAGCCAGGTCCCTGCCCGCTACTGAGGCAGTTCGAGGGACATGTACCCCCGGACAGCGCGCGGGAAGTCGGGTGCGTCGAAGATCTCGCCAGCGGAGGCGACACCGACCGTCCTGGTCCGGCCCGTGAGGATGCGGTCGACCGCCTCCACCACGAGCGGCGCGGCGACAGCGTAAATGTCCTGGCCCCTCGCCACAGCGCGCCGCTCAGCGTCACCGGAGCGCACGACCACGTCGACGAGGAAGGTCTGCGCGGACCGCCCGCGCTCGTCGACCGCGGCCGGCGTCGGCGTGTCCGGGGCCGACAAGTCCCTGGCCGCCTCGACCGTCATGTAGGTGCGCACTTCAGGAATGGACAGGTGGCTGGGGATGGTGACGACATCGGCCATCGTGAACCCTCCGATGACGGCGCGGGTGCCGCCTGGTCGTGCCCACAGCACCGGGCGGGCAGCCAGGCCCAGTTCGTCACACCCCGGTGCCTACCTGGGACGACCACTCGCTCGCCGCGCTGCTTCCCTGAGTGACCGAACGGTTGGATCAGCCGCTGACCGTCGAAGACCTGGCGCGCCAAGCGAGGATGAGCTCCCGCAAGCTGGGCCGCCACTTCAGAGCGGCGACCGGCACCACTCCGCTGCAGTGGCTGCTGACGCAGCGGATCCGCCGCGCCCAGGAGTTGCTGGAGACCACCGACCACGGTGTCGACGCCATCGCGACAGCCACCGGTTTGGGCACCGCCACGACCCTGCGCCGCCACTTCGACCGCACCGTCGGCGTGCCCCCGGACACCTACCGCCGCACCTGCCACTCGCGGTCCCAGCCGGCGTGAGCGACGGCCGGCAAGACCCTCAGCATGGGAGCGGTGCGTAACACCGCACCGGACCGTGAACTGGCTGCCAGAGTCCAGATTCGGGGGAAGTATGATTCCCAGTATGAGCATGAAGAGGGTAACCGTCACCATCCCGGAAGAACTCCTGAGCTCGATCCGTGAGCGCATCGGAGAACGCGAGCTGTCGGCGTATGTCACAGAGGCTCTTGTGCACCAAGATCGCATCGACCGACTCGGTGAACTGTCCGACTGGCTCCAAGAGGAGTACGGCGCCGTCACAGACGAGGAACTCGCAGAGGCCCGCCGCGTCCGCGAGGCCGCCCAGTCCCGCATCGCCGCACAGATCGCCGCATCGCGCCAGGACGCAGCGTGACCGAATTGCTTGTCTACGTCTTCGACTGCGAGGCACTCTCCAGGGCGGTGAGGGGCGATCGAATGATCACCTCACTCATCGAGGACGCGCGGCGCGAGGGGATTCCCATCGTCGTCACACCACTGACCATCGTCGAAGCCGATGACGGCCGCATCCAGTGGGCCCGCTGGAACTGGATCACCTCGCGACTGGTGGTCCATCCCCTTGGCCTGGACCAGGCCCGATCGGCCCAGCAACTCCGCCGGGCCTCTGGGATGCACGGCCACAAGTACGTGATCGACACCTTCCTCGCGGTTGCCGCACTCGATCAGCGGAGCGCCGTGATCGTCTTCACCTCGGACGTGGATGACCTGTCCAAGCTGCTCGCCGACCATCCGCAGGTGACGATTCAGGGTATCTGACAGCGCATCATGCGAGCTGCTCGCCGGAGGGCACTCCTCGATCCGCGGTCAGGCACTGGTCAGTTCGCTTGCTCGTTCCATGAAGCCAGCCATGTGACCGGCTCACCTACACCCCGTTCGCCCGCAGCGTCAGCCTGGCCCGGCGCCGCTCGGCGCGGCTCGTCGGCGAATGGGGCTACCCGGACCTCGCCGGAGATGTCGAGCTCGTCGTCAGTGAGTTGACGAGCAATGCGCTGCTGCACGGCTCCGTCCAAGACCGCCTGTTCCGGGTCCACCTGAAGCTGACGACGGCGGTGCTGCGCATCGAGGTCACCGACGCACGCGCCGAGTGCCTCCCGATACAGCGAACCCCAGCAGACGACGATCAGTTCGGCCGGGGCATGACGCTGATCGGCGCGCTCACAGCGCGCTGGGGTGTCGAGCCATGCGTGGTCGGCAAGACTGTCTGGGCCGAGTTGGATCTGTCATGAGGGGAAAATGACGGCCGGTCCAGATCCGTCCGATAGGCGTCCGCTTCCTTAAGAAGAGGATGCGATGTTGGTGAGGCCACGGTGGATTGTCCAGGGAGGCTAGGTTCTTCGGCGCCTGATTTTCGTGAAGGAACGTCATCTTGGCGCGCCCGTCCGAACCGGATCCCCAACTGCCGAAGGGAAGAGCCCTTGGAAGGGGTTCCCACGGCAAGATCGTCCAGAACACCAGAGGCTTCACGTTGAGCTCCTATAACCTCGCTCGATGTCCGACACCCGACTACTGGTCGCCCATGCTGGAAGATTGGTTCCCCGAAGGAACTGTGGCCACAATCCTTCTGCCGATTATGCTGCGCTGGTTCTGCGAGGTCACGTGTCCCAAATTTGACTTGGGACGCCGAAATCTCCGGTCCGTCGAAATCGGCAGTGGCGTGTGGCGCTCCAGCAAGGCTAGACGCTTCGCCGATAACTGCGACCAGCGGCCAAGATCGGCCGGTTGGAACGGCTAGCCAATTATGAGTCGACCGTAATCATCGGGCCGACAGCACGTGGCTGTGGGCGAGCCATCATGTCATCCCTGAGGCCTAGCGACCCTAATCCAGCCCTCATCCCCTCTCTCCACATACGTATCTTCGAATTCGGATACCAGCTTCGCGATCAAGTCGCTAACACCCTCAGAACTTAGTCCATCCATTTCCGCAAGGAGAAGTTCGAGCAGCTTATCCAGTTGACCACGAATGAATGTGGACAAATGGATTTGATACCCGGAGTTTCGATATACAATCAGCAGGTTCACCGTCTCATTGTCGCTGTGATACGACAGATAGAGGGACAAGTCATGAGACCGCGAAGAGTATTCGCAATATTCGAACTTGGAACTCTGCACCTCCTTCCAATTGCAGCTTTCAAGCTTCGCAACGAAGAATTTCCAATCTCTCATATATTTTTCCTCGCACTACGAGATCCTGCGACGCACATTCTCTCTCATATTGCTGATAATTGCTACCAACTCTGCATTGCGAGAACGAATTAGCTTCTGGATTCTTTCTTGCACATCCGGAGGAAGATCCGAGTAATCTGGGATCACGTCATCATAGTTATTCACGACCGACAAACGTATCCCGGGACGCCAAAGCTCACGCAACCCTTCCAGCCCTGGTCCTTGTTGATTATTTGGCTTGTAAAGCCCAACGGCTCCGACATCAACAAAGAGCCTCCATCCTATTCCATGTGCGTGATTCTGTTTCCGTGCTATTTCTCCAGCGCAGAGCGAACACGGACTTCTAGTCACCTCTATTACGAGATCCAGCTCTCTGGGTAGATTCACCCTCCTCCTTCCCTCCATAGCATTAATTCGCTCTGCCCTGATATTTTTGAACATTTTGTCATACTGATGCAGAACGCGGCTTTCTGCATGGATTCCCTTGTCCCCCGGCCGAGGACTTATAGCCTCACCGGGCTCTGGCTGCCCACTTGGATGTCTGCCAAGAGGATGGAGCACCCCATTATATCCAAGCTTCCCCACTGCGACCGTTGGGATCGAATTCCAAAGTTTGAGATCATCAGCCTCCAACTGCTCACTAACGTTCGATGCTGGAGGTATCAGATCTCCAATCTCTGCCTCGTGCTCTCGTGTTTCCGGACTCGCGGTTACGTATACAGCAAATCCCCCGGGCTTGCTGTCAACGGGCTCCACTCTAAGAGCAGCGAGGCCGTCCTTCTTTCGGCTCAAGAAGAGTGACTGCAGCTTCGGCACAACCTCTTCAGACGGGATACCGTCGGGAAGGCCTCTTACCAGATCTCTTCTCACGAGCTCGCGAACACGAGTCGATTTTTCACCGTCTTGCGACTTGGCGGGACCATCAGGCTGGCTAGATGAAATTCGCTCCCTCTTCGACTTTGACAACTTCGCCCATAGCTGCTTTCCGGCGTTGACGATCTTGGTGATGATCTTGTCGATGGCGCGGTTGACGGGGCGGGAGAGTTTCTGGAAGACGGATTTGACCTTGTTGGCCAGGCCGCCGACGCCGATGAGGGCGGCGAGGAAGCCGATGAGGAGTGGGATGGAGTTGGCCAGGGCCTGTTCGATGAGTTGAGGGGCGCCGCCGGTGTCGCCGTTGGCGATGGCTATGACGGCGTCGAGGACGGAGTTGACGAACTCCAGGATCTGGGCGCCTTGGGTGACGATGAAGGTGACGATGTCGATGATGCCCTTGACCGCCCGGATGAAGGCTGAGGCGGGGGTGAGCAGGGACATGATCCAGGTGATGCCCGCGATGATGACGGTGGGGATCAGGTAGGACTTCAGGTCGTCCAGTATTTGCTGCTTCAGGTCTCCGGTGTCCTGCTTGATTTCTTCGACGGCGCCGGAGGGGCCCTCCTTGGCCAGGGCCTGGGCGACGGGGACGGATGCCTCGACGGCTTCCATGGCCTGTTCGGGGACGCCCTTGCGGACGATCTTGGCGCGGATGTTGTCCCATGTCAGGCCGAGGAGGGAGGCGATGAGCTGGATGATGCCCTTGAGGTCGAACTTCGAGGGGATCTCGATGCCGGATTTGACGGCGGTGCCCAGGAGCCACGAGACCAGGCCGGTCTGGAGGTGCGTGGTGATGTTGGAGATGAAGTTCTGCAGGCCCTGGCCGATGCCGCGGACGAGGTTGCCGAGGAAGCCGATGGGGTCCTTGATGATCTTCATCACGGCGGAGGCGGCCTTGGCAAGGATGTTCAGGAGGAGGTTTTTGAGCTCGAGGATGGTCTGGATGACTCCGACAACGGCGTCGATGGCCTTCTGGACCAGGCCCTTGTTGGCTTCCTGGAGCTTCTTGATCTCCTCGTCGACGGCGTTGAGGGCCTCGGTGTACTTCTGGGCGAGGGTCTGGACGAGTTCCTGGGACTTGTCGTTGACCTGGGACTCGAGGTCGTCGAACTGTGAGGTGAAGTCGGCGGCGGCCTCCTGGCCGAACTGCTTCAGGTCGGCGGGGAGCTTGTCGACCTCGGCCTTGAGTTCGTTGCGGCCTTGGGCGATGCGGTCCTTGGCCTTGCCCAGCTCCCGGCCGATGGTGTCGGCGATGCCGGAGATGACGCCCTGCATCTTGTTGACGTAGAGCCTGCGGGAGTGCTGGTAGATCTGGTTGGCCTCCTCGGGCATCCCGAGGAGCTTGTCCTTGGCCCACTTGGCCGGGCCGAAGAAGCCGCCGTAGCGCTCGTCCTTGTACTCCTTCATCCGGCGTTCGTGGTCGGCGGTGAAGGCGTCGCGGGCGGTCTTTTCGCCGGCCGTGAACTGGTCGTCGACGAGTTTGTCCAGGCCGTTGAGGGTGTTCTCGACGTCCTTCTTCGTGGCGTCGAAGACGCTCTGGAGCTTGGCGGTGACCTCCTCGCGGCGTTTCTCGTCCTTGGACTTGGTTTCGCCCTTGCCGCTGTCGACCTGCTTCCCGGCCTGCTGGCGCGTCTGGGTGAGCTGGTTCATGGCCTGCGCGCCCTCTTCGGCGGCGGCGGCCTTGGTCTGGGCCAGCTGGGCGTCCTCGGCCGAGCGGGCCTGGGTGGGGGCCTTGGCCGAGTGGTCCTCTGCGGACTTCTTGGAGGACAGGGCCTCGTTGAAGGATGGTTCGTTGCCCTTGGCGAGTTGTTCCTCGGTGACCTCCGCGTCCGCCATTTTCTGGTTGGTCTCGGCAGGGCCCTCGGAGAAGTCGGTGACCTCGGGCGGCTGCTTCTCCGGGGTCGCGTCCTGGGCGTTGGGCGCGCCGGGGTTGGCGGGTGGCTGGTCCGCCTCCATGGGCGTGACCTGCTTCTCCTTCGCCTGGGAGGTGTCGGGCGGGGCCCCGGTGGTGGTGGCGATGTCCTCGGCTGAGGACTCCTTGCCGTCGGAGACCTTGCCGTCGACGGACTGCTTGATCTCGTCGGCCTTGCCGGAGTCGGAGAAGTTGTCGGCCTCTTCGAGGTTCTTTGGGGCCTGCTTGTCGATGGCCTCGTTGACGGCGGCGATGAAGGCGGCCTTGTCGAACTCGCCAGGCTTGGCCTCGTTCATCTTCTCGGCGTTGGCGGCCTTGCCCTGGGCCTCGATGTCGTCGGGGGGCGCGACGGCGGCGTCCTGGGCGGCGCGAGATTCGGTGGCGGGGGGATTGTGCGTGGCGAGCTTGGTCTTCTTGGTGGTGACGTCCTGCTGGACCTTCCGGAAGCCCGGCGCCTGGGAGGGGGGCGGCTTGACCGGCTCGGTGTAGCGCTGGACCACCAGGCGGGAGACGGCGGCGTTGCCGGCGGAACGTTGGAGGGCCGTGAGGTTGCCGGGCGTCAGGCCCCGCGCGGGAGCGGGGGCCGGCGCCGGCTGCGGCGGCGCGGCGGACGGGGAGGACCGGGCCGGGTGTGGGCGGTCCCTGGGGGCGGAGGGCCTGTCTGGGGTGGCCTTCATCGCATCACCCCGCCCCGCACACGCTCGAACGCCCGGCCACGTCCGTCAGGATGCGTGCGGGCGGAGATCGTTCGCGCCGGGAACGGGGAATCAGGCCGGGCACACCCACGTGCCCCATCGGGCAGCACGCTCTGTACACCGGTGCGGCCGATCGCTCTTCCTGGGGTTACGGGCGCGCGGCGAGAATCGCTGACGTTTCCCGGTCGAGGAGAGTGGCATGCCGCAGTATCTGTCCCCGGGTGTCTACATCGAGGAGATGGAATCCGGGTCGCGGCCGATCGAAGGGGTGGGGACCTCCGTCGCCGCCTTCATCGGGTTCGCGCAGCAGGGGCCGTTCAACGAGCCGACGCTGATCACCAACTGGACGCAGTTCCAGACGGTCTTCGGCGACTTCGTCGAGGGGACGTACCTCGCCTCGTCGGTGTATGGCTTCTTCGCCAACGGGGGTGGCGTCTGTTACGTCGTGCGCATCGGCGCCGACGAGGGCAGCGGCGGCGGGGTCGAGAGCCTGGGCCACCACGGCACCGGCTCGGCGGCCGCGCAGCTCGGGCCGTACACCGTGCGGGCGCTGCCCGGGGTCACCGGCGAGATCTCCGTCGAGGTGACGGAGCCGGACGGTGAGGACGCGCCACCGGAGTCGTTCAATCTCCTCGTCAGACGGGGTGGGGAGATCGCCGAGACGTACGAGGGCGTGACGACGCGGCGCAGCAAGGACAACGCCGTGACGCGGGTGAAGGCCCAGTCGCAGCTCATCGGCCTCGAAGGCGCGAGCAGAGGCGCGGCGCCCGACCGGCCGGAGGCGCAGTCGGTGACGCTGGCCGGGGCCTCGCCCGCCGCCGCCGGCGGCCCGGCGGGGCTGCCCGCGACGCTCTCGGCGGAGGCGTACGTCGGCGACCCCGATCAGCGGACCGGCTTCGGCGGTCTGGAGGCCGTCGAAGAGGTCACGATGGTCGCGGCGCCTGATCTCATGAGCGCCTACGAGCGTGGGGCGCTGGATCTGGAGACGGTGGTCTCCGTGCAGCAGGGATTGATCACGCACTGTGAGGCGATGGGGGACCGGATCGCGATCCTCGATCCGCCGCCGGGGCTCAGCCCGCAGCAGGCGCGCGCCTGGCGGCAGGAGACGACGGGGTTCGACTCGAAGTACGCCGCGATGTACTACCCGTGGCTGCGGATCTTCGACCCGTCGGTGGGAAGGAACGCCTTCGTGCCGCCCAGTGGGCACGTCGCCGGGATCTGGGCGCGCAACGACGAGACGCGCGGCGTGCACAAGGCGCCGGCGAACGAGGTGGTGCGGGGCGCGATCGGGCTGCAGACGCAGCTCACGAAGGGCGAGCACGACCTGCTGAATCCCATCGGGCTGAACTGCGTGCGCGCCTTCCCCGGGCGCGGCATCAGGGTGTGGGGGGCGCGGACGCTGTCGGGCGACCCGGCCTGGCGTTATCTCAATGTCCGGCGCCTCTTCAACTACCTGGAGGAGTCGATCCTGGCGGGCACCCAGTGGGTGGTGTTCGAGCCGAACGACGACGCGCTGTGGGCCCGCATCCGCCGTACGGTCTCGGCGTTCCTCACCAACGAGTGGCGCAAGGGCTCGCTGTTCGGGCTCACCCCGGACGAGGCGTTCTACGTCAAGTGCGACCGCGAGACGAACCCGCCGGAGAGCATCGACGCCGGTCAGGTGATCTGCGAGGTGGGCGTCGCCCCGGTCAAGCCGGCGGAGTTCGTGGTGTTCCGGCTCGCGCAGCTCTCGGCGGGCACCAGCGCCGTCGACGAATGACGAGTCGACGAGTCGACGAGTGACCGACTGAGACAAGGAGAGTGGCATGCCGCTGCCAGAGCTCGACAGTTCCGTCGGGCATTCCTTCGGCCTGGAGTTCGACAGCGTGCTCATACGGCAGATCACCGAGGTGAGCGGGCTGAAGATGGAACAGGACGTCATCGAGCTGAAGCAGAACACCGCCGACGGCAAGTTCGCCATCAAGAAGCTGCCTGGGCGGCCCAAGGCGGGCGAGGTCACGGTGACGCGCGGCCTGACCGAGGACAGCAGCTTCGAGCGGTGGATCAGGGACTCGCGGTTCGGGCAGATGACGAACGCCCGCCGCAACGGCTCGATCATCGTCTACGACTTCGAGGGCATCCCGATCAAGCGGTACAAGCTGATCAACGCCTGGCCCAAGTCGCTGGAGATCAGCACGCTGAAGGCGGGCGACACCTCCGTGCTCACCGAGAAGCTGGCGATCACGTACGAGAGCATGGAAGTCGAGTTCTGATGCGGCGGGCGATTTCGGGGTCCGCGGCGACCGCGACCGCCACTGCCACCGCTCCCCCGCCGGAGCCGGAGCCGCTGCGGACGGAGTTCGCCTTCGAGCTGCCGCGCGGGTACGTGGACGGCTCGGGCACGGTGCACCGCGACGGCGTGATGCGGCTGGCGACGGCGCGGGACGAGCTGGTGCCGCTGCGGGACGACCGGGTGCGGGAGAACTCGGCGTACCTGTCGGTGGTGCTGATCTCGCGCGTGATCACCCGGCTGGGCACGATCGAGGACGTGCACCCGGGGGTCGTCGAGGACCTCTTCGCGTCCGATCTGGCGTTTCTGCAGGACTTCTACCGGCGGATCAACGCCGAGGGGCACACGCGCGCGTCGGTCACCTGCCCGGCGTGCAAGGAGAGCTTCGCGGTGGACCTGTCCGGTGGCGGCGCTGGCGGCGGCGGCGGTGGTCGCCTGGGGGAATCATGACGTACGCGGCCGACCGGATCCACGAGGAGGTCGCGTACCTCGCCTACCACTTCCACTGGTCGCTGGACGAGATCCTCGACCTTGAGCACGCCGACCGGCTGCGGTACGTGGAGCAGATCGGGCGGCTGAACGGGGCGCGGCGCTGATGGGGTTGCTGTCCTGGTTCGGTGGGCGACGGCGCGGGGCGGCGGCGCCGTCGCCCGGGCCTGGGACCGGGCCCGGCCCGAGGCCAGCGGGGTGGCGGGAGGTGCCGCCGCTGCAGCGCACGGTCGGGGACCTGGATCTGGTGGTCGATCCCGACGGGTTCCGGGGGTCGCTGGGGACCTGGCAGAACGCGTCGCTGACCGGGGTTCTGGGGCACGTGGTCAGTCCGGAGGCGCCGTCCGGGCTGGTGCACGGGGTTGCCGAGCCCAGCCGGGATCCGGAGCCGGTTCCCCATGAGGGGCCGCCCGCCACGCGTCACTTTCCCGCGCCCGGGAGGGGCGGCGTGCCGGAGCCTCCGGCGGCCGTTCCGGTGCAGCGGGTGGCTGCGGCGGAGCCGCTGACGCGGGTCAGGCCGCTGACCTCGGCGTCTCCGCCGCAGACGCGGCTGCAACGCCAGCTCACGCCGGTGGGGACCGATGACGTCGTGTCGCCTGAGTCGCCGCCGCGCGCTCCCGTCGTGCCTGGGGCAGACGACAGGAGCGAGGGGCGTGGGCCAGTGCAGCGGGCGGCCGCCGCCGAGGGCGGCGAACCGGCCAGGCCGCCGCGCGTCTTCGGGCTGGGCCGGCCGCTCAGCGAACTGCCGCCCACCGCGCAGCGCGAGCCCGCCGCGCGCGCCGATGTCCCGTCGCCCTTCCCTCCTGGGCCCGCGCCCGAACCGGAGGCGGAGCCGGCACAGGAGTCCGGGCCCGGGGAAGAGGCGCCGTCGCGGCCGCTGCTCGGCGAGGACCCGCTGACCGTTCCGGAGGCGCCGACGCCGCCCGAGCCGGCGGTCCGCCATGCCCCTGTCCCCCTGCAACGCCTCCCGGCCGCCACCGACGAGCGCACCGGCCCGGTGCCCGCGCCCACCGGGCCGGTGGTCCCGCTCGTCGCGCAGCGGTCGGTGCCGCTGTTCTCCTCACCGGAGCAGCCCTCGTCGTCACCGCCCGAACCCGAGGCGGGGCCGAGGGTGGTGCCGGTGCGGTGGGAGGCCCCCGCCGCTCCCCCTGCGCCCGGGCCAGGACCGGGAGCGGGGCCGACGGCCGCAACGCCGGTGCAGCGGGCGGCCGTTCAGGCCGTTCCCGAGGACGCCACGGTTCTGGACAGCCGTCCGCCGTCCGGCCCGCGCCGCCTCGCTTCCCCGCCCGCGCCCCCGCCCGCGCCCGTGCAGCGTGCGACGCCCGGCCCGGCGTACGCCCGGCCCGCCCCCTCCGGTGGCCTGGTGGACGCGGGGGCGGTGGCCGTGGCCGCCGGGGTGGCGCAGCGCATGCCGGACGGCTCGGTGGTGTTCCACACCCCGGCTGCGATGCCGGCTCCGGCGCCGACCCTGCAGCGGCAGGACGAGACGGACGCCGCCCCGGAGCCGATGCCCGAGCCGCCGGGCGCGGAGTCCACGGCCGGGATGGGCGACCCGGCGGAGGCCGCCGCCTCCACGGCCCCGGCCCCCGAGCAGGCAGGCGGTGGCGCCGACGGCGCGGGCGGACAGTCCGGCACCCCGGCGGTCAGCGACGAGATGGTCCGCGCGCTGTACGCGCCGCTCAGCCGGATGCTCCGCGCGGAGCTGCGGCTGGAGCGCGAACGCGCCGGGTTCCTGATCAACACCAGGCACTGACAGGCACCGAGAGCGAGAGTGAGAGCGAGAGGAGCACGGCATGGCGGTCACCGATGATGATCCGGCGGTCAGCGTCTGCTTCGTCGTCACCATCGACGGGATCGAGCTGGGCTCGTTCAACAAGTGCGAGGGCCTGGGCTGCGAGGTGGTGCTGGAGCAGCGCGAGGAGGGCGGCAACAACGGGCACCTGTGGCAGCTGCCCACCCGCCTGAAGTACTCCAACGTCAAGCTCTCCCGCCCCCTCACCCGCGACACCGAGAAGGTGGCGAAGTGGTTCGCGAGCATGACCACCGGCTTCACCCGCAAGACCGCGCACATCGAGGCCCGCACCGGCGACGGCCGGAAGGTGGCGCAGTGGGGGCTGCTGGAGGTGGTGCCGGTGCGCTGGACCGGGCCGTCGTTCGACCCGAGCACCCCCAAGGTGGCGATCGAGACGATCGAGATCGCCCACCACGGCTACGTGATGGAGGGCTGAGCGGTGACCTCACCCGTGGCGTTCACCGCCGCCGGGAGCGGTGGCCCGGCGGCGCCGGGCGGCGGCGGGGCGGCGGCCCGGCCGAAGCTGGAGCACGCGTATCTGGAGCTGCGGACCCCGCCCGCCGGCGGCAGCCTGACGCCGGGCGCGCCGTGCGGGCGGATCGACTTCCAGTTCAACCCCAAGGAGGTGAGCCTGACCAAGGCGGCGCAGTGGAAGCGCAGCACCGCCAAGGGCGCCAAGAGCGCGGGCCCGCCCGAGTACCAGGGGCCGCAGCCCAGCAAGCTGACGGTGGAGATGTTCTTCGACGCCAGCGACACGCAGGACTCCAGCGTGGTGACGGCGGTCGAGCGGCTCCTGGCGTGCTGCGTGCCGACGTCCGAGAGCCGCCAGCAGCAGCGCTCGTCCCCGCCCTGGGTGGTGTTCCACTGGGGCGGGCTGACCGGCTTTCCCGGCTACGTCGCCCAGGTGCAGGCCAAGTACACCCTCTTCACCACCTCCGGGGTGCCGATCCGCGCGACCTGCGCGGTGACGGTGGAGGAGATCAGCGGGGAGACGCCGGCCCAGAACCCGACCTCCGGCACGCTCCACGCGCGCCGCGTCCACCGCGTTCAGGCCGGGGACACGCTGCCGCACCTGGCGTGGCGGGAGTACGGCGACCCGGCGGCGTGGCGGGTGATCGCCGAGACCAACGGCATCGACGACCCGATGCGGCTGGCGCAGGGCCGGGAGCTGCTGCTGCCCGCGCTCGACGAGCTGGGCCGCTGAGGAGGGAGGGCGCCCCGTGGCAGGCGAGAGCGTAGCCAAGGCGCTGGTGGTGGAGTTCGCAGGCCGCCCGCTGCCGCCGGCGTTGGCGAACACGCTGGTGGAGGCGTACGTGGACGACAGCCGCACGCTGCCCGACCTGTTCGTGCTGCGCTTCCGCGACCCCAGCCGCACGCTGCTTCAGCAGGCGGGCGTCGCCATCGGCACCGAGGCGCGGCTGCTGGCCAGCGCCGACGGCGGGCCCTCGCCCCAGCCGCTGCTGACCGGCAGCGTCACCGCGCTGGAGGTGGAGATCGACGACACCGGCACGTTCACGGTCGTGCGTGGCCTGGACGACTCGCACCTGCTGTTCAGGGGCCGGCGGGTGGCGAGCTACCAGAACATGACGCTGACCGACATCTGCACCCAGGTGGCCCGGCGCGCCGGGCTGAAGCCGGGGCGCATGGACGTGGCCGGGCCGGTGCTGGAGCACGTGGCGCAGCCCAACATCAGCGACTGGGAGTTCCTGCGCGGGCTGGTGGAGGAGGCCGGGGCCCAGCTGTACGTGGCCGAGGGACGGGTGCACGTCGCCAAGCCGACGGAGGCGGGCACGGCGCCGGACACCTCCGCCCGCGCCCGGACCGACCCGCTGGTGCTGGAGATGGGCGACAACCTGCTGCGGTGCCGGGCCGGGGTGAGCGCCGCGGAGCAGGTCAGCACGGTGGAGGTGCGGGGCTGGGACCTGCGCACCAAGCAGCCGGTGATCGGCCGTGCCCAGGCCGGCACGGCTCCGACGCTGGAGCTGGGCACCACCCCGGCGGAGGTGACGGGCGCCTTCGGCGAGGCGGCGCTGGCGGTGACCGACGCGCCGTACGCCAGCCAGGCGGAGGTGGACCAGGCGGCCGAGGCGCTGGCCGCGCGGATCGCGGGCTCGTTCGCCGAGCTGGAGGCGGTGATCCGGGGCAACCCGTCGGTGCGGGCGGGCGGCGCGGTGACGTTGACCGGGGTGGGCGCGCCGTTCGAGGGCCGGTACACGGTCACCTCCTCGCGGCACGTCTTCGACCCGCTGCGCGGCTACGAGACGTGGCTCACCGTCTCCGGCCAGCAGGAGCGCTCGCTGTTCGGCCTGACGGCTGGCGGGGCCGGGGGCGTCGGGCGGCACGCCGGGCTGGCCAACGGCACGGTGACCGACACCAAGGACCCCGAGGGCCTGGGCCGGGTGAAGGTGCGCTTCCCGTGGCTGTCGGACGAGTACGCCAGCGACTGGGCCAGGACGGCGCAGGCGTCCGGCACCGGCGGCGGGGAGGCGTTCATCCCCGAGGTCGGCGACGAGGTGCTGGTCGGCTTCGAGCAGGGGCACCTGGACCGGCCGTACGTGCTGGCCGGGCTCTTCAACGGGCAGGACAAGCCGGGCGGCGGCGCGGGCGGGGGCGGCGCGCCGGGCGAGGAGGCGGTCGATCCGACGTCCGGCGCCGTCAACCGGCGGGCGCTGGCGTCCAAGGGCGGCAACAAGGTGGAGCTGCTGGACGCGGCGGGCGGGCCGCAGGGCGTGCGGCTGCGCACCGGCGACGGGAAGCTCACCATCTCCCTGGACCGCAACGCCACGGAGATCGTCGTCTCCAGCGACGGCACGGTGCGCATCGAGGCGGCCAAGCAGGTGTCGATCAGCGGCGAGGGCGTCGTGCTGGACGCCGGCGGCGGGTCGCTGGAGCTGACCGGGGACGCGGTGAAGCTGACCGCGCGCGGCGGCGTCGAGGTGGACGGCGGCAACGGCTCGCTGACGCTGAACACCGGCGGCTCGGTGGACGTCAAGGGCAACCAGGTGACGGTGAACGGCACGGCCCGCACCGAGGTCAGGAGCGGCAGCTCGCTCTCCGTCAACGCGCCTCTGGTGCAGATCAACTGAGTGGACGGACAGGACCGGACGGGACCGGACGGGACACGACCAGAGCGGACCAGAGCGGACCAGAGAGGAGCCGGAGTCATGCCAGCAGCGGCCCGGATCGGCGATCCGACCGGTCACCCCGGGGTCATCGTGGGGCCCGGCGTGCCCACCGTGCTCATCGGCGGCCAGCCCGCCGCCACCGTGGGCACCTCGCACCAGTGCTCCTCGCCCGCCGCGCACCCGCCGACGCCGATCGCGCCGCCCGGCAGTTCCGGCGTGCTGATCGGGGGTCAGCCCGCCGCGCGCGTGGGCGACGTGACGGGGTGCGGCTCGCCGATCACGGCGGGCTGCCAGAGCGTGCTGATCGGGGGGTGAGGGGCGTGGCCGAGCAGTTCATCGGCGCGGGGTGGGCGTTCCCGCCGCGCACGGACGCCACCGGCAGCGTCGCGCTGGTGCGCGGCGAGCGGGAGATCGAGGAGGCGATCCGGCTGATCCTCACCACGGCGCCGGGCGAGCGGGAGATGCGGCCGGAGTTCGGCTGCCCGCTGAACGACTACGTCTTCGCGCCCGCCGACGCGGGCACCGCCGGGCAGCTCGCCTACGAGGTGCGCCTGGCGCTGGAGCGGTGGGAGCCGCGCATCGACGTGGCGGACGTGGCGGTGCGGTTCGACGAGGCGGACAAGGGAGTGCTGTACATCGACATCAGCTACGCGGTGCGCGGCGCCAACGACCCGCGCAACCTCGTCTTCCCGTTCTACGTGATCCCGCACCACGACGAGACGTCAGGGGAGGACACGACGTGACGCTGCCCAGCCCGAACCTGGACGACCGCCGCTTCCAGGGCCTGGTGGACGAGGCGAAGCGGCTGGTGCAGCAGCGCTGCCCGGAGTGGACCGACCACAACGTGCACGATCCGGGCGTCACGCTCATCGAGGCGTTCGCCACCATGGTGGACCAGCTGCTCTACCGCCTCAACCGGGTGCCCGACAAGAACTACCTGGCGTTCCTCGACCTCATCGGGGTGCGGCTGTACCCGCCGACGGCGGCCCGCACCGAGGTGACGTTCTGGCTGTCGGCGCCGCAGCCGGAGCCGGTGCGCGTCCGGGCGGGCACGGAGGTGGCGACGGTGCGCACCGAGACGGAGGAGGCGGTGGTCTTCACCACCACCCAGCAGCTGTCGGTGGTGCCGTGCGAGCTGGCGCACCTGGCGACCTGGTACGCCACCGGCGAGGCCGTCGACCGTTCCGAGGAGCTGGCGCTCGGCCAGGACGTGCCGTGCTTCAACGCCGCGCCCACGCCCGGGGACTGCCTGTACCTGGGGCTGTCCAACCCGGTGCCCGGCTGCGCGCTGGTGCTGCGGATGGACAGCCGCGTGGAGGGCGTGGGCGTGGACCCGCGCCGCCCGCCGGTGCTGTGGGAGGCGTGGGACGGCAGCGGCTGGGTGCCCTGCGAGGTCGCCAAGGACGACACCGGCGGCTTCAACAAGGCGGGCGAGGTGATCCTGCACGTGCCGGCGGAGCACGCGGTGTCGGTGGTGGCGCGGCAGTCCGGCGGCTGGGTGCGCTGCCGCCTGCTGCCCTCGGCGGCGGGGCAGCCGACGTACGTGGCGCCGCCGACGGTGCGTCAGGTGTCGGCGTTCACCATCGGCGGCACGGTGGAGGCCATCCACGCCGAGACCGTCACCGAGGAGATCCTGGGCCTGTCGGAGGGGCTGCCCGGGCAGCGCCTCCGGGTGGCCAGGCCGCCGGTGGTGCCGGGCGAGGAGCCCTTCGTCGTCGAGGTCGGGGAGGGCGCGGGCTGGGTGGAGTGGACGCGGGTGGACAACTTCGCGCACTCGACGGTCTACGACCGGCACGTCACGCTCGACCCGAACTCCGGCGAGGTGGACTTCGGCCCGGCGGTGCGGGAGGCCGACGGCAGCGCGCGGGCGTACGGGGCGGTGCCGCCGAAGGGGGCGCCGATCCGGGTCCGCGCCTACCGCACGGGCGGCGGGCGGCGCGGGAACGTGGCGCGGGGCGCGCTGCGGGTGCTGCGCAGCTCGCTGCCGTTCGTGGCGCGGGTGGAGAACCGGCGCCCGGCGCTGGGCGGCGTGGACGGCGAGACGATCGAGAACGCCCGGGTGCGGGGGCCGATGACGCTGCGGACGCTGCACCGGGCGGTGGTGCCGCACGACTACGAGCAACTGGCGCGCGAGGTGGCGCCGGACGCGGCGCGGGTGGCGTGCGTGCCGGCCGGGGACGGCTCGGGCGAGGGCCAGGGCGAGGACGGCGCCGGGGGCGTGCGGCTGCTGGTGGTGCCGGCCGGGCGCAGCGACGAGCAGGGCAGGGTGCGGTTCGAGGAGCTGATCCCGCCCGAGGCGACCCTCGCCAGGATCGCCGCCCACCTGGACGAGCGGCGCCCGATCGGCACGCGGCTGGTGGTGGAGCCGCCGTTCTACCAGGGCGTGACCGTCGTCGCGACGGTGCGGGCCGGGCGCGGGGCGTCCGCGGAGCCGCTGCGCGAGGAGGCCCTGACCGCGCTGTACAGCTACTTCAACCCGCTCTCCGGCGGGCCCGAGGGGCAGGGGTGGCCGTTCGGGCGGCCGGTCCACTCGGGCGAGGTCTTCGCCGTGCTGCAGCAGGTGGCGGGGGTCGATCTCGTCGAGGACGTGCGGCTGTTCGCCGCCGACCCGGTGACCGGGCAGCGCTCGGAGCCCACGGCCCGGATCGAGCTGGGGCGGCACGCGCTGGTGTTCTCCTACGGGCATCAGCTGCGGGTGCGGGAGGGCGGCTGATGCGCGGCACGGTTCCGGGGCTGCGCTCGCCGCACCCGCTGATCCACCGGCTCCCCGCCGTCTACGGGGACGACGACTTCCTGCGGCGGTTCCTCGCCGCGCTGGACGAGGTGCTGGCGCCAGTGCTGCTGACGCTGGACAACCTGCCCGCACACCTGCATCCGCGCACCGCCCCGGAGGACCTCCTCGCCTGGCTGGCCGGATGGGTGGCGGTCGAGGTGGACCAGGAGCGGCCGGTCAACCAGCGGCGGGCGGTGGTGTCGGGGGCGGTGGTGCGGCACCGGCGGCGCGGCACGGTGGCGGGGCTGGCGGCGGCGGTCCGGCTGGAGACCGGGGTGGAGCCGGAGATCACCGAGAGCGGCGGCACGACGTGGTCGGCGACGCCCGGGGGCACGCTGCCGGGGGCGGCGCGGCCCTGGGTGCGGGTGCGGCTGCGGGTGGCCGACCCGGCGCGAGTGGACCGGGGGCGGCTGGAGCGGCTGGTCGCGGGCGAGGTTCCGGCGCACGTGGCGTACCGGCTGGAGATCGTCCCGGAGGGCGAGCCGGGCGGCGCCGCGGAGAACGGTGGGGGCGAGAACGACGACGGAACGGAGGCCGAGGCGCCGTGACCTGTCCCGAGTGCGGGCACCGCAACCCGGAGGGCGCGCAGTTCTGCGCCTCCTGCCAGGCGTTCCTGGAGTGGGAGGAGCCGGTGGGCGGCGAGGAGGAACGCCCCGCCGCGCCGCCGAGCCCCTCTCCGGCACCGGCCGCACCGGCGGCCGCGCCGGCGGCCGCGCCGCCCCAGCCCACCGCCGATCCGGTGCCGGCAGCGCAACCCACGCCCCAGGCCCCCGCACCGGCGCGGCCGGAGCCCGAGGCGCGGCCGCCCCAACCGCAGCCGCAGCCGCAGCCGCAGCCGCCCGCGTCTACGCCGGGTCCGGCCGCCGGCCCCACGTGGGCGCGGTCCGCCGCGCCGCCGCCGGACTCCGGCCAGGACCCGCACCCGCTCGGGCTGCGGCGCCCGGGCGACGGTGCCGATGACGGCCCCGTCCACCCGCCCGGCGAGCCGCCCGCGCCCGCTTCCCCCGCTCCGGCCCCCGAGCCCGTCCTGGCCCGGATCTGCCTGCGCTGCCACTCCCAGAACCCCCCGGAGCGTTCCCTGTGCCAGCGCTGCGGCGCGCCGCTCGCCGCCCCCGACCGCGCACCGGTCGTGCCGGGCCCGGGCCGCCGCCCGCCCTGGTGGCGGCGGATCCTCCGCCGCCCCGGCCCCGCCCGCCCGCTCGCCGCCGGGACCCGGCCGGAGCACCGCGCGCGCCGCCGCCCTCGCCTGCTGTGGCCGGTGCTGCTGGTGCTGCTGGCCGTCGCCGCCTGGTTCGGGCGCGACCAGCTCGCCGACCTCTTCGACTTCGCGCGGGACCAGACCTCCGACCCGGAGCCGCTGGCGCCCGGCGCCGCGGAGTCCTCCAGCGAGGCGCCCGGCCACCCGGCGCGCGCGGCGTTCGACGGCTTCAGCAACCGCTACTGGGCGCCCGACGAGACCGGCCGGGCGAGCGGCGAGTTCCTCGTGGCGCGCTTCGACGAGCCGGTGGACCTCACCTCACTGATCGTCACGCCAGGCGTCTCGACCCGGCGGGACGAGTTCATCGACCAGGCCAGGCCGTCGGAGATCACCCTCACCCTCACCAGCGAGAACGGCGAGGAGACGCGGGAGGAGATCAGCCTGCGGGACGAGCCGGAGGGGCAGACCTTCCAGGTGCGCGCCTCGGACGTGACGTCCATCACGCTCACCGTCCGGGCGGGCTACGGCGAGGACCCCGATCGCCGCATGGCGGTGGCGGAGGTGGAGTTCTTCGGGCACCGCTGACGCCCGCCGTCGGCTCCGGCAGGGTCTTGCCCCGCCGGGGAGCGTGTGCATACGATCCCTGCCGTCGCCGAAGTCGAATCGATTCGACGAAGCGCTTCGACGACGGGCACAGAGGTAGCCGACACGGCGCGAACGCCGCGAAGGAGCGGGAATGGCCACCATCAAGGACGTCGCGGAGCGGGCGGGCGTCGCGCCCAGCACCGTCTCGTACGTCCTGAGCGGCTCCCGCAAGATCTCCGACGAGACGCGGAAGGCCGTGCGCACGGCCATTGCGGAGCTCGGCTACCACCCCAGGGCCAGCGCCCGCACGCTGCGCAGCGCGCGCAGCGACGTGCTCGTCCTGGCCGCGCCCCGCCTCCCGGGCAAGTACCGCGCCGTGGACGGGCGGTTCGCGATCGAGATCAGCGACGCCGCCCGCGGCCACGGCTACGACGTGCTGATGCTGACCGACCCCGACGGCGTCGCCGGGCTGCGCCGGATCGCGGGCAGCGGTCTGGCCGACGCGGCGGTGCTGATGGCGGTGCGGCAGGACGACCCCCGGGTCTCGGCGCTGCGCGAACTCGGCTTCCCCGCCGCCCTGCTGGGCCACGGCGACGAGCTGCAGGAGCGGGAGCTGCCGTGGGTCGACCTCGACTGGGCGGCGGCGGTGGACCTCGCGGTGCGCGAGGCCGCCGCGGGCGGCCACCGGCGCATCGCGTTCCTCGCCTCGGCCGACCGCGAGATCGACTCCCGACGCGGCTACGCCCTGCACGGCCTGGCCGGGGCCGAGCGGGCCGCGCGGCACAGCGGCGCCGAGGTCACGATCCACCCCACCCCGAGCGACCCGGAGCGGCTGCGCGCCCTGCTGCGGCGGATGCTCGCCTCGCCCTCGCCCGGCGGGCCCGCGCCGACGGCGTTGGTCATGCAGTACGTGCTCCTGCTGCCGGTGGTGCTGAACGAGGTGGCCGCGCTCGGCCTGCGGGTGCCCGGCGAGCTGACGGTGCTGCCGGTGGGCACCCTGCCGGAGGACCCGAGCCTGCGCGCCCTTCCGCGCATCGACCTGCCGGTGGGCCGGATGTCGGCCGCCGTCGTCCAGCTCGCGGTGGACGCCGTCGCCTCGCGCCGCTCCTCCCCCGGCGTGGCCGGCGAACGCCCGGAGCCCGGCCACGAGCTGATCCCGCCCCGGTTCGCCGAGGGCCCCTCCGTCGCCCCGCCCCCGGCGCGCGCCCACGCGCCCTGACCGCCGCGCCACGCGGCAGCCGCACGCAGCCCGAGCCGTCGACCGAAGAGACCCCAGCCATGCACACACCCCGCACAGGGCACGCCGGACACCGCGGGCGCCTCCCGCGCAGAACCGTTCCGGCAACGGCCCTGACCCTCGTCGCGGCCATGGCCGCGACGGTCCTGTCCGCCTGCGCGGCCAAGCCGGACGCCGACACCGTCACCGTCCTCAACTCGGCGACGGACACCGCCGAGCACGACGCCAACCAGGACTTCTTCGACCGCTGCGCCGAGCCGCTCGGCCTGAACGTCGAGCAGATCAGCGTCCCCGCCGACCAGGTCGCCTCCCAGGCCCTGCGGATGGCGTCCTCCAACTCGCTGCCCGACATCCTGGAGCTGGACGGCTCGGAGCTGCCGCAGTTCGCCGAGACCGACGGGCTGCGCCCGCTTCGGGAGGTCGGCGTCGACACCTCGGTCTTCTCCGACAGCGCCGTGGCCATGGGCTCCTTCGACGGCGCCCAGTACGGGGTGGCCCGCTCGGTCAACTCGCTGGCGTTGATCTACAACACCGAGATGCTGGCCGACGCCGGTCTGGAGCCGCCGGCCACCTGGGAGGAGCTGGAGTCGACCGCGGCCGCGCTCACCCGGGGCGACACCTACGGCATGGCGTTCAGCGCCAGCCCGAACGCGGACGGCGTCTACCAGTTCCTGCCGTTCTTCTGGACGGCGGGCGGCGACGAGGCCCACCTCGACGACGGCGCCGGCGCGCCCGCGCTCCAGCTGTGGAAGGACCTGGTGGACGCGGGCTCGGTCTCCCGCTCGGTCGTCAACTGGAACCAGCAGGACGTCAACGACCAGTTCCTCTCCGGCCGGGCCGCGATGATGATCAACGGCCCGTGGCAGGTGCCGGTGCTCGACGCCCAGGACGAGGTGGACTGGGCGGTGGCCGGCATCCCGGTCCCCGAGGCCGGGCAGGACCCGGTGCCGCCGATCGGCGGCACGGTCATGACCATCCCGAAGAACGAGGACGGCGACCGCGGGCGCGAGGAGAACGCCGCGAAGATCCTCAACTGCCTGAACTCTTCGGAGAACCAGCTCGCCTGGGGCGAGCGGGTCAACAACGTGCCGACCCGTGACGACGCCGCGCAGGCCTACCGGGAGAACCAGCCCAAGCTGTCGGCCTTCGCCGACCTCGTCCGGACCGCCCGCTCGCGCACCGGCGAGGTCGGGACGCGCTGGCCGGTGGTGGAGACGGCGCTCGCCGGGGCGTTCCAGTCCGTGCTGACCGGCCGCTCCTCGCCCGAGGAGGCCCTGGACGACGCCCAGCGCCAGGCCACGGCGGGAGAGTGAGGACGACATCATGAGCAGCACCACGGTCACCACCGCACCGGGCGGCAAGGGAGGGGACGCGGCCGAGCCGGCGCCCCGCCGCGCCGCCAGGCGGCCGGGCGCGGCCCGCCGCCGCCTCTACCAGTGGCTCTTCGTCACGCCCGCGCTCGCCTACCTGCTGGCGTTCTTCGGCTATCCGCTCGTCCGCAACGTGCTGATGAGCTTCCAGGAGTACACGCCCCGCACCTACTTCACCGGCGAGGCGCCTTTCAACGGCCTGGAGAACTGGCGGAAGGTCTTCGACAACGAGCTGTTCGGCGACGCGCTCGCGCAGACGATGCTCTTCACCGTCGGCTCGCTCGTCGGCCAGTTCACCATCGGCCTGGGCCTGGCGGTCTTCTTCTCCCGCCACTTCCGCCTCTCCGGCTTCATCCGCGCCGTGCTGCTGCTGCCCTGGCTGGTGCCGATGGTGGTCTCGGCCGTGGTGTGGCGGCGCATCATGGACGAGGAGCACGGCGTCCTCAACAGCTTCCTGGAGACCATCGGCCTCTCCGGCGACGGCGTGCCGTGGCTGTCCAGCCCCAGCGTGGCGCTGCTGTCGGCGGTCCTGGTGAACATCTGGATCGGCATCCCGTTCAACATGGTGATCCTCTACGGCGGGCTGCAGGAGATCCCGCGCGAGCTGTACGAGGCCGCCGCGCTGGACGGCGCCAGCCCCTGGCGCACCTTCCGCAGCATCACGCTGCCGATGCTGCGCCCGGTGGTGACGGTGGTGCTGGTGCTGGGCTTCATGTCGACGATCAAGATCCTCGACCTGATCCTGGCGCTGACCGGCGGCGGCCCGGCGGACTCGACGCAGACGCTGGGCACCCTCACCTACCAGCTGTCGTTCCTCCAGCTCGACTTCGGCGCCGGCGCCGTGGTCGGCAACGTCCTCATCCTCATCAGCGCGGTCTTCGCCGTGCTGTACCTGCGGATCAACCGCGCCGACCTGGGCAAGGGGAAGTGACCCATGAACGGGACCACGCAACGGACGACGAACCGGACCATGAGCCGCGCCGCGGGCCGCGCCCCGGCCCGCACCCGGCTGCGACGCGGCTGGAACACCGCCGCCGCGCTGCTCATCCTGGCCGTGATGCTCTTCCCCGTGTACTGGATGCTCTCCACCGCCCTCCAGCCGCACGGCACCATCGCCGACGCCGACCTGATCCCGGCCTCGCCGAGCCTGGACAACTTCGAGGCCGCCCTCGACTCTCAGGGCGGCTCGCTGGTCACCAGCCTGGTGGTGGCGCTCGGCGCGACGGCCGTGTGCCTCGCGCTGGCGGCGCCCGCGGCGTACGGGCTGGCGCAGTTCGGGCTGCGCGGCAGCCGCACCATCGTCTTCGGCACGCTGATCACGCAGATGGTGCCCGGCATCGTCGTGGCCAACGCCCTCTACAGCGCCTACGCCGAGATGCGGCTGATCAACTCCTACCTGGGGCTGATCCTGGCCGACGCCTCGCTCGGCCTGCCGTTCGCCATCGTGCTGCTGCGGGCGTTCATGGTGTCGATCCCGGGCGAGGTCATCGAGGCGGCGATGGTGGACGGCGCCAACCGCTTCACGGCGTTCGTCCGCATCGTGCTGCCGATGAGCCGCAACGCCCTCATCACGGCCGGCCTGTTCGCGTTCCTCTTCGCGTGGGCCGACTTCATCTTCGCGCTGACGCTGAACACCACCGAAGACGTGCGGCCGGTGACCCTGGGCATCTATCAGTTCATCGGCGCCCACGTCACCGACTGGGGCGCGGTCATGGCCACGGCCGTGCTCTCCGCCGTCCCGGCCGCCGTGCTGCTGGTCGTCGCCCAGCGGTACATCGCCGCCGGGATCGCCGACGGCTCCCTGAAGTAGCCGACACAGTCCGCATGTCACGCTCACCGAGTCAGGAGTAG
This sequence comes from Streptomyces sp. 6N223, assembly GCF_052246635.1. Taxonomy (NCBI): domain Bacteria; kingdom Bacillati; phylum Actinomycetota; class Actinomycetes; order Kitasatosporales; family Streptomycetaceae; genus Streptomyces; species Streptomyces sp. 6N223. The sequence goes on along the minus strand of NZ_JBQQCA010000001.1, from coordinate 192,499 downwards.
AAGGGCACCATGACCGCAGACGACTTTCCGCGCTTCCCCGAGGGCTTCTTCTTCGGCGCGGCCACCGCGAGCTACCAGATAGAGGGGGCCCACGACGCCGACGGGCGGGGCCCGTCCATCTGGGACACCTACTGCCGCGAGCCGGGGCGGGTGCTGAACGGCGACACCGGGGACGTCGCCTGCGACCACTACCACCGCTACCTCGAGGACGTCGCCCTGCTGGCGGGCCTGGGCGTGGACAGCTACCGCTTCTCCGTCGCCTGGCCGCGCGTCCAGCCCGAGGGCAGCGGCCCGGCCAACGCCGCCGGCCTGGACTTCTACGACCGGTTGGTGGACGAGCTGCTGGCCGTCGGCATCGCCCCGGCCGCGACGCTCTACCACTGGGACCTGCCGCAGGCGCTGGAGGACCGGGGCGGCTGGCGGGTGCGGGAGACGGCCGAGCGCTTCGCCGAGTACACCGGGCTCGTCGTGGCGCGGCTCGGCGACCGGGTGGACCGCTGGATCACCCTCAACGAGCCGTTCTGCACGGCGTTCGTGGGCTACGCGATCGGCCGCCACGCGCCCGGGGCGCGCGAGGGGCGCGGCGCGCTGGCCGCCGCGCACCACCTGCTGGTCGGGCACGGCCTGGCGGTGCGGGCGCTGCGCGCGGCGGGCGCGGACGAGGTCGGCATCGCCCTCAACCCGGACCGGCTGGTGCCCGCCACCGCCGCGCCGACGGACCTGATGGCGGTGCGCCGGGCGGAGACCCTGCACAACGAGGTATGGCTCGACCCGCTGTTCGCCGGGCGCTACCCCGCGTTCGAGGCGCAGACCTGGGGCGAGATGGCCGACGGCTCCTACCGCGAGGACGGGGACCTGGCGATCATCGGGGAGCCGCTGGACTTCGTCGGCGTCAACTACTACCGGCCGACGACGATCGTCGACGCCCCGTACGCCGACCCGGACCCGGCCACCCGCACGGCGGTGGACATCCGGACGGCGGAGACGATGCGGGACGACGTGCGCCGCACCACCATGGGCTGGCCGGTGGTGCCGGAGTCCTTCACCGAGCTGCTGACCGACCTGGTGCGGCGCTACCCCACGCTGCCGCCGGTGGTCATCACGGAGAACGGCTCGGCCGAGGCGGACGTCGTCTCCCAGAGCGGCCAGGTGCACGACTCCGACCGCGTCGCGTACCTGCGCGACCACCTGGCCGCCGTGTCCGCCGCCATCGACGCGGGCGTGGACGTGCGCGGCTACTACGTCTGGTCGCTGCTGGACAACTTCGAGTGGGCCTTCGGCTACGAGCGCCGCTTCGGCCTGGTCCGCGTCGACTACGACACCCTTCAGCGCCTTCCCAAGGACAGCTACCGCTGGTACCGGGACATGATCGAGCACCACCGCAAGGAGACCACCCCATGAAGTTCACGGACGGCTACTGGCTGATGCGCGAGGGCGTGGACGCCTCCTACGCCCAGCAGCTGGTCGACGCGCGGGTCGCGGAGGACCGGCTGACGCTGTACGCCGCCGTGCGGCCGGTGGAACGCCGCGGCAACACCCTCAACAGCCCGCTGCTGACCGTGGAGTGCTTCTCCCCCGCCGAGGGCGTGATCGGCGTGCGCGCCACGCACCACGCCGGCCGGGCCGAGCGGGGCCCGGCGTTCCGGCTGAGCCCCGAGACCGGCCACGCCGGGAAGGCCTCCCGGGACGGCTCGGTGCTGGAGCTGTCCAGCGGCTCGCTCGCGGTGCGGCTGGACGCCGACGCGCCCTGGCGGCTGGACTTCACCGCCGAGGGCCGCGTCCTGACCTCCGCCGAGAAGCGCGGCACCGGCTTCGCCACCACGGGCGACGGCCGCCACCACGTGCTCGCGCAGCTCTCCCTCGGCATCGGCGAGCTGGTGTACGGGCTGGGCGAGCGGTTCACGCCGTTCGTGAAGAACGGCCAGGTGGTGGACGTGTGGATGGCGGACGGCGGCACCTCCAGCGAGCAGGCGTACAAGAACGTGCCGCTCTACCTCACCAACCAGGGCTACGGCGTCTTCGTCAACCACCCGGGCCTGGTGTCGTACGAGATCGCCTCCGAGTCGGTGGGGCAGGTCCAGTTCAGCGTCGAGGACCAGTCGCTGGAGTACCTGGTGATCTACGGCCCGACGCCCAAGGAGATCCTGCGGCGCTACACGGCGCTGACCGGGCGGCCCGCGCTGCCGCCCGCCTGGTCCTTCGGGCTGTGGCTGTCGACCTCCTTCACCACCGACTACGACGAGGAGACCGTGGGCCGGTTCGTGCGCGGCATGGCCGAGCGCGACATCCCGCTGGGTGTCTTCCACTTCGACTGCTTCTGGATGCGGGCCTACCAGTGGTGCGACTTCACCTGGGACCCGGAGGTCTTCCCCGACCCGGAGGGGATGCTGCGCCGCCTGAAGGAGCAGGGCCTGAGGATCTCGGTGTGGATCAACCCCTACATCGGGCAGAAGTCCCCGCTGTTCGACGAGGCCAGGCGGCACGGGTACCTGGTGCGCACGGCGAGCGGCGACGTGTGGCAGTGGGACCAGTGGCAGGCCGGGATGGGCCTGGTGGACTTCACCAACCCGGACGCGCGGACCTGGTTCGCCGGCAAGCTGCGGACGCTGGCCGGGCAGGGCGTGGACTGCTTCAAGACCGACTTCGGCGAGCGGATCCCCACCGACGTGGTGTGGCACGACGGCTCCGACCCGGCGTTGATGCACAACTACTACACGCAGCTGTACAACGAGACGGTCTTCCAGGCGCTGAGCGAGCTGCGCGGCGAGGGTGAGGCGGTGCTCTTCGCCCGCTCGGCGACGGCGGGCGGGCAGCAGTTCCCGGTCCACTGGGGCGGCGACTGCGAGTCCACGTTCCCCGCGATGGCCGAGTCGCTGCGGGGCGGGCTGTCGCTGGGCCTGTCCGGCTTCGGGTTCTGGAGCCACGACATCGGCGGCTTCGAGGGCACGCCGACCCCGGCGGTCTTCAAGCGGTGGGTGCAGTTCGGGCTGCTGTCCTCCCACAGCCGCCTGCACGGCAGCGGCTCCTACCGGGTGCCGTGGGACTACGACGAGGAGGCCGTGACCGTCACCCGCGACTTCACCCGGCTGAAGCTGCGGCTGATGCCCTACCTGTTCCGGGCGGCGAGCCAGGCCCACGAGCAGGGGACGCCGGTGATGCGCGCGATGCTGCTGGAGTTCCCGGACGACCCGGCGTGCCACACCCTGGACCGGCAGTACATGCTCGGCGACGACATCCTGGTGGCGCCGGTCTTCTCCGAGGACGGCACGGTGGAGTACTACGTGCCCGAGGGCACCTGGACCCACCTGCTGTCGGGCGAGCAGGTCACCGGGCCCGGCTGGCGGCGCGAGCGCTTCGGCTTCGACAGCCTGCCGCTGCTGGCCCGCCCCGGCTCGGTGATCCCCTTCGGCGCGGGCGAGGAGCAGGCGGCGTACGACTGGGCGCACGGCGTGACGCTGCACGTGCACGGCCTGGCCGACGGCGCGGAGGTGATCACCCGCGTCCCGGCGCCGGACGGCTCGACGGCCGCCGTCTTCCGCACCCGCCGGGAGGGCGGCACGGTCACCGTGGAGGCGGAGCACGCGCCCGGCCCGTGGCGGGTGCGGCTGGCCGGGCCCGGCGGGCACGGCGAGCCGGTGGCGGTGGCCGACGGCGCCGCCTCGGTGTCCCTGGCGACGGCGGAGGCCTGACGCGTGGCGGCGGCGTGACGGCCGCATGACCGGGTGCCCCGCGGGGCACCCGGGGCGCATGAACAGTGGAAGCGGAAGAAGCGGAGCGAGCGAGAAGGAGACGGTCCGGGCGCTGCTGGACCGCGCCGGGCAGACCTACGCCGCCCAGGCGGGCATCCGGCTGCGGAACACGCCCGGGCCGCTCTTCCAGCTGCTGGTTCTGTCGCAGCTGCTGTCCGGCCGGATCCGCGCGGACGCCGCCGTGGCGTCCGCGCGGGAGCTGTTCGACGCGGGGATGCGCGACGCCAAGCGGATGGCCGAGGCGAGCTGGCAGCAGCGGGTGGACGCGCTCGGCCGGGGCGGCTACCGCCGCTACGACGAGTCGACCGCGACGCGGCTGGGACAGACGGCCGAGAAGGTGCTGGAGCGGTACGGCGGCGACCTGCGGCGGCTGCGCGAGCGGCACCCGATCGCGGAGGCGCTGCGGGAGTTCCCGGGCATCGGGCCGATGGGCGTCGACATCTTCCTGCGCGAGGTGCAGGCGGTGTGGCCGGAGTACGCGCCCCACATGGACGCCAAGGTGCGCGACGGCGCGCAGCGGCTCGGCCTGCCCCGCTCGCCGGGGCCGCTGACGCGGCTGGTGGGGCGCGAGGAGGTGCCGCGGCTCACCGCCGGCCTGGTGCGGGTGGCGCTCGACAAGAGGCTGGCCGAGGAGGTGCGCTCGCTGGCGGCGCGCTGAGGATCTCCGGTGTTTCCGGCGGGCGAGGGTGGGGACCCGGCGGACATGTCCGGTTTCCATGACGAGCGCCCCTTCGACGAGCTGGAGCCCCTGGAACTCGACGTGGTGTCGTCGGAGTTCCGGTCGGTGGTGAACATGACCTCCCAGGAGCTGGCGGCCTGGCTGCGCACCGCCGGCGGGGCGGAGACGGAGTCCCCGGAGGTCAAGCAGGGCCGCGGGGTGCTGTCGCTGCTGCACAAGCGCCCGATGGACCTCAACGAGTCCGACCTCCGCCTGATGCGCGAGGTGGTCGACACCGTCCAGACCGAACGCTCCGCCGGCCCGCGCCCGTCCCTTCCCGAACCCGACTGGCGCTACCGCCTGATGAGCCTGGGACACGACCCGCTGCGCGGCTAGACCGGCCAGCGGCTTCGGGAAGGGAGGGCAGGGCGGGGACAGACCCCCTGGCCTCCTAGGCGGACAGGCCGTACGTACGGATCGCCGTCCCCGCGAAGACCTCCTCCCGCTCGGCGGCGGTCAGCCGCTCCGTGAGATCGCGGGCGGCGGCCATCACCTCGGCGTAGGTGGCGGCGAGGCGGCACACCGGCCAGTCGGAGCCGAACATCACGCGCTCGGGGCCGAAGGCGTCGATCACCGTGTCGGCGTACGGGCGCAGGTCGTCGGAGGTCCAGGCCTGCCAGTCCGCCTCGGTGACCATGCCGGACAGCTTGCAGACGGTGTTGGGCAGGGCGGCCAGCCGGGCGATGTCCTTGGCCCAGGCGCCGATGTCGCCGGCGGCGATCGGCGGCTTGGCCAGGTGATCGAGGACGAAGGTGAGCTGGGGCAGCCGGGCGGCGGCCTGGACGGCGGCGGGCAGCTGGTGGGGCAGGACCAGCAGGTCGTAGACGAGCCCGGCGGCGGCGACGGCGGCGAGGCCGCGCTCCACCTCGGGCCGCAGCAGCCACGCCGCGTCCGGCTCGGACTGCACCTGGTGCCGGATGCCGACCAGGTGGCGGCCGCCGGGGAGCGCGGCGAGCGCCGCGAGCGCGTCGGCGACGCCGGGGTCGGTCAGGTCGGTCCAGCCGACCACCCCGGCGACCAGCTCGTGGTCGTCGGCCAGGGCCAGGAACTCGGGGGTCTCCTCGGCGACCGTCACGGTCTGGACGAGGACGGTGCCGGTGACCCCGGCCGCGCTCGCCTCGGGCTCCAGGTCGGCGAGGGAGAAGTCGCGGCGCAGCGGGGCCATGGCCTCGCCGGTGATCCAGTCCTGGTCGCGGACGGCGAGGTCCCAGACGTGGTGGTGGGCGTCGATGATCGTCACGGGCACGCGCCTTTCAGTGGGCTTCGGGCACCGGCACTCCGGCGGGCAGCAGCTTCTCGGCGCGCAGCTCCTCCCACAGCGCGGCCGGGACGGGGTGGTGGAACATCTCGGCGGCGTCGCGCACCTCGGCGACCGAGCGGGCGCCGACGAGGACGCTGGCGACGGCGGGGTGGCCGAAGGGGAAGCGCAGGGCGGCGGCGCGCAGCGGCACCCCGTGGCGCTCGGCGACGTCCTTCATGCGCAGCGCCCTGTCCAGCACGGGCTCGGGCACCGGCTCGTAGTGGTAGGTGGCGCCGGGCTTGGGGTCGGCGAGCAGGCCGGTGTTGTAGACACCGCCGATGATGACGCTCTTGCCGCGCTCGGCGGCGGCGGGCAGCAGCTCGGCCAGCCCGTCCTGGTCCAGGAGGGTGTAGTGGCCGGCGAGCAGCACCGCGTCGACGTCGGTGTCCTTCACGAACCGGGCGAGCATCGCGGCCTGGTTCATGCCGGCACCGATGGCGCCGACCGTGCCCTCGGCGCGCATCCGCTCCAACGCCGGATAGGCCTCCGCGAACGCCTGCTCCTCGTGGTCGTCGGGGTCGTGGATGAGGACGATGTCGACGCGGTCGAGGCCGAGGCGTTCCAGGCTGGACTCCAGGCTGCGGCGCACCCCGTCGGCGCTGAAGTCCCACTCGCGGCGGTGGGTGGCGGGCAGCGCAGGGAAGCCGTGCTGGGCGTCGGTGCCGAAGGCGGCCGTCATGTCGTCGGTGGGGTCGTTGGGTATGAGGAGCCGGCCGACCTTGGTGGAGAGGGTGAACTCCTCGCGGGGCTTGGCCTTCAGCACGCCGCCGAAGCGGAGCTCGGACAGGCCCAGGCCGTAGTGCGGGGCGGTGTCGAAACCGCGGATGCCCTCCTCCCACGCCGCCTCGATGGTGGCGCGGGCGTCCTCCTCGGTGACCGCGCTGTAGAGCCCGGCGAGCGGCGCGCCGCCGAGCGAGAGTTCGGTGATGGTGACGTGGCTGCGGCCAAGCCCGTTCCGCCGGATCCGCACGGTGGTTGCCACCTTTCGGCTCTGAAGTTGTCGCGGCTCAGCGGCACCCTAAGGTCGGCACAACATCGAACACAAGGACACAGCAGGGCGGGGCTTCGCGGCCTCCGCACCGATCGCTCCCGATCGCTCTCAGCCTCGGCCCTCGGCGGTCTGCGGGCTCAGCGGGGCCTCGGGCGCGGGCACCCTCCCCCAGGCTCCTGGGGGCCTGGGAGGTGCCCCCATGCCCGGGCGGGCGGCGACGGCCTGCCACCACGGCTCGCCGGGCAGCGGGCCCGCGGGCTCGAAGGACTCCCCCGGCCGTGGCGCCGCCACGGTGACGCCGGCGCCGGCGGCGTGCGCCACGGTGCGCTCGGCCGGCTCCTCCCAGGGGTGCGGCGCCAGGTTGAACGTGCCCCAGTGGATGGGCAGCATGACGCCGCGGGGGCCATCGCCGGAGAGGTCGAGGTGCGCCTGGACGCCCTCCTCGGGCGTCATGTGTATGTCGGGCCAGTACTCGCTGCTGTAGGCCCCGATCTGCACCATGGTGGCGTCGAAGGGGCCGTGCTGCGCGCCGATCGCGGCGAATCCCGGGAAGTACCCGGTGTCGCCGCTGTGGTAGATCCGGTGGCCGGGGCCGGCGGCCACCCAGGAGGCCCACAGCGTCCGCGAGTGGTTGATGAGGCCGCGGCCGCAGAAGTGCTGTCCGGGAGTGGCGGTCAGCGTCAGCTCGCCGACCCGCGTCGACTCGTGCCAGTCGAGCTCGCGGATGCGGCGGGGCGGCACGCCCCAGTGCTCCAGGTGGGCTCCGACGCCCAGCGGCACGGCGAAGACGGTGCCGCTGGGCGCCAGCGCGCGGATGGTCGGCATGTCGAGGTGGTCGTAGTGGTCGTGGGAGATGACGACCGCGTCGATCTCGCCGAGTTCGGCCAGCGGCGCGGGGAGGGGGTGCAGCCGCTTCGGGCCGGCGAAGGTGAAGGGGGAGCAGCGCTCGCCGAAGACCGGGTCGAACAGCACGCGGTGGCCGTCGATCTCGGCCAGCACGGTGGCGTGTCCCAGCCAGGTCAGCCGCAGGCCGGAGGCGGGGACGTCGCCCGGGTCGGCGGCGGCGGGGCGCACCAGCGGCGGCGCGGACGCGGGCACCCGCCGCACGCGGTTGGCGCGGCGCAGCGAGTCCCGCAGCAGGGGCAGGACCGCCCCGACGCGGAGGGTCTGGGTGGGCCGGTCGTTGCGGAAGGCGCCGTCCCGGTACTGCGGGGAGCGCTGGATGCGGGCCAGCCGCTCGCCGGTGGGCCGGGCACCGAACGAGGCGGGCCGCAGCCTGGCCAGGATCCGGGCGGGCGAGAGGGACAAGCCGGTCACATCAACCTCCCAGGGCGCGGTTTACGCCACTGTAGTCGAGGCGTCTGACAGGCCATCGGATCACGCGCGACGGGCAAGGGTGCGCACGGGTTCGGGACGGTGAACGCCCCGGGGCCGGTAGCCGAGGACGTCGGCGCGGCCGGTGAGATCGGCCAGCAGCCAGAGGATGGCCAGCCACATCTCCGTGCCCTGCAGTCCGGGTTCGCGGCCGGGCCCGGTGCCGTCCGGGGCCGGGCCGAAGCCGAAGCCGCGGCCGTCGTGCCAGCGGCCGAGGGCCTGGGCGAGCTGTGTCTCGGACCAGGCGCGCGCCTCGGCGGCGCGGTGGCCGGTCTGCCGGGCGGCGAGCCACAGCGGGTGGGCGACGTCGAGCACGTTGCAGGCGTTCTCCCGGTCCTGGCCGAAGTACCGGGGGTCGCGGGCGTGGTCGAGGACGGTGTCGATCACCCGCTCCGGGTGCGGCACCGGCACCCCGAACTGGGCGAAGCTGCCCCGCGTGAGGCGGTAGTAGCCGTTGACGGGCTGGAGGCGGCCGGTCGCGGGGTCGGCGTCACCCCATATCCCGGTCCAGGGGTCGACGCGGGTCAGCAGCCAGCCGAAGAGCGTCTCCAGGGCGGCGGGCGGGGCCGGCGGCGCGCCGTGGCCTCCGGCGACGTGGTCGAGGTTGAAGTGCACGGCGGTGGCGTAGGTGTCGATCCAGCTGCCGGCATGCCAGGCCCGCTCCCGCCAGGGCAGCCGCTCCAGGCGACGCAGCAGCTGGTCGGCGCCGAGCCGCCGCACGGTGTGCACGGGGTGGGGGAAGGCCGGGGCGGACTCGTCGAGCAGCCGCAGGGCGTAGCCGACGGACAGGACGTGGTAGAGCGCGGCGCCGTCGTCGACGAAGCCGTCGTCGGGGTCGGGCTCGGCCAGGGCGCGCGGCCGGCCGGTGGCGGCGTCCAGCTCGGGCACCAGGCCGGTTTCCGGGTCCTGGGCGGCGCGCAGCCGTTCGGCGTGGGCGGCGGCCAGAAGGTGGGCGGGGGCCTCGCCCAGCAGCAGGTCTGCGATCTCGATGGCGTCGCAGTGGGCCCGGACCGTGGGCGGGGCGCCGGGCCGGTCGCGGTAGCGCTCGCCGTCCCAGCAGCGGTCGAGGACGGCGGCGGCCTGCTCGCGGGCGGTGTCCGCGAACCTGGCCAGCCGCTCGTCGAGGCCGCCGGGGCGGGAGCCGCTGCGGCCGCGCTGGTCCCGGCGGTCGCGGATGAAGCGGGCGGGGTTTCCGGCGACGACGGCCCAGTCGGGCACGTCGCGGGTGACGACGGCTCCGGCGCCGATGACGCAGTGGTCGCCGATGGTGACGCCGTCGACCACCACCACGTGGGAGCCGATCCACACGTCGTCCCCGACGGTGATGCCGCGGCTGGTGGTGGGCTGCTTGTGGACGCGGCGGTCGGGGGCGATGGAGTGGTTGAAGCCGAGCAGCGAGGTGTGGGCGCCGATGCGCACCGCCTCGCCGAGGGTCACGGTGCCGCGCACGGTGGTGAAGGGGTTGAAGGTGCAGTCGGCCCCGGCGTGGACGACCCCGGTGACGTAGGCGTGGGCGGCGATGTAGGAGTCGTCGCCCAGCCGCAGGCTGTCGGGGTGGACGGCTGCCAGCGGGGAGACGAAGCACCGCCGGCCGATCCGGACGTCGCCGGTCTCGGTCAGCCGCCGCTGGCGTTCGCGCTGCGCGGCGCGCTGCGCCTCGGAGGCGTCCTTCTCGAAGAACCAGGGGCAGAAGTCGAAGAGCCCGTCCGGGCGGTCCTGCTCGTCGGAGAGGTCGGTGGCGTCGGTGGGGTCGGTCACATGGGGACGCTATGTGCCCGAGGGGAGCAGGGCAAGCGCTTTCGCACCGTGGTCAGCGGTGGCCCCGCGCGGGCTGCCGCTCGCCGAGGACGGAGGCGAGGTAGGCGTGGATGGCGCGCTTCGTCTCGCGGATGGCCGCCTCGCGCTCCTCGCCCTCGGAGGACACCACCATGGGGATCAACGCCTTGAAGATCTGGCCGCCGATCTGCGCGGTGAGGGTGGCCTCGGCGGCGGTCAGGTGGGGGGCGCGCGCCGCGAAGAGGTCGATGATGCGGCCGAGCACGGCCTTGTCGAGGGCGCCGGCGGCCTCGGTGAGCGCGGCGGGCTGGTCGGGGCGGGCGTAGAGGGCCTGGAAGCCGGGGTTGGCGATGTTGAAGGCGACGAGGGGGTCGACGACCTGGTCGATCAGGGCCGGGAGGTCGAGGGAGGCGAGGTCGACGCCGCGGAAGACCGCCTCATGGGCCTGGGCCAGCTCGGTCACGTACCGGTCGGCGAGGGCCTTGGCGATGGCCTCCTTGTTGGGGAAGAACTGGTAGAGCGAGCCCGGGGAGATGCCGGCGGCCGCGGAGATCTTCACGGTCGTGGTGCCCTCGTAGCCGTGGCGCGCGAAGACGTCCGCCGCCGCGTCGATGATCTGGGCGATCCGCTGCTCGCCGCGCGCCTGACGCCGACGCCGTGGTCGCGTCCCCTCGGCCATGGGCCTCGTTCCCTTCCCGTCCCCGGTGCTTCGCCCGCCCATGATGGCAGCCTTGACAACGCGAATAAAGATTCGTAATCTCTGGGGACCAGAACACGAATAATCATTCGCATACCGTGGAGGCGCAGCGCCGCCGGCCACGACGACAGCAGAGCATTGCGAGGGAGAGCCATGAGCGAAGGCAGCGACGGCCGTGCGGTGTTCCTGACCGGAGCGTCCGGCGGCATCGGGGTCTCCACGGCCGGGGCGCTGGCCGAGCGGGGATTCACGGTGTTCGCCGGGGTGCGCCGGGACAGCCCGGAGCTGGACGGCATCCCGGGCGTGCGCCAGATCCCCCTGGAGCTCACCGAGCGCGGCTCGGTGCGCGACGCGGCGTCGGCGGTGGCCGACCTGCTGGGCGGGGCCGGGCTGCACGCCCTGGTGAACAACGCGGGCATCATGATCCAGGGCCCGGTGGAACTGGTGCCGTCCGAGGACCTGGAGCGGCAGTTCGCGGTCAACGTGCACGGCGCGGTCCACGCCATCCAGGCGTTCCTCCCGCTGTTGCGCGCCGGTCGCGGCCGACTGGTCAACGTCTCGGCCCCCACCGCTCGGCTGGCCGTGCCCTTCGCGGCGCCGGTCTCGGCCAGCAAGGCGGCCCTGCAGTCGATATCCGACGCGCTGCGCGTGGAGTTGGCGCCCTTCGGCATCACGGTCTCGCTCGTGGAGCCGGGCACCACGCAGACGCCGCTGTGGGCCAAGACCGAGGCGGCGGCCCGCGCCGCGCTCGTCCGGGCCGACCCGCGGCTCACCACGCTGTACGCGGCGCGCGTCAAGCGGCTGGAGGTGGCCGCGGCCAAGACCAGGCGGCATCCGGCCGAGGGTGTGGCCAAGGCCATCGTCAAGGCCGTGACCGCCCGCCGGCCCAGGATCCGGTACGCCGTGGGCTCGGCCCGGCAGGTCGGGATGCTGACCAGGCTGCCCACCCGCACCCGGGACCGCGTCCTCACGGCGGCGTTGGGCATCGGCGGCAAGGACGCGGGCGCGGGCGCCGGCGGGGAGGGGGAGGTGACGAGCGCGGCGGCACCGCGGGCGTAGCGGTCGGCCCGGCGGCGAGGGCGAAAATATGCCGAACGGGAGTGAGACCGCATCTGGACGGGGGGTGGCCCGTAGACTCAGCGAAGGGCAAAGACTTCGAGGCGTGGTTGAGAGGGACTCTCCGCGCTTCCCTCACCGCAGTCCGAGAAACCTGCCATTCGGGATTACTGTCTATGCGAAGCACAGGGGTGCTGAAGCGCGTCGCCGCGCGAACCCGAGAGCCTGTCGCGCCGTCACGCCGGCCGCCACTCGTCCGGGAGTTGTTGCTGATATCCGCGCTGTACCTGGGGTACAAGTTCGGCAGACGCGCGGCCAACGGGCAGTTCGCGGACGCGTATGACAACGCGGAGCGCGTCTGGGATCTGGAGCGGTGGCTGCACCTGCCCAGCGAGGCGTCGGTGCAGGATCTGCTGCTCCACAGCGAGGCCGTGATTCGCTCCGTCAACGTGTACTACGCGACGGTGCATTTCCCGGCCACGGTGCTCTTTCTCGTCTGGATGTACTGGCGCCGCCCCGCGCACTACGTGTGGATCCGCTGGGTGTTCACCTGGCTGACCGGAGCCGGGCTGGTGCTGCACCTTCTGGTGCCGCTGGCCCCGCCCCGGCTGTTCCGCGAGTCGGGCCTGGTGGACACCGGCGTGGTGTACGGCCCCGCCGTGTACGACAAGCCGGATGCGGACTCGATGGCCAACCAGTTCGCGGCGATGCCCTCGCTGCACGTCGGCTGGGCCGTCGTGATAGCCATCGGCCTGATCGTCGCCACGCGCGGCCGGCTGCGCTGGCTGTGGCTGCTGCATCCGCTCATCACGGTGCTGGCCGTGGTGGGCACGGGCCACCACTACTGGATGGACGGGATCGTGGCCACGGTGCTGCTCGGCGGCATCCTGCTGATGCTGCGGCCGCCGCGCATCCTGCCCGGCGAAACGGCGCCGTCACGGCGGGAAACGGAGGCGGGCCGGGACGCGCGCTCGCCCGCGCCCGGCGCGTCGGCGGAGCCACAGGGCCCCACCGCGGAGAAGCCCACCGCACGCCCCGAGGAAGAGGAAGCGGAGGAGGCTCCAGCGCGCACCGCGGCCTCGCGAGGCACTCAGAGACGGGGCCGCTGACGCCGGCCGCCGGCCCGCTCCTCCCAGCCGGCCCTCTCCGTCCTTTCCCTCCCAGCCGTTCTTGAGGTGTGGATTCCGCGCTCATATCGTTGATCCGCCATACAACTCCCATGATCAGGACATAATCTGACGGGATGCAGTGAGCGCCGGCCCGGGGAGGGATCCGCCCATGACCACGCGTGGACGTCATCGCCGCTACAAGCCCAGCGCGGTATCCCGCGCCTCTCTCACCGTCACCGCCTCCGGGGCCGGGCTGGCGCTGCCGCTGATCAGCGCGAGCGGCGCGGGAGCGGCGTCGGTGGACACCTGGGAGGAGGTCGCCGACTGCGAGAGCGGCGGCGACTGGCGGATCAACACCGGCAACGGGTACTACGGCGGCCTGCAGTTCCTGCAGAGCACCTGGGAGGCGTACGGCGGCACCGAGTACGCGGCGCGGGCGGATCTGGCCACGATGGACCAGCAGATCTCCGTGGCCGAGGAGGTGCTGGCCGGCCAGGGGCCGCAGGCCTGGCCCGCCTGCGGCCCGCAGGCCGGGCTGACGCGCGACGGTGTGGCGCCCGACGTCGCCCCGGAGCCGGAAGCGGAGCCCGCCGGCCACCAGCAGGCCGGCCAGCAGGGCGCAGGCGCCGGAGCACGGCAGGCGTCGAACGCCGCGGAGTACGAGGTCGTCGGCGGCGACACCCTCTTCGGCATCGCGCAGGACCACGACGTCTCCGGCGGCTGGCGGTCGCTCTACGACCTCAACCGCGAGGTCGTGGGCCGGAATCCGAACCTGATCTTCCCCGGCCAGGTGCTGGCGCTGCGCGCGCCGGACACCGCGAACGGGCAGAACGGGCAGCGGGAGGACACCCGCGAGGAGCCCGAGGCCGAGCAGGAACAGGACCAGGACCAGGACCAGTCCCAGGGGCAGCCGCAGGAGGACGCGGGCGCCGACGAGCCGCAGGGGGAGCGCGAGCAGCAGCCCCAGCAGCAGGACCCCGGACAGCAGGAGCAGGCCGCGAGCTACACGGCCCCGGTCGACGCCGCCGCGGGCACGGTGTACGGAGCCACTGGGGGCAGTTGGTCCCTCGGGTACCACACCGGCGTGGACTTCCCCGTGGCGACGGGCACCTCGGTGAAGGCGGTGACCAGCGGCGAGGTGATCTCGGCCGGGTGGGCCGGCTCCTTCGGGTACGAGGTGATCGTCAGGCACCCCGACGGCAGGTACAGCCAGTACGCCCACCTCTCGGCGATCTCCGTCTCCGAGGGGCAGCCGGTGAGCGGCGGCCAGCGGATCGGGCGCTCCGGCTCCACCGGGAATTCCACGGGGCCGCATCTGCACTTCGAGATCCGCACCGGCGAGGCGTTCGGGACGGATATCGACCCGCTGGCATACCTGCGGGAGAAGGGCGTCTCGCTCTGAGGTCCGCGGCCGGCTCCGGCTGATCTCGGCACGATCACGGCCCCATGAGGTGGCCGAATCGGCCAGCGAGGTGGCGCGTTGTCGTCCTTGTTCCCGGCGGCCAATCGGGACAGACATCGCGATACCGACCCAGAATGGGGAGGGCGATCCTCCGTTTCCTTCCCCCGCCCGCCGTGAGGTCAGTACCCTCAATGCGTCGCGGGGGCCAATTCGCACGCATGCTGGGGACATTGGAGATGGCGATGGAGCGACCCGCCTGGGCGCCGCCGGGTATCGATCTGTCCGTGCCGAGCGTTTCGCGCATGTACGACTACTACCTCGGTGGATCGCACAATTTCGAGGCGGACCGGGAGGCCGCCCGCAAGGCGATGGCCGCCTTTCCCGGCCTGCCCAAGATCATGCAGGCGAATCGTGCCTTCATGCGGCGCACGGTGCGGTACGCCGTCGCGCGGGGCATCACGCAGTTCCTCGACATCGGCTCCGGCATCCCCACCTTCGGGAACGTCCACGAGGTCGCCCGGGCCGCCAGCGACGAGGCCCGCGTCGTGTACGTCGACAACGACCCGGTGGCCGTCGCCCACGGCCGCGCCGTGCTGAAGGGCGACGACCGGACCGACATCGTCGCGGCCGACTTCCTCGATCCCCCGGGCATCCTCGGCAGCGAGCCGGTGCGGCGGCTGCTCGACCTCGACCGCCCGGTGGCGTTGCTGCTCGTCGCCCTGCTCCACTTCCTCGACGACGAGGACAAGCCGCATGCCGCGCTGGCCGAACTGCGCGAGGCGCTCGCGCCCGGCAGCCTGGTCGTCGTCACCCACGCCTCCACCGAGGGCGGCCCCAACACCCCCCAGCAGGCCCAGGCCGTGACGGACGTCTACCGCAGCAGCGGCTCCAACCTCGTGATGCGCTCGGGCCCGGAGGTGGCGCGCTTCTTCGAGGGCTTCGAGCTGGTGGAGCCGGGCCTGGTCGCGATGCCGAACTGGCATCCCGACGGGCCGGTCGAGGAGGAGGACCCCATCGTCTTCACCGGCTACGCGGGGGTAGGGCGCAAGCCGTGACATCCCTGCCGAGAACGCCCGCCGAGCCGTCCGACGCGCTGCGCCGCCTGGCACGCGCCTGGTGCCGGGCGGTCTATCCCGACATCACCACCTCCATGACGCGCGCGGAGTTCGAGGAGATGCTGCTGCGGCTGGCCACCCGGCTCGCCGACGCGCTGCTCGCCGAGCCCTTCGACCCCTCCCCCGGCGAGGCCGTGGGCGCGGAGCTGGTCGCGGCCCACTGCACCGCCGCCGAGTCCCTGCCGGGCACGCTGGGTGTGATCGACGCCGAGCTGCCCCCCGCCTGCGGCGCCGCCGCCTCGCTCACCGAGGAGGAGGCGGCGGGGCGCTGCTCGCGGCTGCAGCACGCCGTGGCCGCGGGCTTCGCGCGGGCTCTGCAGGAGCGCACCCGCAGCGAGCAGGAGGCGCTCTCCCGGGCCGCGCTGGCGGCGCAGACCGAGATCGCCGACGCGCTGCACGAGAGCGAGGCCCGCTTCCGGGCGGTGTTCAAGGACGCGCGGCTCGGCATCGGCATCGCCGACATGAGCGGCAGGATCCTCGACGTCAACAGCGCGCTGACCGACATGTTCGGCGGCACGGTGGGCGACGCGCTCCGGTACAACGCCATGGACCTCACCCACCCCCAGGACTCCCCCGAGGTGTGGCGGCTGCAGCGGGAGCTGATGCGCGGCGAACGCGAGCACTACCAGGTCGAGAAGCCGTACCACCGCCGCGACGGCACCGTGCTGTGGACCAACCTCACCGTCTCCCTGCTGCGCGACGCCGAGGGCGAGCCGCGCTACATGCTGGCGATGATCGAGGACATCTCCGAGCGGCGCCTGCTGAACCTGCGGCTGCGCTACCAGGCGACCCACGACGCACTGACCGAGCTGCCCAACCGCTCGATGTTCTTCGAACGCCTGGAGCAGACCCTCGCCCCCGGCTCCGGCTGCTCCCGCATCGGCCTGTGCTACATGGACCTGGACGGCTTCAAGGTGGTCAACGACAGCCTCGGCCACGACGTGGGCGACGAGCTGCTGATCGCCGTCGCCGAGCGGCTCCAGGCGTGCGCGACCGGCCCCGGGCAGCTGCTGGCCCGCATCGGCGGCGACGAGTTCGTGGCGCTGGTCATCGACCCGCCCTCCCCCGCCACGGTGATCGCCCTCGCCGAACGCGCGCTGCGGGCGTTGGCCTCGCCGGTGTCCATCCGGGGCCGGGAGCTGCTGGTCCGCGCCAGCATCGGCATCGTCGAGGGCCCGGCCGAGCGCCTGACCCCGGCCGAGGTGCTGCGCAGCGCCGACATCACGATGTACCGGGCGAAGGCGGAGGGCGGCAACCGGTACGCGGTGGCCGACCCGGACGCCGACGCCACCGCCATCAGCCGCCACTACCTCACCCACCACCTGCCCGCCGCGCTGAAGGGCGCCGAGTTCTTTATCGAGTACCAGCCGCTGGTGAAGATGGCGGACGGCAGCCTGGAGGGCGCGGAGGCGCTGGTGCGCTGGAGCCACCCCCGGCACGGCGTACTCGGGCCCGACCGCTTCATACCGCTGGCCGAGCACACCGGGCTGATAGTGCCGCTGGGCCACTGGGTGATGCGCGAGGCCGTGATGCAGGCATGCCAGTGGCAGAGCGGCGGCGTCGGTGGTGGCGTGAAGCCGCTGAAGATCAACGTCAACCTCTCCCCGCGCCAGCTCCACCACCCCGACCTCGTGGAGGAAACCGTCGCCGTGCTGGAGGAGGCCGGGCTGCCGCCGAGTTCGCTGTGTCTGGAGGTGACCGAGACCGCGATGATCCAGGCGGACGAGCACGAGCTGAAGCCGCTGCGGCAGCTCGCCGAGCTGGGCGTCGGCATCGCCCTGGACGACTTCGGCACGGGCTACTCCAACCTCGCCAACCTGAGGCGGCTGCCCGCCAACACCCTGAAGCTGGACCGGTCCTTCACCGAGGGCCTGCAGCACGACCCGGCCGACCCGGTGGACCTGAAGATCGTGGAGGGCATCGTCTCGCTCGCCCACACCCTGCGGCTGTCGGTCACGGTGGAGGGCGTGGAGACCTCCGCGCAGGCGCAGCAGCTGCGGGACCTGGGCTGCGACACGGCGCAGGGCTGGTACTACGCCAGGCCCGGCCCGCCCGAGCGGCTGCCCGTGGCGGTCTGACCCGGTCCGGGTCCGGCCTGGTCCCGTCGGTCCGGCCGGTCCGGCCCGGCGCGGGTCCGAGCCGCCCCTGCCTCCGCCGTCCTCAGTCCCCCTCCGATCCCTCTATCCGCAGCCGCAGCGGCGCGTCCCGGCGGGGCGGCGGCAGCCGCAGCGGACGCTCCCCCGGCGTGAACGAGCCCAGCACCGCCGCGCCCCGCGCGCCCGTGGCCGAGGGCAGGCTGCCGGCCAGTCCGTGCAGGCTGAGGAAGCCGAGCAGGGCGAAGAGGTACGCCTCCTTCGCCTGCGAGGGCAACCCGTGGTCCTCGGCCCGGCTGATCCTGGTGGGCGCCGCGAGCGTCCGGAGGCGTTCCATCAGCACCGGGTTGCGCACCCCGCCGCCGGAGGTGACCAGTTCGGTGAGGCGGTGCGCGCTGCAGGCGGCGGCCACCAGCCGGGCGGTGAGCTCGGTGACGGTGGCGGCCAGGTCGTCCGCCGCGATCGGCCGGCCGCGCAGCCGCTGCCGCAGGTACCCGGCGTGGAAGAGCTCCTTGCCGGTGGACTTGGGCGGCGGCAGCCGGTAGTACGGCTCGTCCAGCAGCTCCGCGAGCAGCGCGGCGTCCACCGTGCCGCGCGCCGCGCGGGCGCCGCCGGTGTCCATCCGCTCCGCGCCGCCGCTCGCCTCCGCCGCGACCGCGTCGATGAGGGCGTTCGCCGGGCCGAGGTCGTACGCGATGACCTCGCCATGGCCGTCGCGCACCGTGATGTTGGCGATGCCGCCGAGGTTGAGCGCCCCGCGCCGGGTGCCGTCGCCGAGCAGCAGCAGGGCGTCGAGGATCGCGGCCAGCGGCGCGCCCTGCCCGCCGCGCGCGATGTCCCGGGTGCGCAGGTCCGACACGACGGGCAGCCCGGTGGCCTCGGCGATCCAGGCGGCGCCGCCGAGTTGGAGGGTGCCGCGGGCGCAGGGGCCCTCGACCCAGTGGTAGACGGTCTGGCCGTGGGAGACCACCAGCTCGGCCGCCGAGGCGGTGAGGGTGGTGTTGGCCCGGGCAGCGACCTGGCCGAAGAAGCGGCCGAGGCCGGTGTCCAGGCGGCAGACCCGCTCCAGGGTGGTGGGGGCGGGCGGCAGGCTGGCGGTGATCTGCTCGCGCAGCCAGTGGGGGTAGGGCTCGGTGTGCAGCCCCCTGGGCCGCAGCGCGATCTCCCGCCCCTCGAAGCGGAACTCGGCGGCTGCCGCGTCCACGGCGTCGTACGAGGTGCCGCTGAGCATGCCGATCACCGTCCAGGGCCGGTCGGGCGGAAACCGGGTGGGGTGGGGATGGCCGGTCTCGGTAGGATGAGTGCGATCCCTGACGTGATCCGTAGCGCGATCCGTCACGCCGCGTGACTCCTTCACTGTCGCTTCGCTTCTCGCATCGATCGTCCCCCTCAACCGTTCTCACCCATTGGAGCATCCGAGGATGGCCCGACACCTCATCACCAGCGCGCTGCCCTACATCAACGGGATCAAGCACCTGGGGAACATGGTCGGCTCGATGCTCCCCGCCGACGTCTACGCCCGGTACCTGCGGCAGCGGGGCCACGACGTGCTGTACATCTGCGCCACCGACGAGCACGGGACCCCGGCGGAGCTCGCCGCGAAGGCGGCCGGGCTGCCGGTCGCGGAGTACTGCGCGCGGCAGCACGACGCGCAGAAGGCGGTCTACGACGGCTTCGACCTGGCGTTCGACTACTTCGGCCGCACCTCCTCGCGG
This sequence comes from Streptomyces sp. 6N223, assembly GCF_052246635.1. Lineage (NCBI taxonomy): Bacteria > Bacillati > Actinomycetota > Actinomycetes > Kitasatosporales > Streptomycetaceae > Streptomyces > Streptomyces sp. 6N223. The sequence continues at coordinate 173,404 of NZ_JBQQCA010000001.1, read as the reverse complement.
CAGAACATCGAGGTCACCCAGCACATCGCACGCCGCCTGAAGGAGAACGGCTTCATCGAGGAGCGGACCACCCGGCAGGTCTACTCGCTGACCGACGGCCGCTTCCTGCCCGACCGGTACATCGTGGGCACCTGTCCCTACTGCGGGTACGAGGCGGCGCGCGGCGACCAGTGCGAGAACTGCACGCGGGTGCTGGACCCGACCGACCTGCTGAACGCCCGCTCCGCCGTCAGCGGCAGCACGGACCTGGAGGTCCGCGAGACCAAGCACCTGTTCCTGCTGCAGTCGAAGCTGGAGCGCGAGGTCGAGGCGTTCGTGGAGGCGACCGGCGCGAAGTGGCCGACGCTGGCGTCGTCGATCGCCCGCAAGTGGCTGACCGAAGGGCTGCACGACCGGGCGATCACGCGCGACCTGGAGTGGGGCGTTCCGGTGCCGGCCGACGCCTGGCCCGACCTCGCGGCCGAGGGCAAGGTCTTCTACGTCTGGTTCGACGCCCCGATCGGGTACATCGGCGCCACCAAGGAGTGGTCGGACGCCGCCGGCGAGGGAGAGGAGCGGGACTGGCGGTCGTGGTGGTTCGACGTGGACACCGACGTGCGCTACACGGAGTTCATGGCGAAGGACAACGTGCCGTTCCACACCGTGATGTTCCCGGCCACGCTGCTCGGCACCCGGGAGCCGTGGAAGAAGGTCGACTACGTCAAGGCGTTCAACTGGCTGACGTACTACGGCGGGAAGTTCTCGACCTCGCAGAACCGGGGCGTGTTCACCGACGCCGCGCTGGAGCTGCTGCCCGCCGACTACTGGCGGTACTTCCTGATGGCGAGCGCCCCGGAGTCCGACGACGCCTCCTTCTCCTGGGAGCTGTTCGCCTCGGTGGTCAACAAGGACCTCGCCGACACCCTGGGGAACTTCGTCAACCGGGTGCTGTCCTTCTCCCGCAAGCGCTTCGGCGACGAGGTCCCGGCCGGGCACGAGGCCGGCGAGGCCGAGCGGCGGCTGGGCGAGGAGATCGCCCGGCTGCTGGCGGAGTACGAGGAGCACATGGAGGCGCTGCAGTTCCGCAAGGCGGCGTTCGCCCTGCGGGCGCTGTGGAGCGCGGGCAACTCCTACCTGGAGGAGAAGGCGCCCTGGCTGGAGATCCGGACCGACCAGGACGCCGCCGCCCTCACGCTGCGCACGGCGATGAACCTGATCGCCCTGTACGCGGTGGTCTCCGAGCCGTTCGTGCCGTCGACGGCGCGGGCGATGCGGGAGGTGTTCGGGCCGGTGGACGGCGCCCCGGCGCTGCCGGAGGGCGGCTGGGTCGGCGCCGGCCGGGCCCGCGCGCTGGACGCGGTCCCGGCCGGGACCGGGTTCACCGTTCCGCCGGTGCTCTTCACCAAGATCACGGAGGATGACCTGGCCGCCTTCCGGGAGCGCTTCGGCGGGGAGCCCGAGGCAGCCTAGGCCGCGTCCGGCGAGGGCCGGTCCGGCCCGTCGGGGCGGCGGGCGAGGATGCGCCGGGTCAGCTCGGCGGCGGCGTCCTTGACGGTCCTCAGGTCCTTCTCGTCCCACGGCCTGGGCGTCCGGTCCTGGGCGCAGAGCGTGCCGAGGGCAACCCCCGAGGGGTCCATGAGCGGGGCGCCGAGGTAGGAGCGGATGCCGGCCTCGTCCACCACCGGGTTGGCGGAGAAGCGCGGGTAGTCGCGCACGTCGTCCAGCGCCAGGGCCCGGCGCCTGACGACCACGTGCGGGCAGAAGCCGTGGTCGCGCCCGGCGTCACGGACCAGCGGCTCGCCGGGCGGCAGGTGGAGGCCGGCGAAGTACTGCCGCGCGACACCGACGAGGGTGACCATCGCCTGCGGGGCACCCGTGGCCGCGGCGAGCTCCCGGGCGGCCGCGTCGAAGTCCGGCACCGGCGCCGGGGCGAGGCCCAGCTCGGCGTGGAGCTGGGCCCGCAGGGCGGCGTCGGGGTCGTCGGGGGTGAGCAGCAGGCGGCCGGTGTGGTCGTAGGCGGGGGCCGTGATCGGCATGGTCCTCCTCGGGTGGCGACGGGTGGGATGGCGGGCGGCGGGCGCGAGGCGGCTAGCGGTCGTCGGGCGCCCCGCCCTGGCGCGGCACGAGGTCCTGCTGGTCCCGGGCGCCGTCCCCGCCCCCGCCCCCGCCGGGCAACGCCGCGCCCGCCGCCGCCAGCGAACGCCAGGGCTGGTGGCGGCGTTCCTCCGCCTCCTCGGCCAGCAGCTCCTGCGGCAGCACCACCACCGCCTGAACGCCGCCGTAGACGTTGCTCTGCAGCTGCACCGCGACGCCGTGCCGCCTGGCGAGGGAGGCGACCACGAAGAGGCCGGCATGGCCGTCGTCGAGCAGCTCGTCGGCGTGCGCGCGCGGGTCGCAGGCGAGCACGGCGTTCAACCGCTCCCGCTCCGACGCGGTCATGCCGATCCCTCGGTCCTCCACCTCGACGACGAGGCCCGCCGCCGTCCCCCGCATCCGCAGCAGCACCTGCGTCTGCGGGGCGGAGAACTCCGCGGCGTTCTGGATGAGTTCGACGAGAAGGTGGACGACGTCGGCGACGGCCTGGCCGCGCAGCGAGCCCTCGACGGCGGGCGGCAGGATCCTGACGCGGGCGTAGTGCTCCGACTCGGCGACGCAGGCTCGCAGCAGCTCCGACATGCGGACCGGGCGGCTCCAGGGGCGGCGGGCGACGCTGCCGCCCAGGACGGCGAGGTTCTCCGCGTGCCGCCGGATGCGGGTGGCCTGGTGGTCGACCTGGCACAGGCCCTTGAGGAGCTCCGGGTCCTCCACCTCGTTCTGCAGCTCCTCGACGCACTCGATCTGCCGGTGGACGGAGCCCTGCATCCGGCGGGCGAGGCTGACGAAGAGGCCGATCCGCTCGTCGCGGGCGACCTGGTCCCGCCCGGGCAGGGCGATCGCCTCGGCCACCGTCGCCTCGGCGGCCCGGCGCAGCGCCGCGATCTCGTGGCGCAGCTGGGCGAGGGCGTCGCCCGCCGCCTCCCGCGTCTCCTCCGGCGCCTCCGGCGCCTGCCGCTCCTGCCGCGGGAGGCGCAACGGCGTGGCGCGCTCGCCGAGCTCCAGCTTGCGCAGCAGCGCCTGCAGCTCGATCCGGCCCCGGGCCGCCTGGCGGCACAGCGCGGCGATGCGGTCGGCCCGGGTGCCGGCCTCGGCCGCCGCCGCCACGGCCGCTCCGGTGACGACGGCGCCGGTGAGCAGCGCGGCCACGACCAGCACTCCCCACAACGCCTCGCCGCCCGGCTCGGGTTCGTCCTGCCGGACGGCGGCGCCGCCGAGCAACAGGAGCACGCAGACGACGACTGCGATCGCGATCGCGGCGACCAGCGCGGCGGGAAGTACGGCGAGGCGCAGCAGGGTGTGCCGGGCCGCGAATGGCTGGCGGCATGGCGGGTGGTGCATGGGCGTCCTTAGGGTCTCGTGTGGGGGGCGGGGGAGGCGAACCGGATGGCGCCGAAGCAACCGTATGCGTCAACAACCCTGCCAATAGGCACAGTTCCGGAAATCGCCACCCCGCGCCAGCTTCCAACGAGTGACCCGGGCGTTCGCGGACTTGACCGGCGCTCGGGCGGGCCGGAGGCGCGTTGGTAGCGCTCACGGCCGGGGGCGTGGATCACGCCCCGGGCCGAGGCGCGCCGCCGGGCGAACCGAGCCGGCACGCGACGACGCGGGCCCTCGCCCGGGCGGTCTCGCTGTGTCCGTCATCCGGTCCGGGCGGCGCAGCGCACCGTGCGCATCGCCTCGCGGGCGGCAGCCTGCGCGCGCGGATGGTGGCCTGGACCGTGCTGTGCCGGCGCTGACGCCGGGGCTTGTCGCGGAGCGGCCCGAGTACGCCGGCGCACGGCGGGGCGGCGTGCGGCGGCGTGCGGCGGCGTGGCGTCAGTGGTGGCCCCGGAGGGTGTCGGCGATGCCGCCCAGCAGGCGGGCGACGGCCCGGAAGGGGAGCATGACCAGGGTGGCGAGAGCGCCGCCGATCGCGCGGAGGACGTCGGCGAGTGCCGTCAGCATGGCTGCCTCCCGATCAGGCGCGGACCTTGGCCCGCGCGACGGCCGACACTCCCACGGCGGCGAGGGCGATCTGGATCGCCAGCTCGATCCAGTCGATGCCGTCGGTGTCGCCGATGTCGAACCCCTCGGCGATGGCCGAGCCGATCAGCGCGGCGACGATGCCCACCGCGATCGTCCACAGCAGGCCGATGCGCTGGCGGCCCGGGAGGACGAGCCGGGCCAGCAGACCGATCACCAGGCCGACCAGGATGGCGCTGATGATGCCGGTTATCTCCATCTCGATCACCTTTTCGGGGGGAACGTCCCCATCCGAGTGCCCCGGATCCGGCGGGGGACACTCCCCCGGTCGGGGACACTCCCCGGTCGGTGCCTAGCCCCGGGCCCTGGCCAGTGCCTCCAGGGCGCGCTGGACCTCGTCCCCCGTGTTGTAGAGGTGGAACGCCGCGCGCAGGTTGCCGCCGCGGCTGGCGACCCCGATGCCCTCCGCCGCCAGCCGGTCCACCAGCCCGCCCGCGTCCGGCACCGACACGATGGCCGATCCCGGCGCGGCCACCGGCGCCAGCCCCAGCGCCCGCACGCCGTCGCGGAACCGCTCCGCCAGCGCCGCGTCGTGCTCCGCGATCCGCTCCGTGCCGATCTCCTCGATCAGGGCGAGCGAGTGGGCGGCGCCGGCGTACGGCAGGTAGGCGTGCGCCTGGTCGAAGCGGCGGGCGGTGGCGGCGTACCGCCTGACGGGCCCGTAGCAGTCCGTCCAGGGGTCCTCGGCCGCCGCCCAGCCGGCGTACCGCTCGCGCAGGTCGCCGAAGTCCTCGGGCACGGCCAGGAACGAGGTGCCCTTCGGGCACAGCAGCCACTTGTAGGCGCCGCACACCACGTAGTCGTAGTCGGCGGCGCGTAGCGGCAGCCAGCCGACGGCCTGGGTGGCGTCGACGAGAGTGCGCGCCCCGTGGGCCCGCGCCGCCTCCCGCAGGGCGGCGAGGTCCGCGATGCGGCCGTCGGCGGACTGCACGGCGCTCACCGCCACCATCGCGGTTCCCGGGCGGACGGCGCCCGCGATCTCCTCCAGCGGCACGCCGCGGAGCACGAGGTCGCCGCGGGCGGCGAAGGGCGAGACCAGCGAGCTGAAGTCCCCGTCGGCGACGAGCACCTCGGCCCCCGCCGGCAGCGTCGCCGCCACCAGCGCGACGTGCACCGACACCGCGCTGCCCACCGCGACCCGGGCGGGTTCGACGCCCGCGATGCGGGCGAACGCCGCGCGGGCCGCGGCGGCCGTCTCGAAGTAGTCCGCGCCGAAGGCCCCGGTCGTGGCGCCGTCGTCGACGGCGGCGTGGAGGGCGGCGACGGTGCGGGCGGGCAGCAGGCCACGGGAGGCCGTGTTGAGGTGGACGGCCTTCGGCGCGAACTCGGAGGGGCACAGAGAGTCCATGAGCCGACTGTACGGGCCGGGCCCGGCTATCCGGCTCCGGCGTAGGCCTCCTCGCCGTAGAGATCCCGCAGCCGGTTCTTCTGGTAGACGGTGTCGAGGTAGCGCTCGCCGAGATCCGGTGCGATCGAGACCGCGGTGAGGTCACGGCCCGCGTGCGTTGCTGGCGGGTTTGGCCGGGGGTGGGGGCCGTCGGCGGATGCTGCTCGAAGGGCTGTCGGCACATCGGGTTATCGTGTCTCCCGGTCTGAGCACCCGCGAGTGACAGGACGAGGACGGAACGACGTGGCGCAGCCCGAATCGCCGTTGCGGCGCGCGTCCCTCAGCGTCCACCCGGTTCGCGTGGTGGTCCTGGCCTTCGGGATCGCCATCCTCATCGGGACCACGCTGCTGGCGCTGCCGGTCTCCTCCGAGGACGGCACCTCCGCGCCCCTGCTGACCTGCCTGTTCACCGCCACGTCGGCGGTCTGCGTGACGGGCCTGGTCGTGGTGGACACCAACGCCTACTGGAGCGGCTTCGGCGAGTGGGTCCTGCTGGCGCTGTTCCAGGCCGGGGGCTTCGGGATCATGACCGTCGCGTCGCTGCTGGCCCTGCTGATGGCGGGCAGGCTGCGGCTGCGGATGGCGCTGAGCGTGCAGGCCGAGACGAAGACCACCGGCATCGGCGAGGTGCGGCGCCTGCTGGTGCGGGTGGCCCTGATCAGCCTGGTGATCGAGTCCGTGACCGCCGCGATCCTCACGCTGCGCTTCCACCTCGGCCACGGCCAGCCCTTCGGCAACGCCCTGTATCACGGCATCTTCCACGGCGTCTCGGCGTTCAACAGCGCGGGCTTCGGCCTGTACTCCGACAGCCTCGCGGGATACGCCAGGGACCCCTGGGTCATGCTGCCGGTGACGACGGCGGTGATCCTCGGGGCGATCGGCTTCCCGGTGATCATCGAGGTGCTGCGTCACCGCCGGCGCAGGCGGACCACCGGGCTGCGGGGCTGGTCGCTGCACCTGAAGCTCACGCTCGCCACCTCGGCCGCGCTGCTGGCGGCGGGCACACTGCTGACGCTGGCGCTGGAGTGGGGAAACTCGGGGACCCTCGGCTCGCTGAGCGTGGTGGAGAAGGTGCTCGGCTCCTTCTTCCACTCGGCGATGAGCCGCTCGGCGGGCTTCAACGCCACGGACGTCGTGGCGATGGAGCCGGCGACGCTGCTGGCGACCTGCGTGCTGATGTTCATCGGCGGCGGCGCGGCGAGCACGGCGGGCGGCATCAAGGTCACCACCTTCGCGGTGCTCGGCGCGGCGATGCTGGCGGAGGTGCGCGGCGAGCCCGGCGCCGGCATCTTCCGCCGGGTCATCCCCGCGCAGGTGCTGCGGCAGGCGCTGACGATCGCGCTGCTCGGCATCGGCCTGGTGATCGCCGCCACCGTCGCGCTGCTGACGCTGGTCGGGGAGCGCTTCGAGATCGTGCTGTTCGAGGCGGTGTCGGCGTTCGGCACCGTGGGGCTGTCCGCCGGGCTGACCCCGGACCTGCCCGCCGCCGGTCAGCTGATCCTGATCGCGCTGATGTTCATCGGCCGGGTCGGCCCGGTCGCCCTCGTCTCCGCGCTGGCGCTGCGCGAGCGCAGGCGCCGGTACCGGCATCCGGAGGAGTGGCCCCTCCTCGGGTGACGGGGCCGGTGAAGGCGTCGGCGAGTGCGCCGCACGTTCCGCCGACGCGGCCAGTCACCCCGGTCACCCCGGGAGACGCGCCTCGATCGCGGAGACGATCTCCTCCGACTCCGGCTCGGTGCGCGGCCGGAAGCGGCCGGCGACCGCGCCCTCGGCGTCCACGAGGAACTTCTCGAAGTTCCACTGCACGTCGCCCGCCTCTCCCCCGCCGTCGGGCGTCCGCGCCAGCTCGGCGTACAACGGGTGCCGCTGCTCGCCGTTGACGTCGGTCTTCTCGAAGAGCGGGAAGGTGACCCCGTACGTCGCCGAGCAGAAGGTGGCGATCTCCTCGGGCGTACCCGGCTCCTGCTCCATGAACTGGTTGCACGGGAAGCCCAGCACCGTGAACCCCTGGTCCTGGTAGCGCTTCTGCAGCCGCTCCAGGCCCTCGTACTGCGGGGTGAGGCCGCATCGGGAGGCGACGTTCACGATCAGCAGGACGCGGCCCCGGTAGTCGGCGAGCGAGGCGGCCTCGCCGGACAGGGTGCGCAGCGGGATGTCGTACAGGCTCACGCGTGACTCCTCGGGACGGGTCGGGGGCGCGACGGGCCGGGTGCCGGCCCGCCGCCGTCGGCTGTTGTCAGCCCTGCCATTGTCACCCGCCTCGGACACCTGGCCGAACCGGTGGGGTTGACTGGGGGTACGGCACGCGTAGCAGCCCGGCCGACAGGAGAACGAGCCATGACCCCGCCGACCAAGCCGACCAAGCCGACCACGCCGCGCACGTTCCGCATCGCCGCGATACCCGCCGACGGGGTCGGCGCCGAGGTCGTCGCCGCGGGCCGCGCGGTCCTCGACGCCCTCGCCCAGGACTCCGCCGGACGGTTCTCCTTCGCCTGGGAGGAGTTCCCCTGGGGATGCGGCCACTATGAGCGCACCGGCCGGATGATGGACGACGACGGCCTGGAACGGCTGAGGGCGTTCGACGCGATCTACTTCGGCGCCGTCGGCTGGCCCACCGTCCCCGACCACATCAGCCTGTGGGGCCTGCGCCTGGCCATCTGCCAGAGCTTCGACCAGTGGGCCAACGTCCGCCCGGTCCGCTTCCTGCCCGGCGTGCCAAGCCCTCTGCGCGCAGCCGACGACCACGACCTGGACTGGGTCGTCGTCCGCGAGAACAGCGAAGGCGAATACGCCGGCCTCGGCGGCCGCAACCTCTCCGGACGCGGGCCCGGCGGCGAAGTAGCCGTCCAGTCCGCCCTGTTCACCGAGGTGGGCTGCGAACGCATCATGCGCTTCGCCTTCGGCCTCGCCCGCACCCGGGCCCGCAAGAAGGTCTCCAGCGTCACCAAGAGCAACGCCCAGCAGTACGGCATGGTGCTGTGGGACGAGGTCTTCCGCCGCGTGGCCGCCGACTACCCCGACGTGGAGACCGAGAGCGTCCTGGTGGACGCCATGTCCGCGAAGTTCGTGCTGCGTCCCCAGGACCTGTCCGTCGTGGTCGCCTCCAACCTCAACGCCGACATCCTCTCCGACCTCGGAAGCGCCCTCGCCGGCAGCCTGGGCCTGGCCGCCAGCGCCAACCTCAACCCCGAACGCCGCTTCCCCAGCATGTTCGAACCCGTCCACGGCTCCGCACCCGACATCGCCGGCAAGGGCTGGGCCAACCCCATCGGCGCCGTCGGCAGCGCCGCCCTCATGCTCGACCACCTCGGCCTGCCCGACCAGGCAGCCCGCCTGGAACAGGCCATCGCCGCCGCCACCACCGCCAGAACCCTCACCCGCGACCTCGGCGGCACCGCCAGCACCACCGACGTCACCACAGCACTCATCGACGCGCTGTGAGACCACCCGCTGCCCGCATCCGCGACCGATCGGGCCCCGGCATCCGCCATGACGGCTTCGGAAGCGCCGCCTGACACCTCACGGAGACCCCATGACCCTGCTCCTCGGCATCGACATCGGCACCTCCGGCTCCAAGGGCGTTCTCGTCCGCTCCGACGGCACCCTGCTCGCCCAGGCCTCGCGCGAGCACGCCACCGCCACGCCCCGCCCGGGCTGGGTCGAGCACGACGCGCTGGCCGTGTGGTGGCGGGACTTCGCCGCGCTGGCCGGGGAGCTGCTGCCGCGCCTGCCGCCGGGGGAACGCCTGGCGGCGGTGGGCGTCAGCGGCATCGGCCCCTGCCTGCTCCCCGTGGACGCGGACGCCGCGCCGCTGCGCCCCGCCATCCTCTACGGCGTCGACACCCGCGCGGGCGCGCAGATCGAGGACCAGGCGGCGCGGTACGGCGCGGAGCGGATCCTCCGCCGCTGCGGCTCGCCGCTGACCAGCCAGGCCATCGGCCCCAAGCTCGCCTGGCTGCGCGAGGAGGAGCCCGGGGTCTACGCCCGCACCCGCCGCTGGTTCATGGCCAGCTCCTACCTCGTGCACCGCCTCACCGGCGCGTACGTGCTCGACCACCACTCGGCCAGCCAGTGCGCGCCGCTGTACGACCTGCGGGGCGGCGGCTGGATCGAGGAGTGGTGCGAGGAGATCGCGCCGGGGCTCGCATGGCCGCGCCTGGTCTGGCCCGCCGACGTCGCCGGGGAGGTGACCGCGGACGCCGCGGCGGCGACCGGCATCCCGGCGGGCACGCCGGTGGTCGCCGGCACCGTCGACGCCTGGGCCGAGGCGACGGCGGCCGGGGTCACGGCGCCGGGCGAGACGATGCTGATGTACGGCACGACGATGTTCCTGGTGAACGTGCTCGACGGCCCGGCGCCCGACCCGCACCTGTGGTGCACGCGCGGCGCGTTCCCGGACACCTTCTGCCTGGCCGGGGGCATGGCCACCTCGGGCGCCGTCACGGGCTGGCTGCGCGAGCTGACCGGCGCGGACTTCGGCGAGCTGGTGGTGGAGGCGGCGGGCGTCCCGCCGGGCGCGGAGGGCCTGGTGATGCTGCCCTACTTCGCGGGCGAACGCACGCCCCTGTTCGACCCGGACGCCCGGGGCCTCGTCCTCGGCCTGACGCTGCGTCACGGGCGTGGCCACCTGTACCGGGCGGCACTGGAGGGAACGGCGTTCGGGGTACGGCACAACCTGGCGGCCATGTCGGGGGTGCGCGGCGAGGTCCGCCGACTGGTGGCGGTGGGCGGCGGCGCCCGCGAGCTGTGGACGCGGATCGTCTCCGACGTCACCGGCCGGCCGCAGCAGATCCCCCGCCACACCATCGGCGCGGCGTACGGCGACGCGTTCCTCGCCGCCGTCGGCACCGGGCTCGCCACGGTGGCGGACATCGCGGCCTGGAACCCGGTGGAGCACACCGTCGAGCCCGACCCGGCCACCGCCGGCGTGTACGAGGAGCTGTACGGCCTGTACCGCTCCCTCTATCCGGCCACCCGCGAGGCCGCCCACGCCCTGGCGGCCCGGCAGCGCGCGTCCTCGCGGGTGGAGACGTGACGCTGCCGGGGATGGCGTAGCGTCGCCGGCAGTGAACAAGGTCAGCCACGGCGCCATCGGCGAACGGGGCCTTGACGGTGACGATGACCGTCAAGGCCCCGGGTCGTGCGGGCGTCAGCCGACCGCGCAGGGCTCGCCGTTGAGGGAGAAGCGCGCGGGGGCGGAGGCGTCGCCGGTGTGGGTGGCCAGGTAGCCGATGGTGACACTGCCGCCGGGCTTGATGGCGGCGTTGTGGTTGGCGTTGGTGGCGGTGACGATGTCGCCGGTCTGGGTGGCGGTGGTGCTCCAGTCCGAGGTGAGGGACTGGCCCAGGGGGAGGGGGAAGGTGAGCGTCCAGCCGTCGACGGGGGTGGTGGCGGTGTTGGTGATGGTGAGGTCGACGGTCACGCCGCGGCCCCAGGCGTTGGTCTCGGCGTCGATCCGGCAGGCGGGCTCGACCCGCTCGAACGAGACGCGGTGCAGGCCGCCGGGCAGGTCGTTGACGACGTAGAACTCGCCCTCCGGGGTCTCGCCGAACGCCGTGACCTGGGTGGGCATCTCGCCGATCTCGGCCTGGAGGTAGCCGCCCCTGCCGTCCTCGCGGAGCGCCCAGACCGTGGAGGAGCAGTAGTCGGTGGCGATGTAGGTGCCGCCGACCAGGTCGGCGAACCGCTCTCCGTGATAGACGCGGCCCCCGATGACGGAGCAGCCGTGCGTGTAGGGCGAGTAGGTGAGGACGGGTTCGGTGTAGTCGGCGCCGGGCGCGCACTGCGCCTCGTCGAAGACCTGAAGGCCCTCGTAGCAGGACCAGCCGAGGTTGGCGCCGGCCTGCTCGCCGGGGGCGAGGTGGTCGATCTCCTCCCACCGGCCCTGGCCGACGTCGCCGATCCACAGCGAGCCGTCCGCGTGGTCGAAGGAGAAGCGCCAGGGGTTGCGCAGCCCGTAGGCCCAGATCTCCTCGCGGGCGCCCTCGACGCCGACGAAGGGATTGTCCTCGGGGACGCAGTAGGCGAGGTCCCCGCAGCTCCGGGCGACGTCGAGGCGCAGGATCTTGCCGAGCAGGGTGTCCAGCCGCTGCCCGGTGTCCAAGGGGTCGCCGGCGCCGCCGCCGTCGCCGATGCTCCAGTACAGGTGGCCGTCGGGGCCGAAGGCGAGCTCGCCGCCGTTGTGGTTGTTGTACTCGGCGTGCTCCTGGGAGAGCAGCACCTCGAGGCCGGTGCCGTCGAGGCCGTAGCGGGCGAGGGTCACCGCGCCGTCCGGCAGCGCGGTGTACGCCAGGTAGAGCTCCCGGCTCTCGGCGAAGTCGGGCGCGAGGGCCATGGCCAGCAGCCCGCGCTCGTTGCCCGACTCGTCGATCCGGGCGGTGATGTCGATCAGCGGCGTCGCGGCGACGCCGGTGTCGGGGTGGTAGACGCGGACCGTGCCGCGCTTCTCGGCGATGAACAGCCGGCCCGACCCGTCGTCGGGCGCGGCGATGGCCATGGGGCGCCGCAGGCCCGAGGCGACCTGGGTGGTGGTCGCCCTGACCTCCGCCAGCGGCACGGAGGAGGTCTCGGCCTGACGCGGGCGGGCCGGGCCCCCGGTGGCGTTGGCGTTGGCGGTGTCGGTGGCGTTGGCCGCGGCGGAGGCCATCACCGGGGCGAGGGGCAGTGACAGTGCCAGCAGCAGGAGAGCTGTCCAGCGTCGTCTTCGCATGTCGGCTCCATGGAGGGGTTCCTCGTGACGGAGGCGCATCCGCTCACATTCGGTTCAGAAACAGCGGAGTTCATCCATGACTCGGGCGAATTCGTGACCTGATGCGCCTGGCGGGACCGTACCGACTCCGCCACCGTCACGCCAGGTCCACAACTCAGACGACGATCCACAGGCCGAGGGCTATGAGGAACGCCGACATCCCGAGGGTGGTCTCCATGGGCGTCGCGGGCGTCGCGGGTGTCAGGGCGAACGCCGGGTCGTGGCGTCGGCCAGCACGACGCCGGCGGCGGCGCGGGCGAGGTGGCCGGTCCGGGAGACCAGGCCCTGAAGCACGCGCTCCCGGCCGGCCTCGATCTGCCCGACCACGAGCTCGCGGGCGCGGGCGCCGTCCCGCGCGAGCAGCGCGTCGTAGAGGTCGTGGTGCTCGTGCGTCATCTCCGAGGCGCTGTCGCGGTTGTCCAGGCTGATGAAGAACAGCCGCTGCATCTCCTCCAGCAGCACCCGCAGGGAGCGCGCGAGCCGCTCGTTGCCGGTCGCGCGGGCGATGCGGACGTGGAACTCGCGGTTGTCCTGCAGGAACCGCTCGTAGCTGGCGGTGTCGCCGGGCACGTAGGTCTGGTGCGCGAGCGTGTGCAGCGCCTCCAGCTCCTCCCGCGGGGCGCGCAGCGCGGCCAGCTCCACGGCGGCGGGCTCCAGCAGCAGCCGCATCTCGAACAGGTCGCGGACGCTGGCGAGCGTGACGGGCGAGACCCGGTATCCCTGGCGGGGCCGCACCTCGACGAAGCCCTCCTGGACGAGGCGGCGCAGCGCCTCCCGCACGGGGGAACGCCCGAACCCGGTGGACTCCGTCAGCGCGATCTCCCGCAGCTCCTCGCCGGGCGCCAAGTCGCTCGTGAGGATGAGGCGTTTGAGGTGCTCGTGGACCTTGTCGGTCGCGCTGCCGCGCTGGGGTGCCTTGCGCACCGGGGCTGTCATGAGCCGTCCACTCCTGCCGTCCCGCACTGGCACGTTTCGTGACACATCAGGCGCGTCGATCCTACCCCAGCGGCACGTCTCCCTACGCCGGTGTGCGGGTTTCCGCAGGCCAGGGCGCGAGCGTGCGGTCGGGCGCGAGGAAGCCGACGTCGCGCGCCGTCGTGCCGTCGGTCGCCAGGTCGGCGAGGACGCCGCCGACGGCCGGGGCGAGCCTGAAGCCCGCCCCGGGGAAGCCGCAGGAGCGGAGCGGGGCCGAGGGCAGCCTCCGTCACGTCCCGACGGCCTGCTTCGCGCGGTACGCGGCGCGCGCCTCGGCGCTGGTGTGGTGGCCCGACAGCTCGTGCAGGTCGGGCGGTCGTTCGCCGTCGACGACGGGGTGCAGGTGCACCACGGCCGACTCCAGGTGCGGGGTCGCGTGCAGCAACTCGTGCTCGACCCGGTCCGCGAGCCGGTGCCCTTCCAGGACGGACAGCTCACCGGAGACGGCGAGGTCGATGTCGGCTTCGAGGCGATGACCGCACCAGCGGGCGCGGACGCGGTCGACGGCCAGGACGCCCTCGACCGAGGCGGCCGTTGCGGTCATCTGGTCGATGACGCCGGGCTCGACGCCGTCCATCAGACGCCCGAAGACGGTGCGCATCGTGCTGATGAGGATGCCGAGGACCATCAGGCCGATGAGCAGGCCGATGATGGCGTCCGCGCGCTCGAAGCCCAGCCACACGCCGACGACGCCGACGACGACGGCGACGGAGCTGAGACCGTCGGCGCGGGCGTGCTGCCCCTCGGCGATGAGCGCGGCCGAGCCGATCCTGCGGCCGGTGCGGATGCGGTAGACGGCCACGATCTCGTTTCCGGCGGCGCCGACGAGGCCCGCCGCGAAGACCCACCACAGGTTGGTGAGCTCATGGGGATTGATCAAGGAGTCGATCGACTCCCAGAGGATGAGCACCACGGAGGCGGCGATCACCACGGAGATGAGCACCCCGGCAAGGTCCTCGGCACGCCGGTAGCCGTAGGTGTATCGCTTGGTCGCGGCCCGCCGGCTCAGGCGGAAGGCGATCACCAGCGGGATCGTGGTGACGGCGTGCCCGAGGTTGTGCAGCGTGTCGGCGAGCAACGCGACCGACCCGGAGAGGGCCACGATCACGATCTGCAGGACAGCGGTCGCCATCATCCCCGCCAGACCGATCCACGCGGTGCGGATGCCCTGCCCAGTGGTCTCCTCGGCCGACTGGATGACCTCGTTGGCGTCGTGCGAGTGCGGCACGACGGCGTGCTTGACCTTGCCCAGGAACCCGTGGCCGTGCTCGTGGCCCTGGTCGTGATCATGGTCATGCCCGTAACCGTGCTCGTGGTCATGGCCGTCGCCATGACCGTGGTGGTCGTGATCGTGCCGATGGTCGTGGCCGTGGCTGTCCGTGCTCATCGAGACGCGAGTTCCCGTCTGTGAAGTGGTGGACGAGTGTCCAGCACGTGATGTTTCACGAAGCACATTACCGCCGCTCCCGCGCGGCCAGGTCGCGCAGCCGCCGCCACGCCGGGCCGAGGGAACGCCGGCGACGGCCGAGACCGCGCGACGGGTCGCCGACGGCGTGCAGGCGGCCGGGAAGGGTGCGCAGCGTCCAGCGGCGCGGCCCGAGGTCCGGGTCGTCCAGCTCCTCCCAGGCCAGCGGGGTGGCCACGGGCGCGTGCGGCCGGGCGCGGACGGCGTAGGGCGCGACGGAGGTCTGGGCGTAGGCGTTGCGCTGGGTGTCGAGGTAGAGGCGGCCCCGGCGCTTGTCCTTGCGGGTCTCGGTGGTCAGCCGCTCCGGGTGGCGGGCGGCGAGCAGCTCGGCGGTCTCGCGGGCGAAGGCGCGCACGGTGTCGAAGTCGTCGCGGCGGTGCAGCGGCAGCAGCAGGCGCAGGCCGCGCGAGCCGGTCGTCATCACGGCGGGCCGCAGGCCGAGCTCGTCGAGGAGCCCGCCGAGGGCGCGGGCGGCGAAGCGCACGGTCTCGAAGTCGTCGCCGGGCGGGTCGAGGTCGAAGACCAGCCGGTCGGGGTGGTCGGGCCTGTCGGCGCGGCTGAGCCACGGGTGCGGCGTGACGCACGCCTGGTTGGCGAGGTACGCCAGGGTGGCGGCGTCGTCGCAGACCGCCATGGTGACGCTGCCGTCCTGCTTGGGCACCTCCTCGCGGCGGATCCATTCGGGGAAGTGGCCGGAGACCTCCTTCTGGAAGAAGGACTGGCCGTCCAGTCCGTCGGGGCAGCGCTCCATGGACACCGGGCGGCCGCGCAGGTGCGGCAGGATCGGCCGGGCGATCTCCCGGTAGTACGCCACGAGTCGGCCTTGGTGATCCCCTCACCGGGGAACAGCTCCTTGTCGGGCCTGGTCACCTCGACGGTCCGGCCGCCGGCCCGGACCTCGCGTCGGGCAGTCACCCCGCCCGGGTGCCCGCGCCGTGGCGGGCGGAAACGAGGCCGAGTCGGCGGGGGCGCGCCGGGTACCCGGCGCGCATGAGCGAGATAGTGAAGCGACTGGAAACCACCGGGGTGGCGGTCTGGCTGGACGATCTGAGCCGGGAGCTCCTGACCGGCGGCGAGCTCGGCCGGATGGTGCGCGACCTGGGCCTGAAGGGCATCACCAGCAACCCGACGATCTTCGCGCGGGCCGTGAGCAAGGGCGACACCTACGACGGGCAGCTGCGCGACCTGGCCCGCCGCGGCGTCGGAGCCGAGGAGGCGGCCCGCCTGCTGACCGCCTACGACGTGCGGTGGGCGTGCGACGTGCTGGGGCCGGTGTACCGGGCCACGGACGGCGAGGACGGCCGGGTGTCCATCGAGTGCGATCCGCGCCTGGCCCACGACACGGAGGCGACCATCGCCGAGGCGCGGTCCCTGTGGTGGCTGGTGGACCGGCCGAACCTGTTCGTGAAGATCCCCGCGACCGAGGAGGGCCTGCCCGCGATCAGCGCGGCGCTCGGCGAGGGCATCAGCGTCAACGTGACGCTGACCTTCTCCCTCGACCGCTACCAGCGCGTCGTCGACGCCTTCCTCACCGGGCTGGAGCGGGCGGTGGCCGCAGGGCACGAGCCGGCGCGCCTCGCCTCGGTGGCGTCCTTCTTCGTCAGCCGGATGGACACCGAGACCGACCGGCGGCTGGACGCCATCGGCACCCCCGAGGCGCGGCGGCTGCGCGGCCGGGCGGCCATCGCCAACGCCCGCCTGGCGTACGAGCACTTCGAGCGGATGCTGGGCGGCGAGCGGTGGCAGGCGCTGGCGGCGCTGGGCGCCCGCCCGCAGCGCCCGCTGTGGGCCTCGACGGGCGTGAAGGACCCGGCGTACCCGGACACCCGGTACGTGGACGCGCTGGTCGCGCCGACGACCGTGAGCACCATGCCGGAGCCGACGCTGCGCGCGGTGGCCGACCACGGCCGGGTGGACGGGAACGCCATCCGCGGCACGTACGAGGAGTCCCGCGAGACGCTGGCGGAGCTGGCGCGGGTGGGCGTCAGCTACGACGACGTGGTCCGCGCGCTGGAGGACGACGGCGTCGCCCGGTTCACCAAGTCGTGGCACGAGCTGCTGCAGACGGTGCAGGGCGGGCTCTCCTCGGGCGGGTGAGCGCTCGGGCGGGTGAGCGCTCGGCCCGGCCGCCCCGGCTGCGCACTCGCCCTTGCTCACCCCTTGTCGGCCTGGTCCAGCTGGAGCGATTGCTCCAGCTCGTGGATGCGCCGGTGCAGGTCCTCGGTGCGGCGGGCCCGTTCGGGTCCGGAGGGCGGGGGGTGTGAGGTGATGACGTACCGGGCGCAGCGGAGGGCGAAGGCGGCGGGGAGGGTGAGAGGCCAGGCGAGGCCGAAGAGGAAGGCGCTGGTCGCGGCGCTGGACCGGTCGTTGCTCTCGAATCGTGCGACGGGGTCGTCGTCGACGTGCCAGTCGGCCTCGCCCTCGATGATCCGGGCGCGCTGCCGTCCGTAGGCTGCCCGCGCCGTCAGGAGCGTGACGGCCAGGTAGCCGAGCGCGCCGGACAGCACATACCAGGCGAGCATGAGAGGACATCCCCTTCTTCGATCGCGACTAGGACGTCCCTTCCGGTTACCCGCCTGGCGCGGGGTCTCACCGATGCATCAGCCCCATCGCGGTGAAATAGGCGGTCCCGGTCACCACGGTCACCAGGCACGCCACGAACAGCACCCGCATCGCAACGCGACCTCCCACGCTCGGAGTCCCTTCCTCCTCTTCCCCAGACTCCCCCAGGCGCCGCGCACGCGCGCGTCGGGCGCTGACGTACGCGATGACCCGGGGAGGCGGTCGGGTGCCTCGCGGAGGAGGCCGGACACGCCGACCCCCCAGACGGAGAAGCAGCGCGGCAGCGGGATCCACCGGGGGTGAAGGCGTGGCCAGAACGCCCGACGGGCCGGGCCGTCGGGCGTTCTGGCCCGTGCGAGCGTCACGCCTGTCCGGCGGATCGGGAGGAAGGCTCCGCCGGACAGGCGCCCTGATCACCCGTCCGGGGGTCCGGGGACGGGCCAGGTCGTGAGGTGTGCCCGGGCGCCGGCCAGACCCGGGCCGATCCGGCATGACCGCCCGGACAGGGCTAGGTGAGCCAGCTCGGGAGCGCCGTGCGCACGGCGCTCAGCACCAGGTCGGACGCGGCCCGCGAAGCGTCCGCGTGCCCCGCGGCGTGGCCGGCGTGAGCGCTCGCGCCGTCCTGCGCCGCGTGCGCCGCGTGGGTGGCCTGCGCGTCCTGGACGGCCGGGGCGAACGAGTCGGCGACCTGCTCGGCGCTCATCGTCTGCCCGCTGCCGTAGGTGACCTCGCCGTTGCCGCCGTCGAAGACGATGTCGGAGCAGGAGTAGAAGTTCTCCTGGCTGTCGGAGCGGATCCAGTGCACGTAGAGGATGTGCTGGCCGGAGCGCTGCGGCAGCTGCACGTTCCAGTAGTAGTGACCAGCGTCGCTGCCCACGCTGCCGCGCTGCGGCGGGTCCGTCACGGAGCTGATCTTCTCCAGGTCACCCCAGGCGAGCTGCTGGCTCGGCGACCAGCCGCTCTTGGTGATGTAGACGTCGAACCTGCCCGGGTGGTGCGCCCAGTTGCTGTGCCGCAGCTCGATGGAGGAGCCGGAGGTGAGGTGCGTCTTCGGCCAGTCGCTGCGAACGGCGTTGTACGCCGCGAAGTTGAACGGGCCCCGGTTGCCGCCGCTGCACAGGGTCCCGTCGGGGACGTAACCGGTGGTCCGGCCGCCGCCGTTGGAGTCCAGCACGGCGAACCAGTTGTACAGCGGGCCGGTGCCGCCCTGCTGGACGGCCGCGGCGCACGCCGGGTTGTCGGGCATCTGGGTGCTGCTGTTCTCCAGCAGGTCCAGGTAGCACAGGTAGGTGCGGGAGCCCGGCATCACGGTCGCGCCGTGAGCCGAGGCGGGAGCGGGGATCAGGGCCATCAGGAGGCCGAACAGCCCGGCTCCCAGGACGCTCAGCAGGCGGATCTGGCGGATCTGGCGGATCCGTCTGCCAGAGGGCTTTCTTCGGTCGGTGGATCGCTTGGTCACGGGTTCTCTCCCAGAAGAGTCGTCTGCCGCGACGGGAGCAGGCAGCCGACAGCACCGCCCACTGACGGTCTGCTCGGTGCACCGGCGGCCCGTCGCCGGTGGTACGGCCGTGCATGTGGGAGCGCTCCCGCCCTCAACGTAGCGCCGGGGGGGTCATTCGGGAAGCCACCGTTCACACCGAAGAAAGCGGCGTCTTGGGCCCGTTCGGCGCGGGGTGCGCGGCCGCCCGCCCGCCGGGCGACCGGAAACCTTTCAAATCCTTCCGGTAGGCGGCGTTCGGCGACCGTTCGGCGAACCGCAAGGGCCCGAAGGCTTGACGCTCCTGACGAGGGTTCCTATCGTCCCGACGTCGTCGGCAGCCCTCCGGAAGTTTTCGATGGCCGCCCAGCGAGAGCCGCCCGGAGCGCGGAAGCGGCCGGCGACCCCCGAGCCCCGCCCTGAGGGAGAGTCATGCGACGGACGATCGCCGCCCGCCTCACCGGCCCCGCCAGGCCCTCCACGGCCCGCGGGCCGACGCGCGTTCCGGTGGCCGGACTGGTCGCGCTCCCGCCGTGCCTGCTCGCGGCTTCCCCGGCGCGGTCCACGCCCGCGAGGGGGGCGCCCGCCGTCAGCGACCCCGTCGTCGCGCCGCGGGTCCCGCTCCCCCTCTTCCGTTAGCGCCACACCCCCACACGAGCCGCCGGCCAGGAAGGACAAGGACCATGACAGGGACATTGATTGTCAGGAGCACACCAAAGAGAAGCGCGCCGCGAAGGAGGCTCCGGGCGGCGATCGCCGCGCTCGTCGGCGCGATCGTGCCGCTGCTGGCGGCGCTGACCGTCGCGGCGCCGCCCGCCTCGGCCGCGCAGCTCACCGAGGTCACGAACTTCGGCGACAACCCGAGCAACCTGCGGATGCACGTCTACGTGCCGGACAGCGTCACCGACAACCCGGCGGTGCTGGTGGCCGTGCACTACTGCACGGGCAGCGGCGAGGCGTTCTACTCCGGCACCGAGTTCGCCTCCCTGGCCGACCAGCACGGCTTCATCGTCGTCTACCCGACGGCCACCCGCAGCAGCAAGTGCTTCGACGTGTGGTCGCCCGAGGCGCTGACCCGCGACGGCGGCAGCGACCCGGTCAGCGTCAAGTCGATGGTCGACCACACCCTGACCACCTACAACGCCGACGCCGGCCGCGTCTTCGTCACCGGCGCCTCCTCCGGCGCGATGATGACCAACGTCCTGGCGGCCAACTACCCCGACGTCTTCGCGGCGGGCGCCGCTTTCTCGGGCGTGCCCTACAGCTGCTTCGCCACCGGCAGCAGCACCAACGAGTGGAACAGCACCTGCTCCGGCGGCCAGGACCAGCGCACGCCGCAGGCGTGGGGCGACCTCGTCCGTGCCAACAACCCCGGGTACAGCGGGCCCTGGCCGCGCATGCAGCTGTGGCACGGCACCGAGGACACCACGCTGGCGTACCCCAACTTCCAGGAGCAGATCGACCAGTGGACCAACGTCCACGGCCTCACGCAGACGCCCGACGCCACCGACACGCCGGAGCCGAACTGGACCCGCACCCGCTACGGCGGCACCGGCGACCGGGCCCCGGTCGAGGGCATCAGCATCGCCAACACCGGCCACACCCTCCCCACCAGCGGCATGGCCGCGCGGGTCATCCACTTCTTCGGACTCGACCAGTCCCAGTGACACCGCGATGAGCCGGGCGCCGGCCCGGGTGGCGATGGCGCCGCCCGGGCCGGCGCCCTCGGCGTGCGGCGTTCTCGCCCTCAGGCAGTGACCCACCGTGCCGCGCTACACCCGTGCCCCAAGAGCCGTGCCTATTCCCGCTCTTCACCGGAACGCCATCGAAGCAGGGCCCGGATGTCAGCTTGGCTCCACAGCATCGGGCGGGCAATTCCCGTCCCACCGCTGGAGGAACACGCATGTCAGCGCCTGCCAGACCACTCTCCCGCCGCGGCGTCCTCGGAGTCGGCGGCGCGGGGGCCGCCGCCATCCTGCTCGGGACCGGGGCGTGGAGCGCCTCGGCCGCGTTCGCCGCGCCCGGACGGGGCGTCAATCCGTTCACCCTGGGCGTCGCCTCCGGCGACCCGCTGCCCGACGGCGTCGTGCTGTGGACGCGGCTCGCGCCCGACCCGTTCGCCGTGGACGGCCGCGGCGGCATGCCGGACCGGCCCGTGCGGGTGGAGTACGAGGTGGCCCTCGACGAGCGGTTCCGGTCGGTCGTCCGGCGCGACAGCGTGGTGGCCACCCCGGAGCTGGGGCACTCGGTACACCCGGAGATCCGGGGCCTGAAGCCCGACCGCGCGTACTTCTACCGCTTCCGCTCCGGCGGGGAGATCTCGCCGACCGGCCGGACCCGCACCGTGCCCGCCGCGGGCTCCCGGCCCCGGGAGCTGAACTTCGCGTTCGCCTCCTGCCAGGCCTGGCAGGACGGGTACTTCACGGCGTACGAGCACATGGCCCGGGAGGACCTCGACCTCGTCGTGCACCTCGGGGACTACCTGTACGAGTACGGCGTGGGCACCAACAAGCGCGGCGTGACCGTGGACGAGCGGTTCCACGGCGAGACCTTCGACCTGGCGCGCTACCGGCTCCAGTACGCCCTCTACAAGGCCGAGGCGCCGCTTCAGGAGGCGCACGCCCGCTTCCCGTGGATCATGACCATCGACGACCACGAGGTGGAGAACAACTGGGCCGGCGACATCTCCCAGGCCGACACCGAGCCGGACCAGGACCCGGCCATCTTCCGCGAGCGGCGGGCCGCGGCGTTCCAGGCCATGTACGAGAACATGCCGCTGCGGCGCGCCCAGATGCCCGCCGGGCCCGACGTGCGGCTGCACCGGCGGCTGGCGTACGGCACGCTGGCCGACTTCACGATGCTCGACACCCGCCAGTACCGGGACGACCAGCCCTGCGGGGACGGCACCTCGGCCGACTGCGCGGACCGGTTCGACGAGGGCCGCACGCTCCTCGGCGCGGAGCAGCGCGCGTGGGTGCTGGAGGGCTTCAGCCGGTCGGCGGCCCGCTGGCAGGTGCTCGGCAACCAGGCGCCGATGGGCCAGACCGACCTGGACGCCAGCGCCGAGGTGACGCAGGTGTTCCTCGACCCGTGGGACGGCTACGTGGCCGACCGGGACCGGGTGCTGACGGCGGCTCAGGACCGGGGCGTGCGGAACCTGGTGGTGATCACCGGCGACCGGCACCAGAACTACGCCTGGGACCTCAAGCGGGACTTCGCCGACCCGGACTCGCCGACGGTGGCGAGCGAGTTCGTCGGCACCTCCATCTCCAGCGGCGCGGACGGCGCGGACATCACCGAGGAGGGGCAGCGCTTCCTGGCGGCCAATCCGCACATGAGGTTCTTCAACCAGCAGCGCGGCTACGTGCGGGTGAACGTCACCGAGGAGCGCTGGCGCAGCGACTTCCGGGTGCTGCCGTACGTCACGCGGCCCGGCGCGCCGGTCTCGACGCGCGCGAGCTACGTGGTGGAGGACCGGCGGCCGGGGGTGCAGGAGGCGTAGGCGCGCGGCTCCCCCGGCCCCGGGCGGCGCCGGGGGAGCACGTGGGCGAGGGGCGGGCCCCGGCGGATCCGGTCGAGACGGTCTAGGGAAGGGCGCCGGTGATGGGGTCGGTCAGGGTGGTGTCGGTCAGGGTGGTGTCCGTCAGCGGCTCGGCGTCCAGGGTGTCGAGGGCGTCGCTGCCGTCCTGGCGGGGCTCCGCGTCGGACGGCGACTCCTCGGGCTCGGGGAGAGGGACCAGCTCCGTCACCTCGCGGGCGGCGGCTCCGAGGGCGTCGACGGCACCGGCCGCCTCCTCGAAGGCCGCCCTGCCCGCCGGGCCGTCGCCGATGGGCCCGTCGGACCCGATGGGCTCGACGGGGTCGATGCGGAAGCCGGCGCTCACCCCCGTCCGGCAGTCGAGGTCGCCGACGCCGCCGCCGCCGAGGGGGTCGAGACCGTCCGCGTCGTCCAGGTCGTCCCTGTGGTCCGTGCCGGCGTGGTCGCCGCCGAGGCCGGTGGAGACGGAGACCGCCGCCTCCTCGTCGTCCGGCAGGTAGGGGCAGGACGACCCGGCGTCGCTGGCGTCGCCGCCCTGGGGCCGCGGCCCCGGCTCGGCGGGCGGCGGCGCGCCGTCCCCGGCCTCCTGCCCCGCGTCGGCGGGCTCGGCCTGGGCGGCGGGCTCGGCGTCCGGCGCCGAGGCGGCGGCGTTGCGCTGCTCGCCGGAGTCGAAGCCGGTGTCGGAGCCGGGCTGTTGGCTCATGCTGCCCGCCGTGAACGCGACGGAGGCGGCCAGGGCGAGCTTCGCCAGCACCCCTCCCCCGCCGCCCACGCCGGCGGCGGCCTCGGCCGTCGCGGGACCGGCGGCGCCGAGGCCACCCGCGCCGCCGCCGGCCTCCGGCCAGGAGGCGGCCACGGCCGAGGCGAGCCCGCCCGCGGCGGCGACCGGGAAGACCGCGCGCAGCGTGGCGTTGACGTCCATCAGCTCCAGGTACGCGGCGCGGCACCGCTGGCAGGCGTCCAGGTGACGCCTGAGGCCCCGCGAGGCCGCCGAGCCGCGGATGAACGCCCCGAGCTTGCCGGCGTAGCGGCGGCACGCCTCGCGCCCGGCGAGGTCGTCGCTGACGTGCGCCTGGAGGAACGCCTGCCGCAGCCCCTCCCGGGCCCGGAAGGCCAGCACGGCGGTGGCGTTGGTGGTCAGCCCGAGGGCGCTGCCGACGCGGCCGAGCGGCTCGCGCTCGACGGCGGTGCGCCACAGCACCTCCTGCCAGCGCCCCGGCAGAGTGGAGAACGCCGCCACCAGCAGGTCCCGGTCGGCCTTGACCATCGCCTGCGCCTCGGCGGACAGGTGCGTGGTCTCGCGCGGCGGTGGAGCGGCCGACGGCTCCCCGCCGTCGGCCGCCGGGCGTCCCGCCGCCAGGCGCCGGACCGTGGCCAGCAGGTGGTCGTGCAGCGAGGCGCGGGGGCCGCCGCCGTCGCGCAGCGCCTGGAGGGTCTGGGCGAACGCCTCCTCCGTCAGGTCCTCGGCGGTGTCGGCGTCCAGGCCGTGCTCGCGCGCGTGCCGCCACACGCCCTCGGCGTACCGCCGGTACAGCTCGGCGAAGGCGGCGGCGTCGCCCTGGCGGGCGCCCGTCAGGAGCGCGGCGTCGGGCTGCGCCTCCGGCGGCGCGGCCCGGTCGGCCCGGCGGTGCGCTCCGCGCCGGGCCGGTCGCGCCGGCCGGCGCCGGGTGAAGCGACCTATGTGTCCCGAGTGATCCCTGTGACCCGTCATGTGACACCATCCCGTTGTTCCGGCCCCCGCCTACCCCCGTGACGTCTTCGCAAGCCCCCCGTTTTCGCGTCCGTGCTCACGTCAGCTGACGGCGGACCAGCTCGTGGAAGAGTCCGCTGGAGTCGGCGAGCAGTTCGGCGGGCGTCCCCTGCTGCACGATCCGCCCGTGGGACATGGCGATGACCCGGTCGGCGTCCATGATGGTGGACAGCCGGTGGGCGATCACGACGCGCGTGGCGCGCAGGGCACGGGTGGACTCGATGACCACGCGCTGCGCCTCGTTGTCGAGCGCGCTGGTGGCCTCGTCGAGGAAGAGGACGCGTGGCTTGCGGATGAGGGCCTGGGCGATCATCAGGCGCTGCCGCTGGCCGCCGGAGACGGTGCCGCCGCCGTCGGACAGCATGGTGTGCATCCCCATGGGCATGGCCTTGATGTCCTCGGCCAGCCCCGCCATGGCGGCGGCCTCCCACGCTTCCTCCAGGGTGTACGCCTCGTCGCCGCGGATGCAGTCGAGGATCGAGCCGGTGAGGGGCTGGGCGTTCTGCAGCACGACGCCGCACTGGCGGCGCACCGCCGCGAGGTCGAGCGCGGCCAGGTCCTGGCCGTCGAAGAGCACGCTGCCCGAGGCGGGTTTGTCGAAGCCGATGAGGAGCCGCAGCAGCGTCGACTTGCCGCAGCCGCTGGGGCCGACGACGGCGAGGAACTCGCCGGGCCGGACGGAGAAGGTGACGTCGTCCAGGACGAGGGGGCCGCCGTCGGTGTAGCGGTAGGTCAGGCCGCGGGCCTCGACGCGGCCGCCGAGGGTGCCGGGCTGGGCGCTGCCGCCGGTCACCTCGGGGGTGGCCTGGAAGACGGGCCTGACCTGTTCGAACATCGGGAGCACGGCGGCCGCCGACAGCAGCGCGCCGGTCGCCTGGGTGACGGAGGAGAGCATCATCGTCACGGCGGTGGAGAAGGTGAGGAACGCGCTGGCGGACATGGTGCCGCGCGCGGGGCCGGCCAGCAGCATGAACATCACGAGGGTGGTGAGCGGCAGGCAGACGGCGTTGAGGACGGTGATGGCGTTCTTGATGCGGCCGACGCGCCACTGGAGTTCGCGGGAGCGGGCGAACTCCCCCGCCCAGGCGGCGTAGGCGAAGCTCTCGGCGGCGGCGACGCGCAGCTTGGGCAGGCCGCGCAGGGTCTGGAACGCCTGGTTGTTGAGCTTGTTGCTGAGCTCGATGAGCTGCCGCTGGTAGCGCAGCTGCCACAGCCCGAGGCCGAGGAAGACGGCGGCGATGGTGAGCAGCATGGCGAGGGCGACCAGCGCCAGCGGCACGCTGTACGCCAGCAGCAGCACGAGGTTGACGGCGCCGACGGTGCCGGCCTGGACGCAGACCGGGCCGATGCCGGACAGGGCGCGGCGGATGGCGCTGATACCCATGGCGGCGCTGGCCAGTTCGCCGGTGGAGCGGCCCGCGAAGAACGTCGTCGGCAGCCGCAGCAGCCTGTCCCACACCGCCGGCTGGAGGGTGGCCTCGACGCGGCCCTCGACGCGGAGGATGGCGATGTTCTGCATGAGCATGAAGACGGCGGCGACGACGCCGGTGGCGATGATGGCGATGCCGGTCTGCACGATGAGGCCGGTCTCGGCGCGGGGGACGTACGCGCCGAGGACGCGGCCGGTGGCGATGGGGACCAGGGCGCCCAGGCCGACGGCGACGAGCCCGCCGAGGAGGAGGCCGCGCAACTCGGCGCGGGTGCCGCGGACGCTGAAGCGCAGCAGGCCGATCAGGCCCAGCGGCTGGTCGGGCAGGGGGCGGTAGAGCATGACGGCCCGGCGTTCGAAGCGGGCGGCGTTGGCGGCGCGGACGGGTTCGCGGGTGCCGGTGGCGGGGTCGACGGCGACGTACCGGCCGCGGCGCCACAGCAGGGCGACGGGCGCGGCGTCGCGGACGCGGCGCCCGACGAGGGGGCCGGTGTTCTCGCGCCACCAGCGGCCGGCGAGGCGGACGGTGCGGGTGCGGACGCGGGAGGCGAGGGCGAGGCGCTCCACGGGGTCGAGGCGGCCGTCGCCGTCGCCGGCGCCGCCGGCGGAGCCGACCGGTTCGGCGAGGGTGATGCGGGCCTCGTCGGCGACGATGCGGCAGGCGGCGAGGGTCGCGTCGCCGCCGGGGTCGGGGCGGCTGGCGGCGGCGGAGCGGTCGATGGCGGCCAGCAGCGTCCGGTCGGCCCGGGTGCGGGCGGCCTCGCCGGCCCGGATGCCGGCCTCGGCGCGGTCGGCGTGGGCGCGCTCCATCTGGTCGATCCAGCGGTCCAGGGCGCTGAGCAGCCGGTGCTGATGGTCGACCATGCCCTGCCAGACGGCGGGGTCGATGAGGAGGGTTCCGGCCGCGTTGGCGTCGTACGCCGCTCCGTAGCGGACGCCGCCGGGGGTGACGTGGATCCACAGGATGTCGTCGTCGCCGCCGGCGCCGGCCTCGGCGTCCGGGGTGGCGCCGTCGAGCGGCGCCTGGTAGAGCACGCGCAGGCCGCGGCCGATGCCGCGCGCGAAGGCGTCCTCGAGGGGGGTGGGCGACGCGCCGCCGGCGGCGCCCTGCTGCCAGAGGTCGGCGTACCACTGCCCGGTGTCCCACCCGTCGGCGTACCCGCCGCCGTGCGCCTGGCCGTGCCCGCCGCCGTAGGTGTCGTACGGGCTCGCGAACTCCTGCTCGTACGCCGGGCGCTGCAGCTCGCGCAGCTCGATGCGGCGCAGCCAGCAGCCCGGGAGGGGGCGGGCGATCAGCGTGTGCTCGGGCCCCTGGACCGGGCCCAGCAGCAGCGTGCCCGCGTGCACCCGGCCGAGGAAGTGCCGGTGTCCCTCGAGCGCCGTGTCCACGGCGAAGAGGTCCATGGCGCCCTCGGCGACGAGCCACAGCACGAGGGGGCCCTCGAGGTTCACCGCGCGCAGCCCTGCGCAGTCGACCGGGGTGCCGAGCCCGCCCAGCGCCGCGATGACCGGGTCGGCCGGCCACGCGGTCGTCTCGGTCATCTCAGTGCTCCCTGACCAGCTCGGCGTACGGGCCGCCCGCGGCGAGCAGCGTCTCGTGGCGTCCGCGCTCGACGACCGTGCCCCGGTCGAGCACGAGGATCTCGTCGCTGTCGCGGATGGTGCTCAGCCGGTGGGCGATGACGACGCAGGCGCAGCCGCGGCGGCGCAGGTTGTCGATGATGAGCTGCTCGGTGACGGCGTCCAGCGCGCTGGTCACCTCGTCCAGGACGAGGACGCTGGGGCGGCGCACCAGCGCGCGGGCGAGCTCCAGGCGCTGGCGCTGGCCGCCGGAGAAGTTGCGGCCGTCCTGTTCGACGCGGCTGTGGATGCCGCCGGGGCGGCGGGCGACGACGCCGTAGACGGCGGCGTCCTTCAGGGCCTCGGTCACGGCCTCGTCGGGGATGGAGGGGTCCCACAGCGCGACGTTGTCGCGGACGGTGCCCTCGAAGAGGAAGACGTCCTGGTCGACGAAGGAGACGGAGGCGGCCAGCGCGCCGCGCGGGATGTCGGCCAGCGGCATGCCGTCGATGCGGATGGCGCCCTCCCACGGGGCGTGGAGGCCGGCGATGAGGCGGGAGACGGTGGACTTGCCGCTGCCGGAGCCGCCGACGAGCGCGACCTGCTGCCCGGGGCCGACGGACAGCGAGAAGTCCTTCAGCAGGGGCGGGTCGAGAGGGCTGTAGCCGAAGGTGACCCGGTCGAGCTCGACGTGGCCCTTCAGGCGGCGCGTGCCGGGGCCGCCAGGGCCGCCCGGCTCGCGGCGCGAGTAGACGGGGTCGGCGGGGAAGTTCTCGACGTCCTTCAGGCGGGCGAGGTCGGCGGCGAAGTCCTGCAGGCGGCCGGCGACGCCGTTGAGGCGGGTGATGGGCGCGGTGAAGCTGGTCACCAGCGCCTGGAACGCCACGAGCAGGCCGACGGTCAGGTGACCCTCGACCGCGCGCAGCCCGCCGATCATGAGGATCAGGGCGCTGTTGAGGGTGGCGAGGGTGGGGGCGACGACCCCGAGCCAGGCGCTGGGGACGCCGAGGCGCTGCTGCGTCTCCAGGGTGGTGGCGTGCTGCCCGGCCCAGCGGCGGAAGAAGGCGTTCTCGCCGCCGGTGGCCTTCATCGTCTCGATGAGCGTCAGGCCGCCGTAGGAGGTGTTGGTGAGGCGGGCGGCGTCGGCGCGGAGCTTGTGGGTGCCGGTGGCGCGCAGGCCGATGACCAGGCGCATGGCGGCGAGGTTGAGCAGCGCGATCATGACGCCGACGACGGTGAGCTGCGGGTCGTAGGTCCACAGCAGCACGGCGTAGAGCACGACGACGACGGCGTCCACGGCGGCGGCGGCCAGGTCGCGGGCGAGGGTCTCGGCGACGGTGTCGTTGGACTGCAGGCGCTGGACGAGGTCGGCGGGGCTGCGCTGGGAGTAGAAGGCGACGGGCAGTCTGAGCAGGTGCCGCAGGAAGCGGGCGCTGCCCAGGGTGGAGGAGATGATGCGCCCGCGCAGCAGGTTGGCCTGCTGGAGCGCTGTGAGGGTGAGGGCCAGCGCGAGGGCGGTCGCCATCGAGGCGAAGAGCACGCGGAGGAGGGAGGTGTCGCCGCCGATGAGGAAGGTGTCGATGTAGGTGCGGCTGAGCGCGGGCACCCAGGCGCCGGTGGCGACCAGCAGGAGGCTGGCGAGGACGGCGGCGAGCATGGTGCCGGAGGTGCCGCGCATGCGGGCGGGCATGGCGCGCAGCACGCCGGGCTTGCGGCCGGTGCGGCGGAAGCGGGCGCTGGGCTCCATGACGAGGACGACGCCGGTGAAGCTCACGTCGAACTCCTCGATCGGCACGAAGCGACGGCCCCTGGCGGGGTCGTTGACGTGGCAGCCGCGGCGGCCGAGGCGGCGGCCCGGGCCCTCGTAGACGACGTAGTGGTTGAACTCCCAGAAGAGGATGGCCGGGGCGCGGACCTCGCCGAGCGCGGCCAGGTCCATCTGCATGCCCTTGGCGTTCAGGCCGTAGCGCCGCGCCGCCTTGAGGATGTTGCTGGCGCGGGAGCCGTCGCGGGAAACGCCGCAGGCGATGCGGAGTTCCTCCAGGGGGACGAAGCGGCCGTGGTGGCCGAGGACCATGGCCAGCGCGGCGGCGCCGCACTCGACGGCCTCCATCTGCAGCACGGTGGGGGTGCGCACGCGCCTGCCGCGCGGGGGGCGGCGGCGCGGCGCACGGCGGGCCGCCCGGCCCGCCGGCCCGGCGCGGCGGCGGGCGCCGCCCTCGGCCTCGTGGCGGTGCCGCCGGGGCGCGGGAGGCGGCGGCCCGGGGGTGGCGGGCCGCGGGGAGGTGCGGCCGCCGCGGGCTCGTGGCGGCGTCACGGCAGCAGCCAGTCGACGGGGCGCTGCGCGGCGAGGTGGACGGCGCCGGTGACCGGGGTGCGCGAGGCGACGGCGTACGGGGGGCCGTCCGTGGAGGACCAGGCGTACCCGGACTC
This sequence comes from Streptomyces sp. 6N223, assembly GCF_052246635.1. Lineage (NCBI taxonomy): Bacteria > Bacillati > Actinomycetota > Actinomycetes > Kitasatosporales > Streptomycetaceae > Streptomyces > Streptomyces sp. 6N223. The sequence continues at coordinate 143,982 of NZ_JBQQCA010000001.1, read as the reverse complement.
GGTGGCCCGGGAGCGCTCGAGACGGACGACGACGGCGATGGGGCTGCCCTCGCGGGAGAAGTGCTCGGCGAGCTGCTCGTCGCCGAGGAAGCCGCTGATCTGGCGCCGTGTCAGGGGGGCGCTGCCGACGGCCTCGACGCGGCCGCGCAGCACGCCGAACCGCTCGCGGGGCACGGACTGGACGCTGAGGTCGACGGAGGCGCCCACGGGGATGGCGGCGCCGCCGTCGCCGGGCAGGTAGAGCACGGCGACCAGCGGCTCGTCGGGGCCGCTGACGTGCTCCAGGGTGGCGACGTCCGCGCCGGCCGTCACCACGGCTCCGGCCCGGGCGATGACGGTGGTGAGCTGGCCGCCGGCCACGGCCTCGACGTCGCGGTCGCCGTCCTCGGTGCGCACCGTCAGCAGGGGCTCGCCGGGATCCAGCAGCTGGCCCTCCTCGGCGAGGACGCTGGTGACCTGGCCGGCGACCGGGCTCTGGAGGGTGTAACTCCCCTCGGCGTGGGTGAGGATGCCGGACGCGGTCACCTTCGAGGAGACCGAGCCGGTCAGCGCCCACACGCCCGCGGCGGCCATGACGACGACGGTGACGGCCAGCACGAGGCGCCCCTGGGGGCGGGCGAGGCGTACGGGGAGATCGAGTTCTTCGGGCGACTGCAGTCGGGACAGCGCTCGTTGGCGGAACTGCACGGCTCTTCCTTCGGCCCTCGTGCCTTCGTGCCTTTGTCACCCCGGTAGCCATGAACCCCGGAGCCGCTCGGTCCGGGGTTCATGGGTACCTCTCAGAGACCGACGAGGCCAGTGAGGGAGCCGGTGTTGGCGGAGACGCCGGTGTAGCCCGACACGGTGCCGGTCGCCTCGCCCGCCACGCCCTGCAGGTAACCCACGGTCTCCAGCGAGCCCACGGCGTTGGAGACGTCCGAGGTCACGGCGCCGACCAGGCCACCGGAGATGGAGGCGTAACCGCCCAGGCCGCCGGCGACGGCGTCGAGCTCGGCGTCCGCGATCTCCTGAGTCTCAAGGTCCTTACGCAAGATGCATATTCCCTTCACTTGTCAGCTTCATCACAATCCGGCGAGCGGATCGCAACAACGGGTCGTGATGTAAGCACGGGGACAGCGAGCTGTGCCAGCCTTGTTGCCGCGCCCGGCCGGAGCGGCATCGCCGCTGGTCACCGCCGTGCAGCTTTTTTCTCCAAGGAAGGCCAACTTTTTCGCGTAATGGGGTCGTGGGAGGCCGGGCCACCCTCCGCGAAGACAAGGGCAGAATGCGACAAACCCCCACACCCAGCGTGTGTCCGTCATACCAGGACTCCCGGAGACACGTGCCTGCGGTTGCACGCAAGGTGTGAAGGTTTGCCGAAGGGTGTTTGTGGCCGGGTCAGCTCCCGCAGCCCAGGCGTTCGGTGGACAGGGCCAGGTCGTCCAGCCGGAGGTCGTAGGAGGCGGGCGTGGGGTCGGCCTGGTAGAGCTGCCAGCCGATGCGGACGGTGTCGAACTCCGGGAAGAGGAAGTCGACCGCGTTGCCGCCGTGGTCGGTGGTGGTGGCGGTCATCTCGGGCTTGGCCTCACCGTCGATCCAGACCGAGACCCGGTTGTCGGAGGCGTCCAGCTCCCACTCCAGGCACAGCCAGCGCCCGGCCTCCGCGGGGGCGGTGGCCTGCCAGTCGGTCCAGTCGCCGGTCGGGCCGCCGTCGGAGCCGACGCCCCACAGCGCCGCGCCGTCCCCCTCGGTCGGCACCCACTGGCCGCCGATCGGGCGGACCATGGTGCCGTCGCCGACGCCGGTGGCCTCGACGAGCGTGAAGTGGGCCCAGTCGGGGGCGGTGGGGAACGCGTCGACCTTCACCCGCATCCGGCCGAAGAAGCTGTTGCCGGGCGCGGCGAAGTCCTCGACCTCCAGGAAGGCGTGGCCGTTGCCGTCGGTGTGAACGCCCAGCACCTGGCCCTGGCGGCCGGGCTTCACGCTCAGCGTGCCGTTGCCGGTGTCGGCGGCCCAGTCGGCGCCGGTGCCCGCGCCGGGCTCGAGGTCCTCGAAGTCCTCGCAGAACAGGAGCGCCGGGTCGGACTCGCAACCGGCGCGGGGGTGGGGGCGTTCGGCCGAGGCGGGCGCGGTGCCGGCGACGGTCACCAGCGTGGCGGCGGCGGCGAGGGTCGCGAGCACGGGCTTTATGTGTGGGAGCGTCATCGCTTCTCCGTGGGGGTGGTGTTGTGGGGGTTACTGGTGTGCCGGCCGTGACAGGGCCGACGCCGGAGATTTCCCCCACTGCGCCCCTTCCCGAAACCTGGGGCTTCGCCCGCTACGCGAGCTGGCCGCTGTGCAGCGTCGTGTACACGCCGCCCCTGCGGAGCAGTTCCTCGTGGCCGCCGATCTCCTGGATGGCGCCGTCGCGCATGACGACGATGCGGTCCGCGCCCCGGATGGTCGACAGGCGGTGGGCGACGACGAAGGTGGTCCGGCCGTGGAGCAGCCTGCCGAGGGCCTCCTGGACCAGCGCCTCGGAGCGGGTGTCCAGGGCGGAGGTCGCCTCGTCGAGGATCAGCACGCGCGGGTCGCGGATCAGGGCCCGCGCGATCGCCAGGCGCTGCCGCTGGCCGCCGGAGAGCCGGGCGCCGCGCTCGCCCACCACCGCGTCGAGGCCGCCGGGCAGCCGGTCGACGAACTCCAGGGCGTTGGCGTCCCTCAGCGCCGCGCGGACCGCCTCCTCGTCGGCGTTCTCCATGCCGTAGGCGACGTTCTCCCGGACGGTGCCCTCGAAGAGGATCGACTCCTGTGGGACCACCGAGACGAAACGCCGGTAGGTGCGCAGGTCCAGCTCGTTCATGTCGTGGCCGTCGAGCAGCAGGCGGCCCGTGGTGGGGCGGATGAAGCCGATCACCAGGTTGACGACGGTGGACTTGCCCGCGCCCGAGGCGCCGACGAGGGCGATGGTCTCGCCGGGGGCGACGGCGAGGGTGAAGTCGCGCACGGCGGGCCGCCCGCCCGTCTCGTAGGTGAGGCCGACGCCCTGGAACTCGAACGCCCCGCGCACCCCGGTCACCCCGGCCTTGCCCTCGTTCTCCTCCAGGGCGGGGGCCTGGAGCACCTCGCCGGCCGAGCGGACCGACTCCAGTCCCTTGCTGATGACGGGCGCGAGGCCCAGCAGGGTGCTGGTGGAGTTGGTGAGGGTGGTGAGGAAGGCGCTGAGCATGACGACGTCGCCGGGGGTGACGCCCCACAGGCCGTGGTAGGCGACGAGGGCGGCGGCGGTCAGGAAGGTCACGCCGAGGGCGTTGAGGAAGACCCATGCCAGGGAGGCGAAGCGGCCGTTCACCAGGTCCAGGCGCAGGCCCGAGGTCAGCACCCGCCGCAGGGTGGTGTCCATGCGCCGCAGCGCGTCGCGCTCCAGGCCGTGGGCGCGGGTGACGGAGATCAGCCGGGTCATCTCGTTCACCCGCGAGGAGAGGTACTCCACCTCCTGGCGGAACGTCTCGTTGTGGGTGCGCAGCCGGAGGCGCAGCCGCACCACCAGCAGCGCGGCCACGGGCACGACGAAGAGGAAGACCGGCAGGAACTCCGGGGTGCGCACCGCGATGATGACGAGGCCGCCGAGCAGCACGGTGGTGGCGCCGAGCCCCTGCTCCGCGGTCTGCTGCACCATCTGCTCGACGGTCTCGACGTCGCGGACCACCTTGGCCTGGAGGACGCCCGCGCTGACGCGGTTGTGGTAGCCGATGGACAGCTGCTGGAGCCTGGTGCACAGGGCCGAGCGCAGGGCTGTGCCGGTGCGGCGCACGCTGCCGTACATCAGGCGGACCCACAGCAGGTGCAGAGGGGTGTTGAGGGCCAGGACCACCATGATCATCCCGGCGGCGATCCAGATCCGGCGCAGCGGCAGGTGGAGCACGACGGTGTCGATGATGACGCCGGTGACGAGCGGCAGCAGCCAGACCGGGCTGTGCTTGACGACGAAGACGCAGAACGCGGCGGCCAGGCGCCAGCGGTCGCCGCGGAAGAGGTAGGCGAGGGTGCGGATGGGGTGTTCGCCCCGGTAGCGGTGGTCGAGTGGGCCTTCGGACAACGCCGCCACAGCCATCACTTCAGCGTCCCTTCCGGTCCGTGTTTGGCCGGGCGTCCGGCACGAACGCACAATTTCCCACTCTATCGATCCTTCGTCAGCCGTTTTCGGCACCCGGCACTCTCGAAAACATTTCGAGCGGTTGCCGGGGTGGTGGCGTAGCCGGTGCGCGTCGCCGGACCGCTGCGGGCGGCCCGCCCAGCGACGCCGAGCCGTGCGGCGGCTGCGCGGCCACAGCACCGGCCACCTGCTGTCGGGGCTCGCCCTGACCTACGCCAACACGTCACCTTCGGACCGGTCGTGCCGGCAGGGGCCTACGGGGACCAGCAGCTGACGGCGATGCCGACGCCGGACGTGGCCTCGGTGAGCCAGCAGGCGGGCGACAGCCTCGGCTTCACGGGCACCGCCGACGGGCAGCGGCGGCGTTGCCGAGGGTGCAGACGGCCTGGGCGCTGCCGGCGAGGGCGACGAGCGCGCCGGCCGCGAGAGCGCCGGCCTGCCTCGCCGAACAGCTCTTCGCTTATGGTCAGTAGGGGCCGTCCCATCCGTGACCGCCGTGCCTGGAGGATCCGTGACGCAGCAGCAGTCCGCCGAGTCCGTGCTGACTGGGGTGCGCAACTTCCGCGACGTGGGCGGGCTGCCGACGGTGGACGGGCTGCGGGTGCGCGACGGGCGGCTCTACCGCAGCGGGCACCTGGCCCACGCCACCGAGCAGGACCGGGCGTTCCTCGCCGGACTCGGGCTGCGGACCGTCTTCGACTTCCGCAACTCCGCCGACCAGGCCCTGGAGGGGCCGGACGTCACGCTGCCCGGCGTGCGGAACGTGAACATACCGCTGACCGACCCCTCGGACAGCGCCGACTTCTGGCGGCTGGTGCGCGAGGGCACCCTCGCGCAGCTGCGCGCCGCCCTCCCGGACGGGCAGGGCGCGGCGTCGATGGCGGCCTCCTACCGGGAGATGGTGCTCACCCGCACCGCCGAGCACGGGCGGGTGCTGCGGGCCCTGGCCGCCGGCGAGGTGCCCGCGCTGCTGCACTGCTCGGCCGGGAAGGACCGGGCCGGGCTCGCGGTCGCGGTGGTGCTGCTGGCGCTCGGCGTGGAGCGGGACGCCATCACCGCCGACTACCTGAAGTCCGGCGCCCCGCACCGGCGGTACCGGGTGCGGCGCGGCCCGGACGCGGAGGGCGGACCGTCGCCGGAGGTGATGGAGCTGCTGGCGCCGCTGTTCGACGCGCACGAGGAGTACCTCCGGGCGGCGTTCGGGCAGATCGACCACACCTGGGGCGGCGTCGACCGGTACCTGGCGGAGGGGCTCGGCCTCACCCTGGCGGACCGGGAGCGGCTGCGGGGCCACCTCCTCACGCGCGGCTGACCGCCGCCCGCGGCGGGGCGTTACGCCGGGCGCCGCTACTTCCGGCGGACCACGACGAAGTCGGCCAGCGCCTCGAAGCGGTGCCGCACCCCGGCCGGCAGCGCCGCCGCCCCGCGCAGCGCGGCCAGGGCCTCGTCGTGCTGCCGCCGGGCCTCCGCCTCGGCCCAGCTGCGGCCGCCCGCCTCCTCGACCAGGGCGGCCCTGACGGCGAACTCGTCCTCGCCGAAGTCGTCGAACTCCTCCCGGCTCTTCTTCACGTCCGCCGTCAGCAGCGCGGTGAGCCGGTCGGCGGCGGCGTTGCGGGCGGCGAGCGCGGCGACGACGGGCAGCGACTTCTTGCGCTGGCGCAGGTCGCTCCAGGCGCGCTTGCCCGTGGCGCGCGGGTCGCCCCAGATGCCCAGCAGGTCGTCGACGGCCTGGAAGGCGAGCCCGAGGTGCTCGCCGTAGGACAGCAGCGCGGCGGCCGTGGCCTCGTCCGCGCCGCCCAGCACGGCGCCGATGGCGGCGGAGCACGCCAGCAGCGCGCCGGTCTTGTTGCCCTCCATCTCCCGGCACTCTTCGACGCTGACGCGCTCGCGGTGCTCGAAGGTGATGTCCTGGGCCTGGCCGTCGATCAGCCGCCGGCTGGCGTCGGTCAGCAGCCGGGCGGCGCGCGCGGCGGACTCGTCCCCGGCCCGCAGGATGACCTCCAGCGCCAGGGCGTAGAGGGCGTCGCCGACGAGGATGGCCTGGGCGGGGCCGTGGGCCTTCCACACGGTGTCCCGGTGGCGGCGCTGCTCGTCGCCGTCCATCAGGTCGTCGTGGAGCAGCGAGAAGTTGTGCACCAGCTCGACCGCGACGGCGCCGGGCACGCCGGCCGCGGGGTCGGCGCCCGCGGCCTCGGCGGAGAGCAGCGCGAGTGCGGGGCGCAGCGACTTGCCGCCGTCGCCGTCGGCGGGGCGGCCCTGGGCGTCGATCCAGCCGAAGTGGTACGCGGCGATGGTGTCCATGGGCGGGGCCAGGCGCGCCACCGCCTGCTTCAGGGCGGGCGTGGCCAGGGCCCGCCCGCGCTCCAGCAGCGCGGCGACCTCTTCGTGGGCCGTGTCGTCGGGGTGTGCGGCGTTCACGCGGTCTCCTTAGCCGTGGTGCGATGGCCTGCTGCCGCCCTGGCGGCGGCGAGCCCGCTGCGCACCGCGCCCTCCATGGTCGCGGGCCAGCCGGTGGCGGTCCAGGCGCCCGCCAGGTAGAGGCCGGGGGCGCGGGTCACGGGTCCTGGGCGCAGCCGTCCCACGCCGGGCGCGGGCGCGAAGGTGGCGGCGCGCTCGCGGGTGACGAAGGCGTCGCACACCCGGGCGGCGCGGGCGGCGGGCAGCAGGCGGGCCAGCTCGGGCAGGTAGCGCTCGCGCAGGACGCCGGTGGGCAGCCCGATCTCCTCGTGCGCGGCGGACTGCGACAGCACCAGGTACTGGTGGCGGCGCCCGTCGAGGCCGGAGGGCGCGGTGCGGTCGAAGACCCACTGGACCGGGCTGCCGAGCGCGGCGAAGAAGCCGCGGCGCAGCACCGGCCGGTCGTAGATGACGTGGACGTTGAGGATCGGGGCGGTCTCGATGCGCAGCAGCCGCCCCGGCTCGGGCAGCGCGCCGGGCGGCAGCAGCCGGTGGGTCTCGCGCTGCGGCGCGGCGAGGACGACGCTGTCGGCCGCCAGCTCGCGGGCGGGGAGTCCCGTCCGGCCAGCGACGGTCACCCGCCAGCCGCCGCCGGAGGCGTCGCGCCGCACGCCGCGGGCGCGGGTGGCCGTCAGCACCTCGACGCCCGCGCGGGCCAGCGCCCCGCGGGCGAGGGTGTGGTGGAGGGTGCCCAGCGGCACCCGTGGGATGCCGATGTCGGCGGCGCCGGGCTCGGTGAGCAGCCCGGTGCGGAAGACCATGGCGGCCAGGGCGAGGGAGGCGTCGGCGGCGCGGGCGTTGAGGGTGGCGACGCCGACCAGGTCCCACAGCGCCTCGACGCAGCGGTCGCTCTGACCGTGGCGCCGCAGCCAGCCCGCGAAGTCCTGGGCGTCGAGCGCCGGGTCGGCCGGGTCCAGGCGGCGCAGCGCGAGCGCGGCACGGGCCACGGCGAGGCGTTCCCCGGGGGTCAGGTGCGGGTAGCGGGCGAGACCGGGGGCCAGGTGCAGCGGCACGGGCAGCGCGGTGCGGCGCAGCCGGCCGAGCCTGCCGCGGGCGGCGTCGAGCACCGGCACGTCGAGGCGCCGCTGGAGGGGGGCGAGGCCGGCGCCTCCGATGCGGCGCAGGAAGGCGCGGTAGGCGGTGCAGCACCGCAGGTAGACGTGCTGCCCGTTGTCGACGGTCAGCTCGCCGAGGGAGGTGGCGCGCCGGAAGGAGAACGCCAGCCCGCCCAGGCGCGGCCGCGCCTCGACGAGCGTGACGCCGATCCCCCGGTCGGCCAGCGCCAGCGCGGCGGTGATCCCGGCGAGCCCGCCGCCGACCACGACGGCGCTGGGGGGGCGCGCCCCGCGGGGGCCGCGAGCCGCGACGGCGCCGTCCGGTCCGGGCCCGTCCGGATCGGGCCCGTCCGGATCGGCCGGGCCGGGGGCCGTGGCGGGGTGGGCGGGCGGGGTCACGCGCCGTACCGCCGGATGTCGATGCCGGCCAGGCCGCGGGCCGCGACGAGGGCCTTCTGGGGGGCGGGCAGCGCCACCCGGCCCCGCAGGACGGCGGCGGGGTCGGCGTCGATGCGGTCCAGCAGCCGGTGGTAGATCCCGGCCATCGCCGCCGTGCACGCGGCCGAGCGGCGGTCGAGCACCGGCAGCAGCCGGAAGCCCTCGGCGAACAGCTCGCGGGCGCGCCGCACCTGGAAGCGCACCAGTCCGGGGAAGTCGTAGCCCCGCGCGCGGCGGGTGATCCGGCCGGCGTCGTCGCCGTCCGGGCAGCCGAACTTGCGCAGGTCCTCGGCGGGCAGGTAGGTGCGGCCGTCGGCGGCGTCCTCGCGCACGTCGCGGAGGATGTTGGTCAGCTGGAGGGCGAGCCCGAGGGTGTCGGCGTGCTCGGGGGCGCGGTCCGTGCCGCGCGCCCCCGGGGCGGTGCCGAAGACGCCGAGCGCGAGGCGGCCGATGGAGCCGGCGACGCAGCGGCAGTAGCCGCGCAGCTCCTCCCAGCTCTCGTAGCGCCGGCCGCGCACGTCCATCAGCACGCCGTCGATGAGCTCGTCCAGCGCGCCGAGCGGGATCGGGAAGCGGCGGGCGGCGTCGCTGAGGGCGACGGCGACGGGGTCGGTGGCGTCCTCGGGGACGGCGTCGGCGCGCATCCGGTCCAGCAGGGCGCGGGTCTTCCTCAGACGCGTGTCCTTCGTGGCGGACGGCAGCAGGCCGTCGCCGATGTCGTCCACGCGGCGGGCGAAGGCGTAGACGGCGGACAGGGCGCGCCGCTTGGCGGCGGGCAGCAGCCGGATGCCGTAGGCGAAGTTGCGGGCGTGCTGGCCGGTGACGACCTCGCAGTAGCGGTACGCGGCGACAACCGCGGGCGGCGGGGGTGGCGGGCCGTGGGCCGCGCGCTTGGCGCTCATGTTCCTCTTCGCAGTCTCATGTCCCGGCCCAGCCGTTGCCGAACGGGCCCGGGGATGTGATCCCAGGGCCGTCCCAGGGTCGTTCCGGTCGCACGCAGCAGGCCGCGCCTCGTCGGCCGGGGCGTGCCCGCCAGCACGTCGTAGCCAGCGTCGGCGATGGCCTGGGCCGCCGCCCGGCCGCCGCCGACGAAACCGGCGAGCAGCAGTCGCAGCCGCCCCCGGACGCTGCCCACCAGGGGGGCGCCCTCGTCGAGCAGCCTACGTGCCCGTTCCGTGAGGTATGCGACCAGGGTCCGCATCGAGGCGTTGGCGGTGAGGGCGGCGAGGTCGGCCTCGGTGACGCGGAAGCGGCGCATGTCGGCGGCGGGCAGGTAGATCCGGCCGCGGGCGAGGTCCTCGGCGACGTCCTGGAGGTGCTCGATGAGCTGCAACGCGGTGCAGACGGCGTCGGACCGGCGCAGGCGCTCGGGGGTGGCGGTGCCGGTGATGGCGAGGACCAGGCGGCCGACGGGGTTGGCCGACAGCTCGCAGTAGGCCAGGAGCTGCTCGTGGTCGGCGTAGCGGTGGCGGCGCTGGTCGAGGCGGTTGGCCTCGATGAGGTCGGCGAAGGGGCGGGGGGTGAGGCCGTGGCGCCGCACGGTGGGGATGAGGTCGCGCAGCAGGGGGTGGCGGGGCGGCGAGCCGCCCTGGGCGCTGTCGAAGACGCGCCGCAGGTCGGCGTCGAGCGCGTCGAGGACGGTGAGGGGCTCCCACTCGCCGTCGGGGACCGGGCCGATGCCGAGGAGGGCGGCGTGGACGCGGCGGTGGCGCGGGGACAGGTCGCCGTCACCGATGTCGTCGACCAGGCGGGCGTATCCGTAGACGGCCATCAGGTCCTCGCGCCAGGCGCCCGGCAGGAAGCGGGGTGCCACCGGGAAGTTCTCCCGCTCCGCCCTGGCCAGCAGCGCCCGGGCCTCGTCCTCGGCCCGGGCGGCCTCCGACGGGGGGACCGGGAGCGGCCCCGGCGTCACCAGGGCCGCCGAGGGCCGTCGCAGTCCGTCATATGAGCTTTTTTACCGCACGGTCTCCTGGTTCCGCTTCCGGACACGCGGCCCGTTCCCCTGCTGCCGGGGACGCGGCCGTGGCCTGCTGGGGCCGCCGGCGGCGCGGTCGGTGTGCTCCTCGTACGCCTTGAGCACCTCGTCGGTGGGGCCGTCCATGACGAGCTCGCCCTTCTCCAGCCACAGCACCCGGTCGCAGGTGTCCCGGATGGACTTGTTGCTGTGGCTGACGAGGAAGACCGTGCCGGCCTGCGAGCGCATCTCGCGGATGCGGGCCTCGGAGCGCTTGCGGAACATCTTGTCGCCGGTGGCCAGGGCCTCGTCGACCATCAGCACGTCGTGGTCCTTCACGGCGGCGATGGAGAACCGCAGGCGGGCCTGCATGCCCGAGGAGTAGGTGCGCATGGGCATGGCCATGAAGTCCTGCCCCCGCTCGTTGAGGCCGGAGAAGTCGACGATCTGCTGGTAGCGCTCGCGGATCTGCTCGCGGCTCATGCCCATGGCCAGGCCGCCGAGGATGACGTTCCGCTCGCCGGTGAGGTCGTTCATCAGGGCGGCGTTGACGCCCAGCAGCGAGGGCTGGCCGTTGGTGTAGACCCTGCCCTTCTCGGGAGGCAGCAGGCCGGCGATGGCGCGCAGCAGGGTGGACTTGCCGGAGCCGTTGGAGCCGATGAGGCCGATGGCCTCGCCGCGGTAGGCGACGAAGCTGACGCCGCGCACCGCGTGGATCTCCTGCACCCGGCGGGAGCGCTGGCCACGCAGCATCCGGCTCAGCGCCGCGCTGCCGCTGCCCCGGCTGCGGACGCCGTAGACGCGGTAGACGATGTGGACGTCGTCGGCGATGACGGTCGGCGTGCGCTCGCCGCCCGTCTCCGGGGCCTCGCCCGTGTTCGCCGGCGTCGCCGGGTCAGTCGCGGCCATAGCGGTCCTCCGCCTTCCAGAAGTAGATGAAGCCTCCGATGCCGATCACGACGGCCCAGCCGAGGGCCAGCAGCCAGGTCTCCCCGGGCACGGTGTTCGGGTAAGGGCCGTCCATGAGGGCGTAACGCATCAGGTCCATGTAGACCGCGGCGGGGTTGGCGGCCAGGACGTCGGCCACCCAGCCGGGCGCATTCGCCCTCTCCTCCAGCATGTGCCGCAGCGGGAACATCACGCCGGAGAAGTACATCGCCGTCCGGAGCACGAATGGCATGATCTGGACCAGGTCCGGCATGGAGCTGCCCCAGCGGGCGAAGGCCAGGGCCATGCCGGTGTTGAACGCCAGCTGCGCCAGCAGCACCGGGATCACCAGCAGCCAGGTGGCGTCGGGATAGTGCCCGAAGCCGACCATGACGATGACGAGCACGATCATCGAGTAGAGCAGTTGCTGGAGCTGCTGGAGGCAGAAGGCGATCGGCAGCGAGGCCCGGGGGAAGTGCAGGGCCCGCACCAGGCCGAGGTTGTTGGCGATCGACTTGGTGCCGGACATGATCGAGCTCTGGGTGAAGGCGAAGACGAACACGCCGGTCACCAGGAACGGGACGTAGTCCTCGTCGCTCATGCCGCCCTTGGCGCCGATGATCTTCCCGAAGATCAGGTAGTACACGAAGGCGTTGAGCAGCGGGGTCAGCACCTGCCAGACCTGGCCGAGCCTGGCCTTGCTGTACTGCGCCGTCAGTTTCGCCTGGGAGAAGGCGACGATGAAGTGGCGGCGCCCCCACAGCTGGCGTACGTACTCGGGCAGCGGTGGCCTGGCACCGCTGACGGACAGCCCGTGGCGGGCCGCCAGATCGGCCAGTGACTCATCCTGGGGGGAGGCACCGACTCGCGTTGTCTGACTCACTTGAAACTCTCGTCCTCGCAGAGCGCAACACCTGGCACGAACGGCCGCGCGCAGGTTCCGTGTGCGCAAGTTTTATCAGGGTACTTACGACGGTGCGGTAATCCCTCGGATACTCGCAGACCCCATGGATCCTGCCAGACCCGGCCCCGGTCAGATGACAGGCGGTCGCCCGAGCCGCGTCAGGCGCCACACGGTACGCCAGCGCATCGGCCGGCGCGGCCCGCACGGGGTACGCCAGCCCTCGACGAAGCCGCCCAGCCACGCCTTCAGGCCGGGCCAGGCGGGCCGCCGGGCCAGCGTGATCAGCAGCCAGACCAGCAGGTAGACGGGAACCAGGGGCAGGGGCAGGTTGCGCCGTGCCAGCCACACCCGGTTCCGGGCGGTCATCCGGTGGTAGAGCGGGTGGCGGGAGGGCAGCGTCGCCGGGTGGTGCAGCACGAGGTCGGCGCGGTAGTCGATGCCCCAGCCGGCGTCCAGCGCCCGCCACGCCAGGTCGGTCTCCTCGTGGGCGTAGAAGAAGTGGTCGGGCAGCTCGCCCACCTGCTGGAACACCTGGGTTCGCACGGCGTTGGCGCCGCCGAGGAAGGTGGTGACCCTGGAGGAGCGCAGCGGGTCGGAGGCGCGCAGCCGGGGGACGTGGCGCCGCTGCGTGGTGCCGGTTTCGGGGTCGGCGATGCGGAAGCTGACGATGCCGAGCTGCGGGTCGGCGTCGAAGGCGGCGCGCACCGTTTCGGCCGTGGCTTTGTCCGGAAGCAGTCCGTCGTCGTCCAGAAACAGCAGCACGTCGACGTCGGAGCCGCCGGGTCCGAACGCCTCGATCCCGACGTTGCGCCCGCCGGGGATGCCGAGGTTCTCCGGCAGCTCCACACTGCGCACCCCGGCCGGGAGGTCGGGAAGGGACGCGCCGTTGCCGACCACGACGACCTCGATGGCGTCGCCGTCCTGCCGGGCCACCGAATCCAGCAGCATGCGGAGTTCCTCGGGGCGTTCGCCCCTGGTCAGGACCACCGCGCCGAGTTTGAGCTGCGCCGTACCCACCGCGATCACCGCAGCCTGCTGGAGGCGAGGATGGACACCAGGTGCAGCACGGCCTGCAGCAGCGCGATGGCGGCGAGCGCGGCGACGGCGAACCGGGTGAAGAACAGGTCGCCGCCGAGTCCGTCGAGGACGGCGGCCAGCAGGATCAGCAGGGACGCCTCGACGCCGCCCACCAGCCGGTGGAAGCGCAGCGAGGCGGCGGCTCTGCGGGCCAGCGCGAGCCCGGCGGAGCGCGGGGCGGCCGAGGCGTCGGCGGCGGCCGGCAGCCCGGCGCGGCTGCGGGCGACGTCCACCAGATCGGTCTCGGCCTTGATCAGTATCGCCCCCAGCGCGGCGACCACCCCGAGGAAGGCCCACAGCCAGTCCGGGGCGGGGCCCTCGCGGGCGAAGACGTCGGCCGCGCGCAGGCCGAGGCCGGCCAGCAGGGCGGCCTCGGCCAGGTAGTGGCCGACGCGGTCGAGGTAGACGCCGGTGACCGAGGTCTGGCCGCGCCAGCGGGCGACCTCGCCGTCGACGCAGTCCAGCAGCAGGTAGAGCTGGATGAGCAGGGCGGCGGCCACCGCGCCCGGCAGGCCGGGCACGAGCAGCGCCGCTCCGGCGGCCAGCCCGGCGAAGACCATCAGGTAGGTGAGCTGGTTCGGCGTGACCCGGGTGGTGACCAGGTGCCGGGTCCAGCGCAGCGAGATGGCGCGCATGTACATGCGCCCGGCCCAGTGCTCGCCGCTGCGCCGGTCCGTCACACCCGGCGGGTGCACGACCGGCCGGAGTTCAGCTACTGATGGCTTTGACATAGTCCGCGTACGCGTCCCTGATCTCGTCGGTGGTCAGGTCGAGGTGTTCGAGGATGGTGTAACGGCCGGGGCGGGTCTCGGGGGCGTAGGAGACCGCCGCGGTGAACTCCTCGGTGGTGAAGCCGATCTCCTCGGGCAGCACGGGCAGCCCGTGGCGCCTGAGCACCTCGGCGATCAGCACGGCCCGCCGGCCCTCGCCGCGCAGGTGGGTGGCGAAGGCCGCGCCGAGGCCGACCTGCTCCCCGTGCAGGGCGGAACGCCGGGGGTAGAGAAGGTCGAGCGCGTGGGAGATCTCGTGGCAGGCGCCGGAGGACGGCCGGGTGTGCCCGGCGATCGACATGGCGATGCCGGAGAGCACCAGCGCCTCGGCGAGCACGGTGAGGAACGAGTCGTCGTCGCAGCCTCCCGGGTGCCGCAGCACCGCCTCGCCCGCCTGCCGTGCCATGGCGGCGGCCAGCCCGTCGATCTGCTCGCCGGTCTCGCGGTGGGACAGCTCCCAGTCGGCGACGGCGGAGAGGTTGGAGACGGCGTCGCCAATGCCGGAGCGGACGTAGCGGACGGGGGCCTGGCGGATCACGTCGAGGTCGACGACGAGGGCGATGGGGGTGGGTACGCCGTAGGAGCCGCGCCCGGCGTCGTTGTCGAGGATGGACACCGGGGAGCAGATGCCGTCGTGGGAGAGGTTGGTGGCGACGGCGACCATGGGGAGGCCCACGCGTGCCGAGGCGTACTTGGCGGCGTCGATGATCTTGCCGCCGCCCAGGCCCACCACGGCGTCGTAGTGCTTGACGCGCATGGCGTCGGCGAGCTGCACGGCGGCGTCGATGGTGCCGCCGGACACCTCGTACCAGTCGGCGCCGGGCAGGGCGGGGGTCAGGCGGTCCCGCAGCGCCGCGCCGGAGCCGCCGCTGATGGCGACGGCGAGCCGGCCAGAAGGGGAGATCCGCTGGTCGGCGAGGAGTCCCGCCAGGTTGTCCAGAGCCCCGGCGGCGATGTCGACGGAGACCGGTGAGGGGATGAGGCGGGTCAGTACCGGCACGCGATCTCCCTGCCCCGGGCGAGATCGGCGTGGTTGTCGATCTCCACCCAGCTGATGTCGCCGATGGGCGCGGTGTCGATGCGGAAGCCGCGGTCGGCCAGCTCCTGGTAGCCGTCCTCGTAGTACAGCTGCGGGTCGCGCTCGAAGGTGGTGCGCAGCGCGTCGGCGAGGTCGGCGGCGGCCTCGGGCTCGATGAGGGTGACGCCGATGTACTCGCCGGTGGCCTCCTCGGGCGGCATCAGCTTGGTGATGCGGCGTACGCCGGTGACCGGGTCGGCGACGACCTTCATCTCCTCGTCGGCCAGGGACTTGACCGTGTCGAGGGCGAGCACGATGCGGCGGCCGGGGCCGCGCTCGGCCAGCAGCGTCTTCTCGACCGAGGCGGGGTGGACGGTGTCGCCGTTGGCGAGGATCACACCCTCGGCGAGGGCCTCGCGGGCGCACCACAGGGAGTAGGCGTTGTTCCACTCCTCGGCCTTGTCGTTCTCGATGAGGGTGAGGCGGACGCCGTGGCGGCGCTCCAGGGCTGCCTTGCGCTCGTGGACCGCCTCCTTGCGGTAGCCGACGACGATGGCCGCCTCGGCGAGACCGACCTCGGCGAAGTTGGCGAGGGTGAGATCCAGCACCGTTCTCTCCTCGGCGCCGCCGTCCGGGGCGACGACCGGCACCAGTGCCTTGGGCAGGGTGTCGGTGTAGGGGCGAAGGCGCCGGCCGGCGCCGGCGGCCAGCACGAGGCCGATCATCCGGGTACTCCTGTTTCGTCGTGTACGGCTGGTGCCCGGGAGGAGACCCAGAAGCGGATGCTCTCCCCCAGCACCACGAGCGCCAGGGCCCCGCCAAGGACCGCGAGCGCGGCGGTGAAGCCCTGCCCCCCCGCCCACAGAGCGGCGGCGGCGCTGACCGCCAGCGCGCGCCCCTCCTGGCCGCCGGTTGCCCTGACCAGCCAGCGCGGGGGCGCCCCGGCGCCGCCTCGCAGGCGGTACACCGTGTCGTAGTGATGGTAGGCGCAAGCCGCCACCAGAAGGAAAGCCGCTGGCAAGACTCCGTTCATCTTCCCGTCGGCCTCGGCGGCGACCGCGAGGAGCAGGACGCAGCCGTACTCGCCGGCGCGGAACAGCGGAGGCAGCAGCCAGTCCAGGGGGCGGTCGAGGGGCCCGGCGACGCCGAGGCCGGCGCAGAGGGCGTACGCGGCGGCCGCGGCGAGGGCGTACCAGCCGGGGTCGTCGCGGGTGAGGAGGAGGACGGCCAGCAGCAGCGCGGTGCCCGCGACGCCGAGGAGGGCCCCGCCCAGGGGGCGGCGGCTGACGACGGCCCTCACCACCGCCGGCGCGGTGCGGGCGGCCGGGGGTCCGGGGGTGGAGCCCCCGCACCGGGCGATCAGCTCCGCGGCGGGACCGCTGTCGGTGAGCGCGCGCAGTGCCCGCGCCGAGGGCGCGGAAAGACGCGCTCCGCGCCGCGAGCGCAGCACGCGGCCCGCCGTCGTGTAGCACGCCGCAAACCCGCCGGCCGCCAGCAGCACGACGAAGGTGGTGCGCGGCGTGGTCAGCGCCGTGAGCACGGCGATGAGGGCCCAGCGCTCACCGATGGGCAGCACGACCACGCGGCGCGCCCACACGGTCCAGCCGATGCGGTCCAGCCGCCCGGAGAGGGCGGCGGCGGGGGTCGCGGCGCCCGTCGTGTCGCGCTGGTGGGCCTCGGCGAAGGAGAAGTCCACGACGTGGCGGCAGGTCTGGAGCACCATGGCGGCCAGCGCCAGCGCCCACACGTCGTCCCCGCCGCGGGCGGCGCCGAGCGCCAGGCCGGCGTAGAAGGCGTACTCCTTGGCCCGGTCGAACGTCGCGTCCAGCCAGGCGCCGAGCGTGGAGTAGCGCAGGGAGTAGCGGGCGAGCTGGCCGTCGGTGCAGTCCAGCACGAAGGAGCCGAGCAGCAGCACGGCGGCGACGACGAATCCGGGGCGGGTTCCGGTGGCGGCGCAGCCGGCGGCGGCGAGCGCGGTGAGGAGGGAGGCGGTGGTGACCTGGTTCGGGGTCAGGCCGCGGCGGGCGCACCAGCGGGCCAGGTAGCGGGAGTAGGGGCTGACGCAGAAGGTGGTGAAGAGGCCGTCGCGGGTCTTGACCGCGCCGCGCAGCCGCACGGCCTCCTCGTCGACCTCGGCGGTCCTGGCGGCCGCGCGGGCGCGGGCGGCGTCGTCCTCGGCGACGGTGGCCACCAGGGGTCCGAGGTCGGGGCGGTGAACGGGGGTGCCGTCGGCCGCCATGCGGGCGGCGAGCCGGTCGGGCAGGCAGGTGGCGCGCCGCGTGGCCGTGGGCGCCGCCCCGGATCCGGGGCGTTCGTCGTCGTACGCCGCGTGCGCCGCGCCGCCGAGGGCCTTCGCCAGCGCGCCGCGGGCGGCGGGAAGCACGGTGACCGCGCCGGGAATGGCGGCGGCCGGGAAGCGGGGGTCGGTCAGGCCGAGCCGCAGGCTGTGGCGGTGGCCGGTGAACCGGGGATCCACGACCGCGACCCGCTCCCCCGCCGGCACCGCGTCCAGCGCCGGGGCGAGGCCGGCGTCCGGCTCCGCCACCAGCACCGCGAAGCCCAGCGCGCGCAGGTCGTCGGCGAGCGGCGTCCCGGGGACGGTCGGGCCGGTGAGGATCGCGGTGGACAGCGGAACTCACTCCTCTCCGGGCCGGATCTGCTCCCGGTGCGGGCTGGACAACGGGCTGAGATTATCTGATGACAACCATGAGGACAGAATGGCGTTGGACTGAGGAAACCTGGAGTTCATCCTGGAGCCCTCAGAAGCATTGGCGTGACCTTACGCGATCAACCAACTACGGAACGAAGCGGTTGCGGCGTCGGCGTTAGGCTGCGGCCATGAGTTGGCTGATCACCGGCGGGGCCGGCTACATAGGGGCCCACGTCGTCCACGCCATGACGGAGGCGGGCGAGCGCGTGGTGGTGCTGGACGACCTGTCCACCGGCATGGCCAAGCGCCTGCCCGACGGCGTACCGCTGGTGCGTGGCTCGGTGGCGAACCGGGAGCTGGTGGGCGACGTGCTGGCCGGCCACGGCGTGACCGGGGTCGTGCACCTGGCGGCGCTGAAGCGGCCCGCGGAGTCCGTGGACTCGCCGCTGCGCTACTACCGGGAGAACGTGCACGGGCTGACCGTGCTGCTGGAGGCGGTGGCCGCCGCCGGGGTGCGCCGCTTCGTCTTCTCCTCCTCGGCGGCGGTGTACGGCTCGCCCGACGCCGAGCTGGTGACGGAGGACACGCCGTGCCTGCCGGTGAATCCCTATGGCGAGACGAAGCTCGCCGGGGAGTGGCTGGTGCGGGCGGCGGGGCGGGCGCACGGCGTCGGCACCGCCTGCCTGCGGTACTTCAACGTGGCCGGCGCCGCCCGCCCGGAGCTGGCCGACACCGGGGCGTTCAACGTCGTCCCGATGTTCTTCGAGCGGATCAGCCTGGGCGAGGCGCCGGTGATCTTCGGCGACGACTACCCGACGCCGGACGGAACGTGCGTGCGCGACTACGTGCACGTCGCGGACCTGGCCGGGGCGCACCTGGCGGCGGCGCGGTGGCTGGCCGGGCCCGGGGCGGCGGGGGCGGACGGGCCCGCCGAGCTGACGGTGAACATCGGCACCGGCCGGGGCGTGTCGGTGCGCGAGCTGGCCACGCTGGTCGCCGAGGTGACCGGCCACCCGGCGCCGCCGAGGGTGGCGGCCCGGCGGCCCGGCGACCCGGCGCGGGTGGTCGCCTCGGCGGACCGGGCGCGCGAGCTGCTGGGCTTCACGGCCCGCCGGGGCGTGGCGGAGATGGTCGCCTCGGCCTGGCGCGGCTGGCTGGAGCACCGTCCCTGACGCCCTGACGCGCGCCATCGTCACGGGCGGCAGCGGCCGACCCGATCGCCTCGCCGCTGATCGCGCTGCCGATCGTGCCGGTGTCGCGCACCGCACGTTCCAGCCCGAACCGTACGGGCGTGCGGAGCATGAACCGAGGCGGTGCCGCCGAGGCCGCCCCGCGCGCCAGGGCAGACTGAGGGGCATCCGGGACGGCCACCGGGGCCGAAGCGGAAGCCGAACGAGATCCGGGAAGGGAAGTCCATGCCCCACAGCGCAGCGCCCAGCGGCGCGGTCCGTCAGGGTGCGCCCGCCGTCGCGGCGGAGCCGATCATGATCGAGCTGGTGGACGAGGAGGGCGTCACGACCGGCACCGCGGAGAAGCTCGCGGCCCACCGGGCGCCCGGCCGGCTGCACCGGGCGTTCTCGGTCTTCCTCTTCGACGCCGCGGGGCGGCTGCTGGCGCAACGCCGGGCGCCGCAGAAGTACCACTCCCCCGGCGTGTGGTCGAACACCTGCTGCGGGCACCCCTATCCCGGCGAGCCGCCGTTCCTGGCCGCCACGCGGCGCACGGCCGAGGAGCTGGGGGCGGCGCCCGCGCTGCTGCGGGAGGCCGGCACGGTCAGCTACCGCCACCCCGATCCGGTCTCGGGGCTGGTCGAGCGGGAGTACAACCACCTCTTCGCGGGGCTCATCACGGCGCCGCTGCGGCCCGACCCGGCCGAGATCGCGGAGACCGCGTTCCTCACGCCGGCCGAGCTGGAGCGGCGGCGCGCGGGCGAGCCCTTCTCGGCCTGGTTCGGCACGGTGCTGGAAGCGGCCCGGCCGGTGATCCGCGAGGTCACGGGGGACGCCGCCGGCTGGTGACGCCGCCCGCGCGGCGCGCCACCAGCCCGCCCAGCGCCTCAGGGGCTCGGCGCCTCAGCGCCTCGGGGCCTCGGGGCCGCGGGCGAGATCGAGCGGCAGGGCCGCCCAGACCGCCTTGCCCCCGGCGGCGGTCGGCTCGACGCCGCAGCAGCCGCCCGCCTCGTGGGCCGTGGCCTTGACCAGCAGCAGGCCGCGGCCCCCGGTGTGGCCGTGCTCCGGCGCCGCGTGCAGGGCGGCGGGGCGGTAGGGGTGGCCGTCCTCCACCGCCAGCCGCACCCATCCGCCCTCCAGCCGGACTTCCACGCCGATCACGGGCGTGAGCAGGGCGGCGTGGCGCACGGCGTTGGTGACCAGCTCGGAGAGGATCAGCAGGACGCCGTGGAGCAGCTCGGCCGAGAGCGGGGCGCCCTGGCGGCGCAGCAGTTCGCGCACGGCGTGGCGCGTCTGCGGCACGGAGACGTCGGCGGGGGCGACGGTGAAGCGCCAGGCGCCGGTGAGGGTGGGAGCGGGCGGGGCGGGGGGCGGGGCGACCGATCGGGTGTCCATGTTCTTCGAGTCTTGGCATGTGCCAGGGCTACATGACCCGCTGACCCGAACTAGCCGCACATTGAGCGAAAGACGGCAAGTTCGGCCCGTTTCCCTTCACTTGAGGACCGAACGCGGCCAAGCTCCGTGCGACGACGCGAGGTTCGCCGCGTTCCGCCCCTACTCCGCCCCGTCACCCGACTGGCCGGGCGCATCGTTGCGAATGCCGCCGCGGGGGGCGGGTGGCGCGAGCGCCGGTCGAGCATCGGAGTTGTTTCGCGACGATACGGAAGTTGAGAAATCTGACAACAGGGCAGCGAGGAGGCCGTCCGTTTTCGGCGACCTCGGCGATCCCGCGTTATGACTATCACTATGCATATGAATTGAGCCCTAACAACAAGAAAAGGGGAGAGTCCGGCGCTACTCACATTTCGGTGAGTGTTCGAGTGGCTTCGGGGGCAAGGTCATTCCGACCGAAATCCCTGGACGATCCGGACGATGGAGCGCTGCTCACATGGCCCTGCCGAAAGGCCCCCTGGACCACCGCTACCAGGGGGAACACCCGGTGCGAACACTCCTGTACCTCTTCCGGGACCACCGGCTGAGAATCCTGGTGGCGGTGCTGGCCTTCATCGTCAAGCACAGCCCCGTCTGGCTGCTGCCGCTGATCACCGCGAACGTCATCGACATCGTCGTCGAGCGGCGGCCGGTCTCCGGGCTCGGCGTCAACACCGCCGTGCTCCTGTTCGTCCTGATGCTCAACTACCCCACCCACCTGCTCTACGTCCGCTGCATGCACGGCAGCGTGCGCCGCACCGGCACCGCGCTGCGCTCGGCGCTGTGCCGCAGGATGCAGGAGCTGTCAATCGGCTATCACTCCCGGACGTCCGCCAGCGCCCTGCAGACCAAGGTGATCCGCGACGTGGAGAACATCGAGCAGTCGGTGCAGCAGACCGCGGACAACGGCCTGAACGCAGTCATCACCCTCGCCGGCGGGCTGCTGGTCATCGCCTTCCGCGTCCCCGAGGCGCTGCCCGTCTTCCTCGTCGTGGTGCCGGCCGCCACCTTCCTGGTGCGCAGGCTGCGCGGGCGCATGCGCAGCCGCAACGAGCACTTCCGCCGCGAGGTCGAGCAGCTGTCCACCCGCGTCGGCGAGATGACCAGCCTGATCCCGGTCACCCGCGCCCACGGCCTGGAACACACGGCGGTCGCGCGCGTGGACGGCTCGCTGCGGCAGGTCCTGACCGCGGGCATACGGCTCGACCTCCTCAACGGCCACTTCAGCGCCCTGGCCTGGATCCTGCTCCAGGCCCTCGGCATCGGCTTCCTCGCCGGCGCGGCGCTGGTCTGCTACTACAGCTGGCTGCCCATCACCACCGGCGACGTGGTGATGCTCAGCACCTTCTTCACCACCCTCACCGGCTCCATGACCACGCTGATGGCGCTGACGCCCATCATCAGCAAGGGCCTGGAGTCGGTGCGCTCCGCCGGGGAGGTGCTCCAGGCGCCCGACCTGGAGGTGAACGCCGGCAAGGCCAAGGTCGCCGCCGTCAAGGGCCGCCTGGAGTTCGAGCGGGTCACCTTCCGGTACGAGGAGGACGGCCCGGACGCCGTCAGCGACTTCAGCCTCCGCGTGCCGCCCGGCGAGACCATCGCCCTGGTCGGCGCCTCCGGCGCGGGCAAGTCCACCATCCTCAACCTGCTCATCGGCTTCATCCGTCCCGTCTCCGGCCGCATCCTGCTCGACAGCACCGACATGGCCACCCTCGACCTGCGCACCTATCGGCGTTTCCTGTCGGTGGTGCCGCAGGAGTCCGTGCTGTTCGAGGGCACCATCGGGGAGAACGTCGGCTACGGCATGCGCCAGGTCGACGAGCGCAGCGTCCGCGAGGCCCTCAAGGACGCCAACGCCCTGGAGTTCGTCGACCGCCTGCCGAACGGCCTCGACACGGTCGTCGGGGAGCGCGGCGCCCGCCTCTCCGGCGGGCAGCGCCAGCGCATCGCCATCGCCAGGGCGCTCATCCGCGATCCGCGCATCCTCGTGCTCGACGAGGCGACCTCCGCCCTCGACACCCGCTCCGAGGCGCTGGTGCAGGAGGCGCTGAACCGCCTGATGCGCGGCCGCACCGTCTTCGTCGTGGCCCACCGGCTCTCCACGGTCCGCAGCGCGGACCGCATCGTCGTCATGGAGGCCGGCCGCATCCGCGAGATCGGCACCCACGCCGAGCTGCTGCGGCGCGGCGGCCTGTACGCCCAGCTCCAGTCCTCCCAGCTGTCCTGACCCGCCGGCTCGTCACGGCGCCTGCGGCGGCCCCGTCTCCGTCAGCTCCTCGTCCAGGGTGAGCCACCGGGTGATGCCGAGCTCCTGAAGGAAGGGCAGGTCGTGGCTGGCGACCAGCAGCGCGCCCCGGTAGGACTCCAGGGCGGTGGTGAGCTGGCGGACGCTGGACAGGTCGAGGTTGTTGGTGGGCTCGTCCAGCATCAGCAGCTGGGGCGCGGGCTCGGCGAGCATCAGCGCGGCCAGCGAGGCGCGGAAGCGCTCGCCGCCCGAGAGCGTGCCGACGAGCTGGTCGGGCCGGTCCTTGCGGAACAGGAAGCGGGCGAGCTGGGCGCGGATGCGCTGCGGATCGGCGCCGGGCGCCAGCAGGCGGACGTTCTCGGCGATGCTGAGCCGCTCGTCGAGGATGTCCAGGCGCTGCGGCAGGTAGCGCATCGGCACGTGGGCGGCGACCTCGCCCTCCCGCGGGGTGAGCTCCCCCACGATGGTCGACAGCAGGGTGGTCTTGCCGGCGCCGTTGCGGCCCAGCAGCGCGATCCGCTCCGGGCCCTGCACCTCCAGCTCGGCGCGGGGGCCGTAGCGCAGCGCGAGACCGCGCAGGCTCAGCACCCGGCGGCGGGAGGGCACCGCGGTGTGCGGCAGGTCCACGCGGATCTCGTCGTCGTCCCGCACCGCCCCCTCGGCATGCTCGAGGCGTTCCTTCGCCTGGTCCAGCCGGTCCTCGTGCAGGTTGAGGTGCTTGCCGGCGGACACCTGTGCGGTGCGTTTCCTCATCCGCATGACGGCGCGCGGCGCGCGCTTGTTCTCGAACGCCTTCTTGGCGTAGCGCATCCGCCCGGCCAGCTTGTCGTGGGCCTCGATGAGCTCGCGCTTCTGCCGCCGCACGTCGGCCTCGGCGGAGCGGACCATGCGCTCGGCGGCATCCTGCTCGACGGCCAGCGCCTCCTCGTACGCCGAGAGCGTGCCACCGAACCAGTGCACCTCGCCGTCGTGCAGGTCGGCGATCTGGTCGACGCGCTCCAGCAGCTCGCGGTCGTGGCTGACGACGACCAGCAGGCCGTTCCAGGCGTCCACGGTGGCGTACAGGCGCCGGCGGGCGTCCAGGTCCAGGTTGTTGGTGGGCTCGTCCAGCAGCAGCACCTCGGGGCGGCGCAGCAGCAGCCCGGCCAGCCGCAGCAGCACGGTCTCGCCGCCGGAGACCTGGCCGACGGTGCGGTCCAGGTCGATGTGGGTGAGGCCGAGCTGGTCGAGGGTGGCGCGGGTGCGCTCCTCGATGTCCCAGTCGTCGCCGACCGCGGCGAAGTGCTCCTCGGCGACGTCGCCGGCCTCGATGGCGTGCAGCGCGGCGCGGGCGCGGTCGACGCCGAGGACCTGGTCGACGCTCAGGCGGGTGTCGAGGGTGAGGTTCTGTGGCAGGTAGCCGACCTCGCCGGAGACCCGGACGGTGCCGGAGGCGGGCGTGAGCGCGCCGGCGATGAGCTTGAGCAGCGTCGACTTGCCGGAGCCGTTGAGCCCGATCAGGCCGGTGCGCCCGGGGCCGGCGGCGAGGTCGAGGCCGGTGAACACGGGGGTGCCGTCCGGCCAGGCGAAGGCGATGCCGCTGAGGGTGACGTGTGTGGTGGGGGCAGCCATGTGCGGTCCTCCGGGTGTCGGTGTCCAGCGGGGGTGGAGATGCGACGCGTGGACACCGGGCCCGGGTGGGCGCTGGCGTTTCGGAGGGATGGGCTGGCTGTCGCGGGGGCGCGGCCGCTCGGCTCCGAGGTCGTGCGCGTGAGGCCGCAGCGCGGTGGCGCTGCCGGCGGGCTCACGGTGTCCGACGACCTCAGATGCTCAACGGCCTCTCCCATCGGCGACAACAGGGCCACCCACGAGGGTAGGGGGGCGGGGGTGCCGGGGCAACGGGATTTCGTGCGTGCCGGGCAGCCCTCAGCCGTCGAAGCGGCGGCGGGCGGCCTCGATGTGACCGAGGTACCGGTGGGTCCAGACGCACATGCCGTCGACCGTGGCGCGCAGGGCCTGGCCCGGCTCGGTGAGGGTGTACTCGACCCGCGGCGGCACGGTGGGGTGCACGGTCCGCTCGATCAGGCCGTAGCGCTCCAGCATGCGCAGGTTCTGGGTGAGCATCTTGTGGCTGACGCCGCCGACCTCGTTACGCAGTTCGCTGAAGCGCAGGGTGCGCTCGCCGAGAGTCTCGATGATCAGGAACGCCCACTTGTTGGCGACGTCGGAGAAGATCTCGCGCGCCAGTGAGTCCGCGCGCCTCAGGTCCGCGTCTTCGGGCGAGCCCGTGAACTGCTTGGTCACCATCAGGTTCCTCAGTTCCCGCAAAGTGCGTTCTTCCAGGTCAGGCAATCACTCTCCTACAGTTTCCGAGTAACCACAAGAGACAGCGTGCTCTCATGGCAGGGGGTCCCGAACCACTACGGCGCCACCCGCGACCAGATCGTCTCGCAGACCCTGTACGTGGTGGACCTGCGGCGGAACGCCGAGGCGATCAGCTTCGTCGTCGACACCAGGCTGCCCGCCTGAGGCCGGGGCTAGCGGCCGCGCTCGGGGCCGAGCAGGCCCGCGCGGCGGAGGGCGTCGGCCATGGCGCTGTTCGCGGGGGGTGCCTCGCGGCGCCCCGCGCCGCCGCCGCGGCGGTCGCGCTGGCGCGGGGTGCCGCCCCGGCCGCCGCGCCGCTGCTCGTCCCGCTCGCGCTCGCGCTCGCGGCCCCGGCCGCGCCCGGCGCCGCCGCCCGCGCCGGACTCCTCGTCCAGCCGCAGCGTCAGCGAGATCCGCTTGCGCGGCACGTCCACGCCGAGCACCTTGACGGTGACGATGTCGCCGGGCTTGACGATCTCGCGCGGGTCGGAGACGAACTTCTTCGACATCGCCGACACGTGGACGAGCCCGTCCTGGTGGACGCCGATGTCCACGAACGCCCCGAAGGCGGCGACGTTGGAGACGACGCCCTCCAGGATCATGCCGGGCGCCAGGTCCCCGATGGTCTCCACGCCCTCCTTGAAGCGCGCGGTCTTGAACGCCGGCCGCGGGTCGCGCCCCGGCTTCTCCAGCTCGCCGATGATGTCGGTGACGGTCGGCAGCCCGAAGGTGTCGTCGACGAAGTCGCCCGCGGTGAGGGAGCGCAGCAGGCGGGCGTTGCCGACGAGCTCGGGCACCTGGCTGCCGGAGGCGGCGGCGATGCGCCGCACCACGGGGTACGCCTCGGGGTGGACGGCCGAGGCGTCCAGCGGGTCGTCGCCGCCGCGGATGCGCAGGAAGCCGGCGCACTGCTCGAACGCCTTGGGGCCCAGGCGCGGCACGCCCTTGAGCGCGTCCCGGTGGCGGAAGGGGCCGTTGGCGTCGCGGTGGGAGACGATGTGCTCGGCCAGCGTGCCGCCGATGCCGGAGACGCGGGCCAGCAGCGGCGCCGAGGCGGTGTTGACGTCCACGCCGACGCCGTTGACGCAGTCCTCCACGACGGCGTCGAGGGAGCGGGAGAGCTTCACCTCGGACAGGTCGTGCTGGTACTGGCCGACGCCGATCGACTTCGGGTCGATCTTGACGAGCTCGGCCAGCGGGTCCTGCAGGCGGCGTGCGATGGAGACCGCGCCGCGCAGCGACACGTCCAGCTCCGGCAGCTCCTGGGCGGCGTAGGCGGAGGCGGAGTAGACCGAGGCGCCCGCCTCGGAGACGACCATGCGGCTCAGCTTCAGTTCGGCGTGACGGGCGATCAGCTCGCCCGCCAGCTTGTCGGTCTCGCGGGAGGCGGTGCCGTTGCCGATGGCGATCAGCTCGACGCCGTGCTCGCTCGCGAGGGCGGCGAGGCGGGCGAGGGACTCGTCCCAGCGCCGCTGCGGGGCGTGGGGGTAGATGGTGTCCGTGGCGGCCACCTTGCCGGTGGCGTCGACGACGGCGACCTTCACGCCGGTGCGCAGGCCGGGGTCGAGCCCCATGGTGGGGCGGGTGCCGGCGGGGGCGGCGAGCAGCAGGTCCCGCAGGTTGGCGGCGAAGACGGTGACCGCCTCGTCCTCGGCGGCGGTCCGCAGCCGGGTGCGCAGGTCGATGCCGAGGTGGACCAGGACGCGGGTGCGCCAGGCCCAGCGGACGGTCTCCGCCAGCCAGCCGTCGGCCGGGCGGCCCTCGTCGCGTACGCCGAAACGCCGGGCGATGGCCCGCTCGTACCAGCTGGGGCCCTCCTCCGCGGCGTCGGTGGGCTCGTCCGGCGCCAGCGTGAGGTCGAGGATCTCCTCCTTCTCGCCGCGGAACATGGCCAGCACCCGGTGGGAGGGAAGCTGGGCGAACGGCTCGGCCACGTCGAAGTAGTCGGAGAACTTCGCGCCCGCCGTCTCCTTGCCCTCGCGCACCTTCGACACCAGGTAGCCGGCGTTCCACATCCGCTCACGCAGCTCGCCGAGCAGGTCGGCGTCCTCCCCGAAGCGCTCGGTGAGGATGGCGCGGGCCCCGGCGAGGGCGGCGTCGGCGTCGGGAACGCCCTTGTCCGGGTCGACGAAGGCGGCGGCGGCGGCCTGCGGCGGCACGGTGGGGTCGCCGAGCAGGCCGTCGGCCAGCGGTTCGAGCCCGGCCTCGCGGGCGATCTGCGCCTTGGTGCGGCGCTTGGGCTTGTAGGGGAGGTAGATGTCCTCCAGGCGGGCCTTGGTCTCGGCCGCGCGGATCTTCGCCTCCAGCTCCTCGTCGAGCTTGCCCTGGGCGCGTACCGACTCCAGGACCGCCTCGCGCCGCTCCTCCAGCTCCCGCAGGTACCGCAGTCGCTCCTCGAGGGTGCGCAGCTGCGTGTCGTCGAGGGCGCCGGTGGCCTCCTTGCGGTACCGGGCGATGAACGGCACCGTGGCTCCGCCGTCGAGCAGCCCCACGGTGGCCGCCACCTGCCACTCGCGAGCGCCCAGCTCCTCGGCGATCCTGCCTTCGATGGACCGGCCTGCCACGGGTCCTGCGACGGACTGTGTCACGATCAACGCTCCGCTTTCCCGGCGCCGGGTGCGCCGCGCTGTGCATTGTGACAGGAGCCGCGGACGCGGGGGTGCGGGGGCACGCGCAACGGCCGGGCGTTCCCGCTAGGCGCGGTCGGTGCGGAGCGCGAGCGCGGCGTCGCGGACGTCGGGGACGGGGTGGCGGCGCAGCCAGCGCACGAGGTCGCGCCAGGGTGGCGTCCAGCCCGCGCGGGCGCCGCCGGCGCGCGCGAGCTGGACGGCGAACTGCCCGGTGGCGGCGCCGCCCTGCGCGCCCAGCTCGCGGGCGACCGCGAGCAGGGTGGCGGGGTTCCCGGGCCGCGGGGGCGCGGCCAGAGTGCCGTGGAGCGCCCGCGCGGTGCGGGCGGCGAGGGCGGGGCGGTCCTGGTGCAGCCAGGCCAGCCGGGCCAGCGCCGGGCCGAGCGTGCGGGGATCGGCGTCCAGGTCGACGGCGTTCAGCAGCGCCTCGGCCGCGTCGGGGACGAAGTCCGCGTGCCGGGCGAGGACTTCGCCGGCCTCGGCGGCGAGTGTGCGCAGCTGCTCGGGGTTCCCGTGGGCCGCCCGTGCCAGGCGCCGGGCGAGCACGTGGACCCGGCGGCGGGCGGGACGGTCGGCGTCGGCCTGGGCGTCGGGGGTGTCCTCGCGGGCGTCGAGGGCGGCGAGGTGGTCGAGGACGGCGAGCAGCGTTGCGCGGACGGCGGGATCGGCGGGGGTGGTGACGGCCATGTTCATCAGGGCGTGGGCGGCCGAGTCCCAGGGGCGCCCGTCGTCCCCGCCGGTGACGGCGCGGGCCAGGACGGTGGTGACCTCCGGCGCCCAGGGGGCCCAGTCGGGCAGCTGGCCGTACGCCTCGGAGGCGATCCGGACGCCGGCGGTGCCGGTGAGGGCGACGATCAGCCGGGCGTAGCGGGTCCGGTGCCGCTCGGGGAGGTCGAGGGGGTCGACGCGCAGCACGGGGTGGCGCAGCTCGACGCTCTCGGGGCCGGGGTGGGAGGCGGCGTGGGTGACGATCCGCCAGCCCTGCTCGTCGTCGAGTAGCCGGAGGGCGGAGGCGACGCAGGCGGCACGCACGTCCTCGTGCCGGCCGGGGTGGTGGTAGACCTCGGCGAGCAGGACGGCGGCGTCGGGGACCGGCAGCAGGCGGGCGGCCAGCCGGACGGCCGCCTTGCGGCTGGTGACCTTGACCGTGTCCTGCCGTTCGCTCTCCGGGGCCTGGGGGGCGGGCAGCAGCAGGGCGCCCAGCCGGGGGGCGAGCGCGGAGGGCGGCACGTGGGCGGCGGCGCGGCCCGCGGCGTGCATCGCGACGCGGGCGCGGTCGTCGCTGGCGTGCGCGAGGAGGCCCGGCAGGTGCTCGCCGGGCCGGTCGGTGCGTGCCAGGGCCACGAGCGCCGCCTCGGCCAGCGCCACGTCG
The DNA here is from genome assembly GCF_052246635.1 of Streptomyces sp. 6N223. NCBI lineage: Bacteria > Bacillati > Actinomycetota > Actinomycetes > Kitasatosporales > Streptomycetaceae > Streptomyces > Streptomyces sp. 6N223. Next base: position 115,434 of record NZ_JBQQCA010000001.1, on the reverse strand, counting down.
GGCGAGCCCGCCCAGCGGCGGAGGTCCTCGGCCGCCTCGGCCTCCGGGACGCGGGCGAGGGCGGCGACGGCGGCCGCGCGGCGGTGGGGCCGCGCGGCGGCGTCGGCGGCCTCGCGGGCGTACAGCCGGGCGGCGGCCCGCCGCTGGCGGGGCAGCCAGCGGGCCACGGCGCCGTCCAGGGGCGGCAGCCAGCGGGCGGGCTCGCTCAGGAAACGCCCGTAGGGCGGGGTGTCGTCGAGCACCACGTCGAGCAGGTCGGTGCGGCGCAGCGTCAGCAGGCGCAGCACCTCGGGGAGCACGGCCGCGGAGGGGTCGAGGGCCAGCACCTCGGCGACGCGCTCGTCGCGGGAGGCGGGGTCGGCCAGCCACAGCGGCACGGCCTCGCGCACGGTGGCGTCGTCGCCGAATCGGACGGCCTGGCGCAGCAGTTCCTGGAGCTCGGGCATGCGCGCGGCACGGCGGCCGACGGCGCGGGCGAGGGCGAAGGTCAGGCCGTGGTCGACCTTCTCGGCGCCCGCCTCCAGCCAGGGCCGCAGCGCCTCGAAGACCTGGTGCTCCTGGCCGCGCCTGAGGGTGCGGTCCAGCCGCCCGAGGTCGGCGCCGCCGGCGTTTCCGCAGAGGCGGACCACGGTGCGCAGGGCCCAGCCGACGAGGTCGCGGTGTGCGGTGGCGGCGTGTTCGCGCAGCACGGCGTCGGCGAGGCGGCCGAGGGCGGCGCGGAGCGGGGCGGAGGAGTCGCGGGCGGCGATGGCGTCGGCGGCGAGGCGGTCGAGGTGGTCGGCGGCCTCCTCGGTGAACAGGCCGGGGTGGACGCCCGTGAGGGCCTCCAGGGCGGCGTGGCGGACCCGCTCCTGCTCGTTGCGCAGCCGCGTCGCGGCGTCGTCCAGGGCAGCGGTGACGGCCCGGGGGTCGGCGGAGAGGGCGGCGTTGCGGGCGAACAGGCGCCAGGCGGCGGCGCGGTCGTCGGCGTTGGAGTCGTGCGTGGCGGCGAGCAGTTCGGCGCGGACCTCGGCGGGCGGCAGGTGGACCAGCGCGGACAGCTCGACGAGCCGGGGCCGCCGCTGCTCGCGCGCCCGGTGGGCGAGGCGGCGCGCCTCGGCGTGGCGGCGGGCGTGGGGCAGCAGGGCGAGAATCCGGTCGTCGACGGGGCGCTCGGGGCGCTCGCCGTCGGCCCCGGTGCCCGGGTCGGTGGCGACGGATTCGAGGAGTTCGGCGCGGCGGGAGGGTGGCACGGCCCGCACCAGCTGAGCGAGGCGGGCCGGGTCCTCGGCCCAGGCGCGGCCGAGGGCGGCGAGGGAGGTGAGGGAGGGCAGCTGGTGGTGGACGAGGCGGCGCAGCAGCTTGCGCGGCAGGCCGGAGTGGGCGAGCTGGTTGACGCGGTACGGGTCGCTCAGCAGCAGGCGCAGCGTGCGGCCGGGATCGGCCGCGGCGAGGCGGTTCAGCCGTTCCCACAGCGGGCGGGGCAGCCACCCGAAGGTGTGGCGTTCCAGCAGGTCCAGGACGCGGGCCGGGCGGCGGTCGGCGGCCAGCGCCATGCCCGGGGCGTGCCGATCCCACCACATGCCGTGCGATGCGTCGGGGAGGGCGGCGAGCTGGCGTTCCGCCTCGTCGAGCAGGGCGTCGGGGTGGCGGCGGAGCATCGCGTGCCAGGTGCGCAGGGCGGGGAAGAGCTCGGGCAGCAGGCGCGCGACGGTCTCGGGGCCGCAGCCGGGCAGCAGCCGGGCCGCCTCGGCGTCGCCCCACGCGGCGCGGTGGCGGTCGATGAGCTGGTCGGCGAGGGTGGTGCGGCGGCCGGTCACGATGGTGGCCAGCAGCTCGCGGCGGACGGCGGCGGGCGCGTCCTCCAGGGCCACCTCCAGGGCGTAGTCGCCGATGTCCAGCCGGGTGGCGGCGCGCAGGGCGTAGCGGCGCGCGACCGGGTCGGGGTCGGTGAGGTGGCCGGCGAGGTAGCCCTTGTCGCCGCCCGCGGCGGCGGCCGCGGCTGCCAGCCGACGGCCGTGAACGCCGTGCCCGGCGAGGTCTTCGAGCAGGTCCCTGAGCTCCCCGCGGGCGGCGGACAGGCGGGCGCGGGCGGCCAGTTCGCGCATGCGCCGGGGGTACGGGAGGGCGTCGAGGTCGCTGAGGAGACGGTCCGCTCCGGCTTCGGTCATGCGGGCGATTGTGCCCTCCCGCGCCGGGGGGAGGCCGCGCCGGGCGGCGCAGGCGGTTTCCGGCAGCTCGGGAGTCAGTTCGGTTTCCCGGTCGTAACATGCCCCCATGCGACCCCACTCGACGCCTCCCGGGCTGCGCGAGCGCAGGAAGCTGCGCACCGAGCAGGATCTGCTGCGTTCCGGCCTCGAGCTGTTTCTCAGCCGGGGGTACGCCCAGACGACGGTCGGGGACATCGCGCGCGGCGCGGAGGTGTCCGAGCGCACCTTCTTCCGGTACTTCGCCAGCAAGGAGGAGCTGGTGCTGCGGCCGATGCGGGAGGCCAGCGCGCTGTTCCTGGCGGAGGTGGAGCGGCGGCCGCCGGGCGAGGAACCGCTGTGGGCGCTGCGGGAGGCGGGCCGCTCGGTGATGCGCGCCATGTCGGGCGAGAGCCAGTGCACCTATCTGCGGGCGATGCGGCTGATGTGCACGGAGTCCGACGTGCTGGCGGCGGCGCTGCGGCTGGCCGCCCAGCAGCAGTGCCTGCTCGCACGGGTGCTGTGCGTGCGGGAGGGGATCGACCCGGAGGATCCGCGTCCGGCGCTGCTGGCGGGGGCGTTCCACTCGGCGTGGCTGCTGGCCGCGCTCGCCTGGGACAAGCGCTGCGACGGCAGCCCGCAGGCGTTGCAGGACGCGGCCGACGACCACCTCGGGCTGATGCGCGCGGCGGTGCAGGGCAACTGGCGGGACGCCCCGTAGGTCCTGTCCCGCGTCTCGCCGGCAGTGGCCGGAGAGCGGTGGTCAGCCGGTGGTGGCCGCGGCCTTCCGGCGCCGCTCGTCGTAGCGCCGCTGGGTGGCCAGGACCTCCGGCAGGCTGCGCTCGACCCAGCGGGCCAGGTCCCAGACCTGGCGGGCGGCCTCCTCGCCGAGGGGCGTCAGCGAGTAGTCCACGTGCGGGGGGATGACGGGGCGGGCCTCGCGGCGGACGAAGCCGTCGCGCTCCAGGGTCTGGAGGGTCTGGGCGAGCATCTTCTCGCTGATGCCGCCGATGGAGCGGCGCAGCTCGCTGAAGCGCAGGCTCTCCTCGCCCAGCAGCCGGGCCAGCAGGAGCACGCCCCACCGGCTGGTGACGTGCTCCAGCACGCTGCGCGAGGGGCAGTTGGCGGCGTTGACGTCCGGATTCTCGCAAGGGCTCACTCCCATGCCAGTACCTTACGTCAGCGTGGGTACTTACACCAGGTTAGTGTTGAGGTTAGCGTGGGTGGCGAGCCACTCAATGGGATTAACGGAATCAATGAAATGAAGGGGACGTACCACATGCTCGTCGTCACCGGAGCCACCGGCCACCTCGGCCGCCTCGTCATCGAAGCCCTCCTCACGACCGTGCCCGCCGACCAGGTCGCGGCCGTCGCCCGCGACGAGGAGAAGGCCCAGCCGCTCGCCCAGCGCGGCGTGGAGGTGCGCGTCGGGGACTACGACCGGCCGGACACGCTCGGCGGCGCCTTCCGCGCCGGGGACCGGGTGCTGTTCGTCTCCGGCAGCGAGGTCGGGCGGCGGGTGCCGCAGCACGAGGCGGTCGTCGCCGAGGCCAGGCGGGCGGGCGTCGCGCTGCTGGCGTACACGAGCATCCTGGGCGGCCCCGCCGCGGACTTCACGCTCGCCCGGGAGCACCAGGCGACCGAGCGGATGATCCTCGACTCCGGCCTGCCCTACACCTTCCTGCGCAACGGCTGGTACCACGAGAACTACACCGAGAACCTGGCCCCGGTGCTGGAGCACGGCGCGGTCGTCGGCAGCGCCGGGCAGGGCCGGGTCGCCTCGGCCTCCCGCGCCGACTACGCCGCCGCTGCCGCCGCCGTGCTGACGGGCGAGGGCCACGAGGGCCGGGCGTACGAGCTGAGCGGCGATGTCGCCTGGAGCTACGCCGAGTACGCCGCCGAGGTGGCCCGCCAGTCGGGCCGGGAGATCGTCTACTCCGAGGTGCCGCCCGAGCAGCACGTGGCGATCCTCACCGGCGCCGGGCTGCCGGAGCCGCTGGCGCGGGTCCTCGTCGACGTGGACGCGGCGATCGGGCGCGGGCTGCTGGCGGGCACCACGGGCGAGCTGGCCGCGCTCATCGGCCGCCCGACCACGCCGCTCGCCGACGCCGTCGCCGAGGGGATCGCGGCGGCCAAGGCGGCGTAACGCCCCGGCGCAGGGTCCCCGGAGGCCGGCCACACCCGGTCGGCAGTCTGCCGCACCGGGAAGGCCGGCCTGAGGTGATGTCACCCCAGCCACCCCAACGAGTGATATGAACTCCTCGTGTGTAGCTGAATTCCTTGCGGACTGCCGGGAGTTACGGGCAGGGTGCGAGACATGACACAGCGCACTCGATCCATGACTCACCGTGGGACATCCGGAGGGACCGTGACGCTCACCGGCAGGGAAGCCGATCCGCGTCTGCGCTCGCAGAGCTGGCCGCTCACGGCACGCCGGGAGGATCTGGCGCGCTTCAGGCGGCTGGCCTCACTCGCCATGCGGGAGTGGGGCCAGCCGCCGCGGGTGGCGGAGGTGGTGCTCCACGGCGTCACCGAGCTGCTGTCGAACGTGGCGCGGCACGTCCCCGATCCCCGCTGCACGCTGGAGCTGGCGCTGACCGCCGACGCCGTCGAGGTCACCGTCCACGACCGCTCCCCGACGCTGCCCCGCATCACGCTGCCGGACTGGACCGCCGAGGAGGGCCGCGGCCTGTGGCTGCTGCGCGAGATGGCCGACGGGCTCGGCTACGCCCCGACCGAGAACGGCAAGCGCGTCTGGGTCCGCGTCAGCACCGACCGGGCGGGTTGGTGAATTCCTCCAGGGCCTGGAGGAGCCGAAGGGCCGATCCGGCAAGATCGCCTGAGCAGGTCACGCAACACCGACCTCTGGCACGGGGTGCGCCCCGATCCCGCGAGACGGTCACACGCTCCGACCTGGCCGACTGAGCCGGATTCGGCCCGGCTAGCACTCCAGTCTGGCTTCGCGATCTTGTGTCCGCCCCGGCCGGGAACGGGTACGGCCACCGCGTGATCATCGGGGGTCGTGCGGACTCCTGAGGATCGTGCGGTGGCCGCGGGCCACAGCGTGGACCCTGTCCGCTGGCGGATGATGGTCGACCGGGCCATGGCCCGAATCGCGGGCCGGTTCGGCGCGTGGAACCCCGAGCGAGCGCCCGCTCCTCTTTGCCGGGCCTGCTCTCGGGCGTCGAGCGGAAGACCTGCCGGCGGCTTGCCGAACAGGCCGGCCTGGCCCGGCCCGGGCCGATGCAGCGCCTGCTGCGCTTCGCCCGCTGGAACGCCGACGCCGTTCGCGACGAGGTACGCGCCTACGCCGCCGAACACCTGGGCACCGACATCACGCTCGCCATCCTCGCCCGGCCTTCCTCACGGCCGTCGCCGCCACCCTCACCCAACCCGTCAGCCCCTGTCGCAAGACGCCACTTTCTGATTAGTTGTGATCATATACAATATGATCAAGTCCAGTTCTATTGACTCATGTTCATCTCTGGTCCATCGTGCTTAGGCATGGTCGGCCCTGCGCCCCGGCACGCAGTCCCACCACGTCGCCTGATTCCTCGGCGACGGCTTGACCGAGCCAGAGCCGCCCAACACAGCTGTGTCCGGAGCCGGGTCCAGCGACGAGAGCCGTCGCAGGGCACGCACCGGCGCAGACAGCCCGGAACACGATCTTCCGGGGTGTCTGTGCGGGTGCTCCGGCGTGGTTCCGGCTTCACACCGGATGACAAATCGATCCGGGTGCTCGCACGAAGTCCGTGAGGGAAGCGGGGGCGCGACCCGAAGGACGACGGACGATGGAGTGCGCCAACGGTTCCGCACGCCTGGGCGTGCGGCGCAGATGTGCCCTGAAGGGTACGGCGGCGGGCGCCGAAGCGGTCGCGCTCGGCCCGACGCCGCCGTGGGCAACCAGGGCCGCACCCCCGGCGAGCGGCCGGCAGGCGTGAAGCCTCAATCCTGGCGCAGCCAGCCGGTCACAGACCAACAGCCCCCACGGCAGCGGCGCAGTACGGAGACGCGGGCGGCCTCCCTGCCGGGCTCACCCCCGCCAGCAGGTCCCGGGCAGCTCGGTCCTCCCCCCTACACCCCCACAAGGAGTCACACATGTCCATGCGCAGGCGCGCATTCCTCACGCTCGGCGCCGCAACCGGCGTGGGCCTCACCCTGACCGGCGCCGGTCGGGCACTCGGCCGCTCCCCCGCCCCCCGGGCCCACACCCCCCGGCAAGCGCCGGCCGAGCCGTTCGCCATCGGCGTGCGCGAGTACGCCTGGACCCGCGGCGACCGCCCGTGCACCACCTTCGTCTACTACCCCGCCACCGGCGAACCCGGCGGCGACCCCATCCCCGACGCCCCCGTCGCCGAAGGCGCCTTCCCCGTCTGCAACTACACCCACGGCCTCGGGGCCAGCCCGCAGGGCTCCGAGTTCGTCATCCGCCCCCTGGCCGAGGCCGGCTTCATCGTCCCCGCCCCCTACTTCCAGATCAACATGGGCGACGTCTACAGCGGCGAACAGTCCAAGGACGTCTCCGAGATCCTCACCCAGACCCTCGCGCTCAACGAGGCCGACGACCCGCTGGCCGGCCACATCGACGCCTCCCCCGGCGTCGGCGTGTCCGGCCACTCGGCCGGTGGCATGACCACCCACGGCCTGCTGACCATCGCGCCCGACGACCGGATCACCGCCGCGATCCCGCAGTCCACCGTCGACATGGGCGACCCCGACGGCACGGTCGCGGCCAAGACCCTGTTCGTCCACGGCGACCAGGACCCCACCTGCCCCTACGACGAAGGCCGCCAGGCCTATGAGGAACTGCCCGCGCCCAAGGCGTTCCTCACCTTCCTCGGCGGGGACCACGGCAGTTTCTGGAGCGACGACCGCTTCCCCCTCACGTGCGTGGACTGGATGCGCTGGAGCCTGTACGGCGACACCGCCGCACTCGAGCGCCTGCCCGAGGACGCCGCCGGCGACGACACCTCCTGGGAGTTCGTCCAGGAGTAGGCCCGCCGGCGCGGAGGCGGTGTCGGAGCTGGTTTTCGTCCGCACCGCATCCGTGCACCTCCGAGCGAAAGGAGTGATCATGATACGTACCACCCGTGTGTATCCGGGACGACGGCGGCTGCTGGTCGCCGCGTCGTTGTTCGCGTTGGTGGCGGCGCTGCTCTCGGCGGCCGGTTCCGTTGCCGCGACGGGGAGCAGGGCAGGCGGCGAGGCCGCATCACGCGGGCCTCTCGTCGCGTTGTCCGAGCAGGTCGCCCACTACGCTGCCGCGGACTATGCGGCCGGCTCCTGGGCATCCTTCGCGTCGGCCAGGGACGACGCCGCGCAGCTGATCGAACAGGGCGACGCAACCGCCGCGGAGCGTACCCAGGCGCGCGCGGCGCTCCAGGAGGCCACCGGCGACCTGGTGATGGTGCGCGGCCTGAAGACTCTGGTCGCCGACTATGAGACGCGCGTCCCGGCCGACTACACCGCGGAGTCCTGGGCCCCCTTCGCCGAGGCGTTGACCACCGCGGCCGATGTCGCCGGCGACCCGTCCGCGACCACTCCGGAGGTCGCGGACGCCAAGACGGACCTGCAGACCGCCGCGTCCGGGCTGGAGCCGTTGCAGGGGTCGTTCGAAACCATCACCAACGACACCTTCTGGAACGACACCGACGGCAACCCCATCTACTCGCAGGGCGGTGGGGTGTTCCGGTTCGGCGACACCTACTACTGGTACGGCGTTCACTACGCCGGCGCCGAGTACTACAGAGAGGATCCGTCCCGGCAGTACGACGACGACGTCACCTTCGTGTCGATCCCGGTGTACTCCTCCAAGGACCTGGTGAACTGGACGTTCGAGAACGAGGTCGCCACCGCCGACACGGAGAACCTCTTCGGCTGGGTGGGACGTCTTGGCGTGGTGTACAACGAGAACACCGGCAAGTACGTGCTCCTCACGCAAGGGCCGGGCGGGATCGTGTTCCTCCAGGGCGACTCGCCCACCGACGACTTCGCCTACGCCGCCACCCAGGGGCAGATCGAAGGCAACCCGACGCCGGGCACCGGAGACCAGACCGTCTTCACCGACGACGACGGGCAGGACTACCTGGTCTACTCCAACTCGGAGGGACGCAACCACGCCTTCGTCTCCAAGATCGCCGAGTCCGACTCCCTCAGCGTGGAGCCCGCAGTGGAGGTCGGCTACCACGCCGATGGCCGCGAAGGCAACGCCATGTTCAAGCTGGATGGCACCTATTACGTGGCGGCATCCGACCTGCACGGCTGGAACTCCTCGGTCAACCACGTCATCGAGTCCGCCTCCGGCGACATCCAGGGTGACTACTCCGAGGAGTACACCCTCCCGGGCACCGAGATGGACTACAGCCACGTGACCCAGACCGGCTTCTTCGTGACCGTGGGGGGAACCCAGCAGACCACGGTGCTCTATGCCGGCGACCGCTGGGCCGACTTCGCCTGGAACGGTATCGGCTACAACCAGTGGATGCCGATCACCCAGAACGACTCCGGGGAGCTCCGGTTCCACTCGGTGAGCCAGTGGCAGTTCAACGCCGTCACCGGAGAATGGCGCGTCGGGCCGCAGAACAACCACATCCTCAACCCCGACTTCCAGGCCGACCGGATCATCGTCCCCGAAGTGCAAGGGTGGACGAACTACGTCGACTCCGGGCCGGACATGGTGACCAATGTCGAGGGGGGCGCCAACTCCAGCCGCTTCGCGCTGCAGCTGGGCGCCGAGGAGTCCTACTCCGGAGGCGTGCGGCAGGAGATCGACGTGCCGGCCGGCGTCTACACGCTGTCCTTGTCCGCCTGGGCAACTGATTCGCTCGACTCCGCGGAGGTAGTGATCACCGACGCCGACGGCAACGAGCATTCGCTCGACGTCTCCTCCCCGAGCGACTGGGCCGGTCACGAACTGCCGGGCATCGACCTGCCCGGCGGGCCTGTCACCGTCACCGTCCGAGCGTCGGACGCGGACGGCGGCCAGTACCTCGGCGTCGACGGCCTCTCACTCGTCCAGCAGAACGCGTAAATGACTCCCGAGCCGTTGGGGTGCCGGCCGCGGCCGGCACCCCAACGGGCACGCACAGGTCGACACGGTCGCCGGCTCGGCGCGGGCGGGTCGGCAGTGCGTTCCAGCAGGCTTTGCTGTGCGGCTGTGCGGCGTGTGGTTCAGGTGGGGGCCGATCGAACTCGCGCCGCATGTACCGCATGTACCGCATGTACCGCACGTACCGCACGTACGTCGATCGGAGGATTCCCGATGCCCCCCACCGCCCGTGCCGCCGCGCTGTCGGCCGCCGTCTGCGCCACCGTCCTGCTCTCCGCTCTGCCCAGCGGCCCCGCCTTGGCCGCGGCAGACCCCGGTGCGGTGGCGGTCGAGGGCTGCACCGGCACCGCGCCCGTCGTCTGCCACGTCGACGTCGCCCCCGGCACCTACGACGTCACCGCCGTCCTCGGGGGCGCGGAGGCGGGCTCCACTGTCGTCACCGCCGAGGCCCGGCGCACCATGCTCGGGGCGACGGAGACCGCCGCCGGGGAGCAGGTGGCGGAGAGCTTCACCGTCAACGTGCGCGACCCGGAGGGCCAGCCGACCGGGGACACCGGCAGCCCCGGGCTCGACCTGTCCTTCGGCGGCCAGGCGCCGCGGCTGGCCGACCTCACCGTCACCGCCGCCCAGCATCAGCAGCTCTTCCTCGCCGGCGACTCCACCGTCTGCGACCAGTCCACCGCCCCCTACACCGGGTGGGGGCAGGAGCTGCCGCAGTTCTTCACCCAGGGCCTGTCGGTCGCCAACTACGCCGACTCCGGGGAGAGTTCCGGATCCTTCCTGGCCACCTCACAGCTCTTCCCGACCATGAGCCCGCTCATCGGCGAAGGCGACGTGGTACTCATCCAGTTCGGGCACAACGACAAGGAGACCAGCGCCGAGGACTTCCGCGCCAACCTCACCGGCCTGATCGACGGCGTACGCGACCAGGGCGGCACGCCCGTCCTCGTCACGCCGATCGTCCGCCGCTGGTTCAACGACGACGGCACGCTGAACAACGCCACCGCCCTGCACGTCAACGGGCTCGGCGTCGACCTCCCCGCCGAGATGCGCAGCCTGGCCGAGGAACAGGGCGTGGGCCTCATCGACCTCACCGCCCTCACCCAGCAGCGCGTGGAGGAACTCGGCCCGGAGGCCTCCGAGGCCCTCTTCCTCACCAACGAGGCCGACGACAACACCCACACCTCCGAACACGGCGCCACGGAGTTCGCACACCTCGTCCTCAACGAGCTGCGCGCCCAGGAGGTACTCCCCGCCGACGTGTTCCGCTGAGCTGTTCCGCTGATCCAGGCACGGCCGCGCGGGGAGCCCGGTTCCCGGGCTCCCCGCTGGCCTGCGGGGCCTCTCGTGCCGCGCAGGCGCGGGCGAACGGCCGGCGGCTACCGCTCCTGGAGCACGGCGAGAACGTTCCCGGCCGGGTCCTTGAACCACGCGATGCCAACCGGCATGCCCTCCCCGCCCGGGCCGCGCACGATGCCCCGCTCGTCGGCCTCGAAGCCCTCGTACCGCTCGAACGTGATCCCGCGCTCCCGCAGCTGGTCAACGGCGGCGTCGATGTCTCCGACCGGGAAGTTCAGGATGGTGTACGTGGCGGGCACGTGGTTGGGCTTCGGATACACGAGCGTGTCCCGGTCACCGGCGAGATGCAGGATCAGCATGTCACCCGTCACGGACGTGCGAATCCCCAGCGTCTCGCCGTAGAACCGCCTGGCCGCCTCGATGTCGTCCACCGAGAAGCCACTGAACGCCTTGCTGTCGCGGAACACCGCGGTCTCCTTTCACCGACTTCGTTCTTCCCCTTGAAGGGAGACCGCCTCGCTGGCCCGGACTCATCGGTCGCTCACCCCAACGCACCAACGACTCACGCCCGTGGTCGCCGACGCCGCGGCGCTGGCGGCCGCGGTCTCAGACGACTGCGAAGCCGGCCATCACGGCCATGTCCTCGTGACTGGAGCAGGCGGACCATGACGTGGGGGTGTGAACGCCGGAAGTTCGCGACGACGCCGGTCCCCGTCTGAAGGATCCGCAGTCCGTGCAGGTCCATGCCGGCCGGACTCCCACGACGGCCCGGTCTCCCCCGGAGGATGAGCCGGCCACCATCAGGGAACATCCTGGGTACACAGGCCCGGCCACGCCGCCCGCCACCCAGCCCGGCCCACGCGCCCGCCCCCACCAGGAGCCCGGCATGCCCCACACCGACAGCCCCAGGGCCGTCATCACGCCGATGACGGCCGCCCACGCCCGGGAGGTCCTGGCGATCTACCAGGCCGGGATCGACGAGGGCAACGCCACCTTCGAGACCGCCGCGCCCACCTGGGACGCCTTCGACGCCGACCGGCTGCCCGGGCACCGCTTCGTCGCCCTCCACCCCGACGGCGGGCGGGTCCTCGGCTGGGTCGCGGTCAGCCGCGTCTCCCCTCGCGCCGCCTACGCCGGCGTCGTGGAGCACTCCGTCTACATCCACCCCGACGCCCGCGGCCGGGGCGTCGCGACCGCCCTGCTGACCACGCTGATCACCTCAACCGAGGCCGCGGGCGTCTGGACCATCCAGTCCGGCATCTTCCCCGAGAACGCCGCCAGCCTCGCCCTCCACCAGCGCCTCGGCTTCCGCGTCTTCGGCACCCGCGAACGCGTCGGCCGCCACCACGGCGTCTGGCGCGACGTGATCCTCATCGAACGCCGCAGCCCCGCCGTCACGTGAGGTGGTACGCCCCCGGTCCGGTCAGGCGGCGGACGGCCCGGAAGCGGCCGCTGGTGTGGGCGGGAAGATCAGGGCGACGAGCGCCAGCCCGATCGCGGCACCGGCCAGCTGGGCCGCGAGGAAGGCGGCCACCGCGCCCGGGGCGATGCCGGCGAAGGTGTCGGTGAAGGCGCGTCCGATCGTCACCGCCGGGTTGGCGAAGGAGGTGGAGGAGGTGAACCAGTAGGCGGCGCCGATGTAGGCGGCGACGGCCACGGGCGCCAGGTGCGCCCGGTCGGCACGGGACAGGCCGAAGATCAGCAGGACGAGCCCGGCGGTCGCGACGACCTCGCCGAGCAGCAGGTGCCCGGCCGAGCGGTCGTGCGTGGACCAGGCCACCACCGGCTCGGCGAACATGGCGTTGGCCAGCATCGCCCCGCCTATCGCCCCCGCGATCTGCGCCGGCATGTAGGCCAGCGCCTCCCGTGCGCTGGCCCCGGGGCCGCCGCGCCGGCCGGTGAACCACGCCGCGAGGGTGACCGCCGGGTTGAAGTGCGCCCCGGAGACCGGGCCGAGGAGCGCGATGAGCACGCCGAGACCGAAGACCGTGGCCAGGGAGTTGGCCAGCAGCTGCACGCCCGCGTCCCGGCTCAGCTCGGTTGCCTGGATGCCGGAGCCGACCACGACGGCCACCAGCGCCCCGGTTCCCAGCAGCTCGGCCGCCGCCCGGCGGGCCGCGAGGAGCCGGGTGGGCGCGGCGGTGGCGGTGCCCTGGGGTGTGGCGTCGGTGGTGCTCAACGGCGGTCTCCTCAAGGAGCGGGGAGCGGGAGGGCGGGAGGGCGGGAGGGCGGCGGGGTGTCAGGGGCAGGCGCGCTTGACGGCGTTCTCGGCGGTGGCGCGGGCGGCGGCGGCCAGCTCGGCGAAGGCGTCGGCGACGGAGGCGATGACCTCGGGCCTCAGCCGGTAATAGGTGAACCGGCCGCACGGTTCGGTCTCCACCACCCCGGCCTCGCGCAGCACCCGCAGGTGGTTGGAGAGGTTGGTCTGCCGCGCTCCGGTCTCCTCGACGAGGTGGGTGGTGCACAGCGTCTCGCGGGCGAGCAGGGCCACGATCCGCATCCGGAGCGGGTCGGCCAGCACCCGGATGAGATCAGTATCGACTGACGTCAGCATGAGCTGATACTGTCACACATCAGCGTGGGCTGACACCACCCTGTGCTGATGACGAAGCCGCCGAAGGCCGATCCCATGACCGCCTCGCCGCACGCCCCGTCCCCGTTCTGCCCGACGACCGCCTGGCCACCGGCGAGGCACGCCCCTCTGACCCGCACGCCGCCGCCACTCGCCGCGAAGGAAGAACGCCCGATGACCTCCTCCCCCGCCGCCTCCGTGCTGTTCGTCTGCGTCCACAACGCAGGGCGCTCCCAGATGGCCGCCGGGTTCCTCTCCCACCTGGCCGGCGACCGCATCGAGGTCCGCTCCGCCGGCTCACTGCCCGCCGACCAGGTCAACCCCGCCGCCGTCCAGGCCATGAGCGAGGTCGGCGTCGACATCTCCCGGCGAACGCCCAAGGTGCTCACCACCGAGGCCGTGATGGCCTCCGACTACGTCATCACCATGGGCTGCGGCGACGCCTGCCCCGTCTTCCCCGGCAAGGCCTACCTCGACTGGGAGCTGCCCGACCCCGCGGGCAGGGGCGTCGACGCCGTCCGCCCCATCCGCGACGAGATCAAGGCCCGCGTCGAGGCCCTCATCGCCGAGATCGACGCCCGGCAGGACCGGTGACGGCCCGAGCCGCCGCCGCGGCCACGCCTCACCCAGAGGCGGCTTCCTGGCGCTCCTCCTGACAGGGCGCCGGGACGCGCGATGCTGGAAGACGGGAGCCCGAAGACCCTGGTCGTTGCCACCAGGGCCTCGCCGGATCTCGCCGGAGGTGGATGATCATGATGCGCGCCGTGTGGAACGGCGCGGTCCTCGCGCGGGCGGACCGCACCGTCGTCGTGGAGGGCACCCACTACTTCCCGCCCGAGTCGCTTCATCGCGCGTACTTCACCGAGAGCCGCGCGAGGTCGCTGTGCCCGTGGAAGGGGATCGCCCGCTACTTCACGGTGACCGTCGACGGCGACGTGAAGGCGAAGGCCGCCTGGCGCTACCCGCACCCCAGCCCGTTCGCCAGGAGGATCAAGAACCAGGTCGCCTTCGGGAACGGCGTCACGGTCGAGGAAGTCGTCACGGTCGAGGATGCCGAGGAAGCGGCGTCGGAGGACGGCAGGTGAGGCTCACCCACTCCCCCGACGCGGCGGAGCGGGCCATGGCGTCCTGTGCCACCGCGCTCGCCACGGCGTCGTCCAGCGTCGCCCCGTGCGGGGTGCCCTCGACGACCGAGCGCAGGAACTGGTACGCCTCGATGACCTTCAGGTCGTCGTAGCCCATGCTCATGGCCGCCCCCGGCTGGAAGGCGGCGTACTCGCCGTGGCCCGGGCCGGCGTGCACCGTGCTGACGGGCTGGTCCTGGTAGCCGGTCCCACGGCTGACACCGAGCTCGCCCATACGCCGGAAGTCCCAGAAGAGCGCACCGGTCGTGCCGTGGATCTCGAAGCCGTAGCTGTTCTGCTCCCCGACCGAGACCCGGCACGCCTCCAGCACGCCGCGGGCGCCGGAGGCGAAGCGCAGCAGGCAGCTCACGTAGTCGGCGTTCCCGACCCGTCCCGGCTCGCCGCCCGCGGCGCGGGCGTGACCGGAGGTGGCGCCGGTGGGCCGGGGCCGCTCGGGCACGAAGACCGCGGTGTCGGCGGTCAGCGAGTCGATCTCGCCGAGGAGGTGGCGGGCGAGGTCGACGCCGTGCGAGGCCAGGTCCCCCAGCACGCCGCTGCCGCCGCGCTCGGGCTCGAACCGCCAGGTCAGGGCGCCCTCGGGGTGGGCCGCGTAGTCGCTGAACAGGCGGATGCGGGCGTGCGTGACCGTGCCGATCTCCCCGGCGGCGATCATCTCGCGGGCGGCGGCGACGGCGGGCGCGTGGCGGTAGTTGAAGCCGACCGCCCCTCGCACGCCCGCTCTGGCGGCCGCGTCCGCCACCGCGCGGGCGTCCCCGGCGGTCAGGCCGACCGGCTTCTCGATCCAGAGGTGCTTGCCCGCCTCGGCCATCGCCACGCCGATCTCGCGGTGCAGGAAGTTCGGGGCGGTGACGCTCACCGCCCGCACCCGGGGGTCTGCGGCGACCTCCCGCCAGTCCCGGGTCGCGGAGGAGAAGCCGTACCGCCCCGCCGCCTCCTCGGCCCGGCCGGGCACCTCGTCGGCGACGGCCACGAGTTCCGGCCGCACGGGCAGCTGCGGGAAGTGGTGCGGCAGGCGGGCGTACGCCTGGGTGTGCACGCGCCCCATCCAGCCGAATCCGACCACGGCGACGCCGAGCGTGTTCACGATGACCGCCCCTCCTTCTTTTGGACCGTTCCAGAGCCTGGCGCCCCACCATGAGTGCCAATCCCAGGATGTATGGAACGGTCCATGACCATGAGAGCTCCGGCCATCCGTGATGTCGCCGAGCGGGCCGGCGTGTCGAAGTCGGGCACCACGGCCCCGCCGTCACCCGGCGTCTGAGGGCGAACCGCCGAGGCGGCCACACCATCGCGGCCCGGGGGTGCCCCCCGAAGAGGCACTCCCGGGCCGGCGTACGATCCGGGCCTGGGGCCCGGGGCAGGCGGCTATTCGGCGTGGACGAGCTCGCGTTCGTCCGTGTCGTCCGCCCGCTCCGACCGCTTCCCCCGCGGTGCGTCCTCCGCGCCAGGCGCAGGCTCCGCGTGCCGCGCGGCGCCGCGCCGGGGCACGATCCCGGTCACGGCGATGACCAGGCCGATCACGGCGAGTGCCGTGACGACGTAGAGGGCGGGGTCGAAGCCGGCCAGCAGGGCGTCGGCCCCGGTCCGGCCCTCGCTGTTGGCGGTGAGCACGGCGGTGACGACGGCGAGCCCGATGGCGCCGCCGACTTGCAGGGAGGTGTTGAGCAGACCGCCCGCCAGGCCCTGCTCCTCGTTGGGGATGCCGGCGGTGGCCTGGATGTTGAAGGAGGCGAACGCCAGGGTGAAGCCGATGCCGAGCAGGACCATGCTGGGCAGGGTGCCCACCGCGTAGGGGGCGTCACGGTCGATGAGCAGGAACAGCACGTAGGCGAGCACGTGGGCGACCAGGCCGCCGGCGATGGTGAGCGCGGTGCCGGCCCGTTCGATCAGCGGCTCCATCCGCGGCGAGCCGAAGGCGACGATCAGCGCGGCGGGCAGGAAGCCGAGCGCGGTCTCCAACGCCGACCAGCCCAGCACCGACTGCAGGTACTGCATCACGACGAACTGGAAGCCGAGGTAGCCGCCGAAGAAGACGGCGATGCCGAGGTTGGCCCTGGCCAGCGGCCCCGAGCGGAGTATGCCGAGCCGCACCAGCGGGTGCTTGCTGCGCTGCTCGATGGTGAGGAAGGCGGCGAGCAGCAGCGCGGCGACCGCGAACTGCAGCAGCGTGCGCGGGTCGCCCCAGCCCGTCTCGGGCGCCTCGACGACGGTGTAGACCAGCAGCAGCATCGCGGCGACGCCGGTGATCGCGCCGGGCAGGTCGTAGCCGCCGGTGCGCGGCGTCCGCTCCTCCTTCGGCAGCACCTTGAGGGCCGCGAAGAACGCGATGAGCGCCACCGGGAAGGGCAGGAAGAAGGTCCACCGCCAGCCGACCTCGGTCAGCAGGCCCGAGAAGACCAGGCCGGCGGAGTAGCCGCTTGCGCCGAAGACGGCGAAGATGCCCAGCGCCTTGTTGCGCGCCGGCCCTTCCGAGAACGTGGTGGTGATGATCGACAGCGCGGCAGGGGCGGTGAACGCCGCCGCCGCGCCCTTCAGCAGCCGGGTGGCGATCAGCAGGCCGCCGTCGCTGACGAGGCCGCCGAGCAGCGAGGTGATGCTGAAAACGGCGACGGCGGCGAGGAAGACCCGGCGCCGTCCGAGCAGGTCGGCGGTGCGCCCGCCCAGCAGCAACAGGCCGCCGTAGGTGAGGACGTAGCCGCTGACGACCCACTGCAGCGTGCTGGTGGACAGGCCGAGGTCGGACTGGATGGCAGGTAGTGCCACGCCAACCATCGAGACGTCGAGCGCGTCAAGGCCGACGACGAGAGAGACGGTGAGCAGGATGCCCCAGAGCCGGGCGTCCCACGTGGTGGAGGTGGTGGACGTGGTGGAAGTGCTCATGACGCGAGACACTACATGCATGCGCAACTAATGACAATGCAATAAATGAGATTGCATAAAATTCCTGCGCGT
Organism: Streptomyces sp. 6N223; assembly: GCF_052246635.1. Taxonomy (NCBI): domain Bacteria; kingdom Bacillati; phylum Actinomycetota; class Actinomycetes; order Kitasatosporales; family Streptomycetaceae; genus Streptomyces; species Streptomyces sp. 6N223. The sequence continues at coordinate 98,253 of NZ_JBQQCA010000001.1, read as the reverse complement.
GCTAACGTCGCCCCCGTGAGCTTGCCCGAGGAACGCGCCCTGGTGGCTCAGTGGCAGGAGCTACTGACCCGCCACGCGGCCGTGTGGCACCCGCTCGAGCGCGAGCTGCAGCAGCGACACGGCATCGGCGTCAGCGAGTTCGAGGCGCTCGAACTGCTCGCCACCCGCGACCACGACAAGTGCCGCGCCGCGGAGCTCGCCGAGGCGGCGCATCTGAGCCAGAGCGCCGCGTCCCGGATGACCGCGCGTCTTGAGCGGGCCGGGCTGGTCCAGCGGGCCGTCTGCGACCTCGACCGCCGCGGCATCTTCGTGACCCTCACCGAGGAGGGCCGCCGCCGCTACGCCGAGGCGAAGCCGACGCACCGCGCCGTGCTGGCCGAGATCCTGGGCGCCCCGGCCTGAGCTGGCGCACCGGGACGGGCTGAGGCCGTCCCGAGAGCCTCGGTCCACGGTGCCCACTGCGGAGCGGCCACGCACGGCACGTGCGCCGGCGCCGCGGCGACCGCGTCAATGTCCCCCACCGATGCCCCGCGCGGCGCGCCGAACCCGCCGGCCTGTGCTTCGGCCGCTGCGCTCGTCCCCTTCTGCGGCATGTCGATGGGGTCCTACGACCTCACGGCGTGTTACACCCGTACGGGCGGGCTCCGCTCGACGAGATGGGTCACGTCCGTCGATGGTCTCCAACGCCGCCCTCCTCGGCCGATCAAGGCGCCGTTTCCCGCCCCGCCCGCCCCGTGGCTCACAGTCGTAGGAGGCGTGTGACGCACAAGAATGGTCCGACGAAAGGCATGTCATGAAGATCGCAGTCCTCGGCGGCACCGGGCTGATCGGGTCACAGGTCGTCAAGAAGCTGAACGCCGCCGGGCACGAGGCCGTACCGCACTCCCCGTCCACCGGAGTCGACGTCATCAGCGGCCAGGGACTGGACGACGCGGTGGCGGCAGCGGACGTCGTCGTCAACCTGACGAACTCCCCGACCTTCGACGAGGCCTCCCCGGCCTTCTTCCAGACCTCGATGGACAACCTTCTGGCCTCGGCCCGGAACGGCGCCGTCGGCCACGTCGTCATCCTCTCGATCGTCGGCGCGGACCGGGTACCGGAACTGGACTACTACCGGGCCAAGGTGCTCCAGGAGAAGATCCTCGCCGCCGGTCCGATTCCCTACTCGATCGTCCGGGCGACGCAGTTCATGGAGTTCATGGACGCCGTCCTGTCCTGGACCGCCGACGGCGACACCGTCCGGTTGCCCGCCACGCCGATCCAGCCGATCGCCTCCAGGGACGTGGCCAACGCCGTGGCGGAGGTCGCCGTGGGTGCCCCGCTGAACGGCATCCGCAACATCGCCGGCCCCGAGATCTTCTCCCTGGACGAACTGGGCCGGATGACCCTGTCCCGCAAAGGCGACAGCCGTACCGTCATCACCGACCCCGCCGCCGGCATGTTCGCCCTCGTCAAGGGTGACGTCCTCACCGACACGCACGCTCACCTCGCCCCCACCCGCTACGCCGACTGGCTCGCCTGACTCTTCGCCCTGTCCACACCCCACCCCGGCACGCGGCCCGGGCAGCGAGCCCGGGGTGCCGAGGGCCTGACGGCCCAGGAGGGAATATCCCGAGGGGGACTTTGCTTGCCGGTTTCTCGCCAGTTCGCGCCAATGCCCTGGTCGCCGCCACCTGCGTTTGTCTCGTTTTCTCGCTTCAGCGCACTTCTTCGCCCTCGTAGAATTAGCGTGCTGCCGTCGAATCCGGAGAAGGGAACGCTACTGTCATGGGCTTAGTCACGACCACGGGAGAGTGGACGGGCGTCAGCGTGTCCGATTTGACGGGCCTCGCAATTCGTCAGGATGATCGCGCCAACAAGAGCGAAATCAGGTGGGGCACGCCCGCCGAAGGCAGTCAGAGCGGCTATGACTTCGAGGGCTACGCCACCGATGCGGTCCTCGACGGTACTGATTTCGCGCTGGGCAAGTTCACGCACCACAACTACCCGATCGTGCTGAACCACGAGCAGTTCTGGGTGTACCTCGCGGTCAGCGTCTACTTCCAGGACAATGATTTCGAGCACCGATTCAAGCTGCGTTTCCGCCATGAAGAGACACCCAACGTACCCGGCTATCAGAACGATCCCGTCAAGCTGCCGGACGTCCACGAGAACGACAGAGTGTATGTCGACGGTGTCGAGTACGAGGTGACCATGACTGGTTTCCTGGTGGAGCATGGGCAGAGAAAAATAAAGATGCCCAATTTCGACACTCCCGAAAAGGGCCACGCCAGCGCCAAGATCTTCGCCCAGTTCAAGCAGACGAGTTCGCCGTCCTCCTGAGCCTCGCGTCCGGCTGGGCCGCTTCTGTGGCCGCCCATCACCGCGATTCCGGTGGCGTCCAGCCGCCCGAACAGCAGCAGTGACAGCGCCACAGCGGCGAGGTGAAACACCAAGCCACAGCCTCAGGACTTACTCATCCGGCCGCCCGGCGCGCGTTCGGCGAAGGTCTCGCCCCGCGCCGCCATCGCCTCCAGTGAGGCGGGCGGCGTGAAGCGGTCGCCGTAGCAGGCCGCCAGCTCCCGCGCGCGGGCGGCGAACCCGGCCGGCCCGCCGGCGTAGCCGTCCACGTACTGGAGCACCCCGCCGGTCCAGGCGGGGAAGCCGATGCCGAGCAGCGAGCCGACGTTGGCGTCCGCGACCGAGGTCACCACGCCCTCGTCCAGCAGCGCCACGGCCTCCAGGACCTCGCTGAACAGCAGCCGCTCGCTCAGGTCACGCAGCCCGTCCGGCGCGGGCTCCGTCGGCGCGGACGCGGCGAAGTGCCGCCGCAGCCCCGGCCACAGCCCCGTACGCCGGCCCTCGGCGTAGTCGTAGAAGCCCGCGCCGGCCGCGCGCCCCGGCCGCCCCAGCTCGTCCGTCATCCGCGCGAAGACCGCCTCGGCCGGATGCGTACGCCACTCCACGCCCGCCGCCTCGGCCGCCGCGCGGTTCTCCTCGCGGATGCGCCGGATGAGCGTCAGCGAGATCTCGTCCACCAGCGCCAGCACCCCCGTCGGATACCCGGCCTGCCGCGACGCCTGCTCGACGGAGGCCGCCGGCACGCCCTCGCCGAGCATGGCGGCGCCCTCGTCGAAGCGGCGCCCGATGACGCGGGAGGTGAAGAAGCCGCGGGAGTCGTTGACCACGATCGGGGTCTTGCCCAGGTGCCGCACCAGGTCGAAGGCGCGGGCCAGCGCCGCCTCGCCGGTCCGCTCCCCCTTGACGATCTCCACCAGCGGCATCCGGTCCACCGGCGAGAAGAAGTGCAGGCCGACGAAGTCCTCAGGCCGCTCCACGCCCTCGGCGAGCCGGCTGACGGGCAGGGTGGAGGTGTTGGAGCACAGCAGCGCGTCGGGCGGAAGGACGTGCTGCGCCTCCTGGAACACCTTCTGCTTCAGGCCCGGGTCCTCGAAGACCGCCTCGATGACGACATCGCAGCCCGCCAGGTCCGCCACGCCGCCGGCCGGCGTGATGCGCTCCAGCAGCGCGCGGCTCCGCTCCGGGGTGGTGTGCCCGCGCTCGGCGGCCGACGCCAGCCGCTCGGCCACGCGCTCCCTGCCGCGCCGCGCCGCCTCCTCGGTGACGTCCTTCAACGCCACCTCCAGGCCCGCCGCCGCGCAGGCCTGGGCGATGCCCGCGCCCATCATCCCGGCGCCCAGCACCGCCACGCGGGCGGCGGCTCGGCGGGGCACGCCGGCGGGGCGGCTGCGGCCGGCGTTGACGGCGGGCAGGTCGACGCCGAAGGCACGGGTCATGTTCCGCGCGGTCTGGTCGATGGCCGCGGCCGCGGCGTACCGGGCCTCGATCAGCTCGGCGGTCTCGAAGCCGACCTGGGCGCCCTCGACCGCCGCGGCAAGGATGTCGCGCGGCGCGCGGTAGGGGGCGCCGCCGGTGCGCTTGCGCAGCAGCGCGGGGAGGCTGGGCAGCACCGCGTCCAGGGCCGGGTCGCCGGGGGCGCCGCCGGGCACCTGGTAGCCGGGCGCGTCCCAGGGCTGCCGGGCCCCGGGGTGGGCTTCGATGAACGCCCGGGCGCGGGCGGCGAGTTCCTCGCGGGTGTCGACGACCTCGTCGACCAGGCCCGCCGCCAGGGCGCGGGCCGGGGTGTGGCGCGTGCCCTCCAGCAGCACCTGCCGCAGCGCGTCGGCGATGCCGAGCAGCCGCACGGCGCGGACGACACCGCCGCCGGCGGGCACCAGGCCGTAGCGGGCCTCGGGCAGGCCGAACCGGCTGGCGGGGGCGTCGAGGGCGATCCGGTGGTGGCAGGCGAGGGCGATCTCGAGACCGCCGCCGAGCGCGGATCCGGTCAGCGCCGCGACGACGGGCCTGCCCAGGGTCTCGATGCGGCGCAGGGCGCGCTTGAGCCGCGTCCCTGCGTCGAGGACCGCCTGGGCGGCGGGCGGCGTGGGCCCGGCGAGCTCGCGCAGGGCGGCCCCGGCGTAGAACTCTGCGCCGCCCAGCTCGATGACGACGCCGCGCACGCGCTCGCCGCCGGCCTCGGCGGCGTGCGCGGCGCCGAGCCGGTCGGCCGCGGCCTCCACGGCCGCCGCCGCGTGGCCGGGGTCGTCGGGGCGCAGGTCGAGGGCGAGGGTGAGGACGTCGTCGGCGTGGGCGGGCTGGCGCGTGGGCTCAGGCATGGTGGCCGGTCTCCCGGGGTGGCTGCGGGTTGGCGGGACGGCGGGGGAGGAGGAGACCCGCCGGGGTCACTGGTCGACTCGCTCGACGATCGTGGCGATGCCCATGCCTCCGCCGACGCAGAGCGTGGCCAGGCCGTAGCGCAGCTCGCGGCGTTCCAGCTCGTCGATGAGGGTGCCGAGGATCATCGCGCCGGTGGCGCCCAGCGGATGGCCCATGGCGATGGCGCCGCCGTTGACGTTGACCCGGTCCAGGTCCACGCCCATCTCCTTCACGAAACGCAGCACCACGGCGGCGAACGCCTCGTTGATCTCGACGAGGTCGATGTCGTCGATGGTGAGCCCGGCCCGGGCCAGCGCCTTGCGGGTGGCGGGGGCGGGGCCGGTGAGCATGATGGTGGGCTCGGACCCGACGACGGCGGCGGAGACGATCCGGGCGCGCGGCGTGAGCCCGAAGCGCTCGCCGGTCTCGCGGCTGCCGATGGCGACCAGCGCCGATCCGTCGACGATGCCGGAGGAGTTGCCCGCGTGGTGGACGTGGTCGATGCGCTCCACCCAGTGGTACTTCTGCAACGCCACCGCGTCGAAGCCGCCCTGCTCGCCGATGGCGGCGAAGGCGGGCTTGAGCCCGGCGAGCGTGTCGGCGGTGGTCCCGGGGCGGATGTGCTCGTCGCGGTCGAGGACCACAAGGCCGCCGGCATCGGTGACGGGGACGACGGAGCGCGCGAAGCGGCCGTCCTTCCAGGCCGCGGCGGCGCGCTCCTGCGAGAGGGCGGCGTACTCGTCCACGTCCCGGCGGGTGAAGCCCTCGATCGTGGCGATGAGGTCGGCGCCGACGCCCTGCGGGATGAAGCCGAGCTCGTGGTTGGTCATCGGGTCCATCGACCAGGGCCCGCCGTCGGAGCCGATCGGGACGCGCGACATCGACTCCACTCCCCCGGCGAGCACCAGGTCGTCGAAGCCGGCGCGGACCTTGGCGGCGGCCAGGTTGACGGCCTCCAGGCCCGAGGCGCAGAAGCGGTTCTCCTGTACGCCGGCCACGCTGTCGGGCAGCCCGGCGGCGACGGCGGCGATCTTGGCGATGTCGGAGCCCTGGTCGCCGTGGGGGCTGACCACGCCGAGCACGACGTCGTCGATGGCGGCCGGGTCGAGGCCGGGCAGGCGGCGCCGCAACTCGCGGATGAGGCCGACGACGAGGTCGATGGGCTTGGTGCCGTGCAGCGCCCCGTTCCGCTTGCCGCGCCCGCGCGGGGTGCGGATCGCCTCGTAGACGTAGGCTTCGGCGGTCATGGGTCCTCCTCCGGGGGGTGGGGCAGCGGTACGCCCCAGTCGCGGGCGATGGCGGCGGCGTCCGAGCCGGGCAGCGCGGGAGAGCGGCGGATGCCGCCGGGGGTGGCGGAGAAGCGGGGCGCGGGGGCGGGCTGGACGACGCCCGCGTGCGTGGTGAAGGTCGCGCGGGAGGCCATGTGGGGGTGGGAGGCGGCCTCGCCGGGGCCGAGCACCGGGGTGACGCAGGCGTCGGAGCCGGCGAAGACCTCTGCCCACTCCTCCCGGGTGCGGCCGGCGAAACGCCGGGCGATGAGGGCGCGCAGCTCCGGCCAGCGGGCGGGGTCCTCGCGGTCGGGGGCGTGGCCTTCGATGCCGAGCAGCCGGACGAACTCGGCGTAGAAGCGCGGCTCCAGCGCGCCCACCGCCATGTGGCCGCCGTCGGAGGTGGCGTAGACGGCGTAGAACGGGGCGCCGCCGTCCAGCAGGTTGGCCTCGCGGCCCTCCCGCCACGTCCCGGCGGCGAGCAGGCCGTGGATCATGGTGGCCAGGTGGGCGGCGCCGTCCACGATGGCGGCGTCCACGACCTGGCCACGGCCGGTGGCGCGGGCGTGGTGCAGCGCCGCGAGGACGCCGACGATGAGGTAGAGCGCGCCGCCCGCGTAGTCCCCCAGCAGGTTGGCGGGCACGGACGGCGGGCCGTCGGCCGGGCCGATCATGGCGAGGGTGCCGCTGAGGGCGAGGTAGTCGATGTCGTGCCCGGCGCGGTCGGCCAGCGGCCCGTCCTGGCCCCAGCCGGTCATCCGCCCGTACACGAGCCGGGGGTTGCGGGCGTGGCAGGGGCCGGGGCCCACGCCGAGGCGTTCGGCGACGCCGGGGCGGTAGCCCTCGATCAGCACCTCGGCACGCTCGGCGAGGTCGAGCACGAGGCGCCTGCCGTCGTCGGTCTTCAGGTCCGCCGTGAGGGAGCGCTTGTTGCGGCCGGTGAGGTCGTCGGCCGGATCGACACCGGTCCAGGGGGCGTCGGGGCGGTCGACGCGCACCACGTCGGCTCCCAGGTCGCCCAGCAGCATCGCGGCGAAGGGGCCGGGGCCGATGCCGGCGAGCTCGACCACGCGCAGGCCGGCGAGAGGGCCCATGCCGTGCCGCGTCGCTGCTGTCATCGAGGGCCCCCAGGCGTGCTCCGCGTTCGTTGCGGTCACAGTCGCGATGATAAGAACGTGTTTCAGTTCTTATCAAGTGCGCCTCGCCCGGGCACGCACGCCGGCCGGCGGCACGACGAAGCGGAGACGCGCACCGGGTGTGCGCGCCCCCGCGTGGGCCGGGTCGGCAAGGGCCCGTCAGCCGTCGCTCTCGGGCGTTCGGCGGTGCGGGCCCGGCCGAGGCTCGGCCGAGGCTCAGCCGAGGTCGATGCCCGGGTAGAGCGGGTGCTGGGCGAGGAGCTCGCCGGCGCGCTCGGCCGTCCGCTTGGCCACGCCGTCCGCCAGCACGTGGCTGGCCTTCGACGGCTTGCCGCTCTTGGTGGTGCCCGGCGTGGTCTGTGAGAGAACGCCGTCGATGAGCGCGGCGACCTCGTCCATGTCGGCGGTGCCGAGGCCCCGTGTGGTCAGCGCCGGGGTGCCGAGCCGGATGCCCGAGGTGTACCAGGCGCCGTTGGGGTCGCGCGGGATGGAGTTGCGGTTGGTGACGATGCCGGACTCCAGGAGCGCGGCCTCGGCCTGGCGGCCGGTCAGCCCGTACCCGGAGACGTCGAGCAGCACGATGTGGTTGTCGGTGCCGCCGGTGACCAGCCGGGCGCCGCGGGTCAGCAGGCCCTCGGCCAGGGCGCGGGAGTTGTCCACCACGTGCTGGGCGTAGTCGCGGAACGCCGGCTGGCGGGCCTCGGCGAGGGCGACGGCCTTGGCCGCCATCACGTGGGGCAGCGGCCCGCCGAGCACCATGGGGCAGCCCCGGTCGACCTGCTGGGCGAGCGAGTCGTCACACAGCACCATGCCGCCGCGCGGGCCGCGCAGCGACTTGTGGGTGGTGGTGGTGACGATCTGGGCGTTCGGCACCGGGTCGAAGTCGCCGGTGAGGACCTTGCCGGCGACGAGCCCGGCGAAGTGCGCCATGTCCACCATGAGGGTGGCGCCCACCTCGTCGGCGATCTCCCGCATGACGCGGAAGTTGATCAGGCGGGGGTAGGCGGAGTAGCCGGCGATGAGGATGAGCGGGCGGAACTCGCGGGCGGCCGCCCGCACCGCGTCGTAGTCGAGGAGGCCGGTGGCGGGGTCGGTGCCGTAGCTGCGCTGGTGGAACATCTTGCCGGAGATGTTGGGGCGGAAGCCGTGCGTGAGGTGGCCGCCGGCGTCCAGCGACATGCCGAGCATCCGCTGGTTCCCCAGGTCGTGGCGCAGTTCCTCCCAGTCGGCCTCGGTCAGGTCGTTGGCCTGCCGGGCGCCGGCCCGCTCCAGCGCCGGGGACTCCACGCGCTGGGCCAGGACCGACCAGAAGGCGACCAGGTTGGCGTCGATGCCGGAGTGCGGCTGCGCGTACGCGTGGCGGGCGCCGAACAGCTCGCGCGCGTGCTCGGCGGCGATGGACTCGACGGTGTCGACGTTCTGGCAGCCGGCGTAGAAGCGGTGCCCGATGGTGCCCTCGGCGTACTTGTCGCTCAGCCAGTTCCCCATGGCCAGCAGCGTGGCCGGGGAGGCGTAGTTCTCGGACGCGATGAGCTTCAGCGACTCGCGCTGGTCGCGCAGCTCGGCGCCGATGGCCTCGGCGATCCGGGGTTCGACGGCGCCGATGACGTCCAGGGCGCCGCGGAAGGCGGCGGACGCGGTGTGCGTGGTGTCGGGGGTGCTCGAAGTCGACATGCGGGCCTCCATGACGAAACGTCTGTGACGGCCCAGGCGCACGGCACCGCCTCGCTCGGCGAGGGGCCGCTCCCCGATGGTCAATTCCATCCGAACGCGCCAGTCACGGCCCGGGGCGAGCGTAGCACCTGGCCCTGGCCGGGCGGGCTCGCCGGATCGGCTCCTGGGCGGAACGGGCGGCGTGGCGCGTGGACGCGGCCGGCCCGGCGGGGGCCGGCCCGCGCGGGCCGGTGTGCCGATGCTGCGGCGTCGCTGCCGCGGCCTGGGGGCCGCGGGCCGCACCGGGTCGAGAGCCGTGCGGGCCCTCACCGGCGGCCGTGGCGCGGTCGTCGTCGGCGCCGAGGCGTCACGAGGTGTGCCAGGCGGCCAGCTCGGTGCGGGTGGGCGGGTCGGCCCCGACGCGGGTACAGGTCAGGGCCGCCGCGGCGGCGCAGCGGGCGAGGGTGGCGGCCAGCTCCTCCTGCCCGGTGGGCGGCCCGCCGTGCCCGGCGATGGCGTCCAGCAGCGCGGACTGGAAGGAGTCGCCCGCGCCCACGGTGTCCGCCACCGCCACGTCCGGGGCTCCGACCCGCACCCCGCCCTCGGCGGTGACCGCCAGCGCGCCCTCGGCCCCCAGGGTCACCACGACCAGGGGCGGCCCCTCGGCCAGCAGCTCGCGGGCGGCGTCCGGCGCGGACAGTCCGGGGAGGAGCCACGCCAGGTCCTCGTCGCTCGACTTCAGCACGTCCACCGCCCCGGCCAGGCTGCGGGCGGTGGCGAGGTAGGCGTCGCGGTCCGGCTGGACGGCGGGGCGCACGTTCAGGTCGGCGACGACCGTGCGGCCCAGCCGCCGCTGTTCCCGGCACAGCTCCAGGACCCGGGAGGCGCCCGGCTCGATGACGACGGCGAGCGAGCCGGTGTGCAGCACGGCGGTGTCCTCGGGCACGGGCAGGTCCAGCGGGTCCCAGTCGGCGAGGAAGTCGTACCGGGCGCCGCCGTCCCGGTCCAGGTACGCCAGGGCCACGATGGTGCGGCCGGGCGGGGTGGTCTTCGCGCGCGTCACCGTCAGGCCGGCGTCCGCCAGGTGACCGCTCACCAGCGCGCCGGGGACGTCGTCGCCCCAGGCCGTGACGAGGGTGACCGGCCGGTCCAGGCGGTGCAGCCCGACCGCCACGTTGGCCGGGCTGCCGCCGGGCACGGCGCGCACCTCGCGCTCGCCGGTGCGCCACAGCAGGTCGACCAGGGCCTCCCCGACGACGGTGACGCGGGCGGAGTCGTTCACGGTGCCTCCAGACTGAGTGCGCGGGATCGCTGGGCTCACTGGGTTCGCGGGGCTCGTGGTCACGCGGACCGCGTCATCCTCGGCCGCGCGTCGCCGCCCGCGCAAGGTTCTCCGTCCGCCGCGCGGTCACCGCCGGCCGGCGGGCGGCGGCCCCTCCCACGGCTCCCACGGCGTCGCCCGGGGGACCCAGGCGGGAACGGCGGCGCGGTAGGCGTCGTACGCCGCGCCGTACGTGCGCCGCAGCCTCGGCTCCTCGTACCAGCGGACGAACGCAGCGCACGCCAGCCAGACCGCGATCCCGTACAGCAGCGGCTCGGGCCGCACCAGCAGCAGCCCCTGCCCGGCGACGATCGCCGGCACCGCCACGTACATCGGATTGCGCACCCGCCGGTAGAGCCCCCCGACGACCAGCCGCTCGGTCGGGGCGAGCGGCGCCGGGGTGCCGCGCCCCTCGCGGACGAAGCGGGCGAACGCCGCCGGCAGCGCGGGCACGGCGACCACCAGCAGCGCGAGCCCTGCCAGCCGCAGTGGCAGGACGCCGAGGTGGTCCCACGGGTAGGGCGACCGCCAGCGGGTCAGCAGCCATGGCAGCAGGCGACGACGGTGCCCGGTGCCGCGAGGAAGAACGCCGAACTGCCCACTGCCGCCATGCCGGTGCGCACGCCGGCATTATCGCCGCGTTCCGGGCTCAGGGAACCGTCGGGACCGTCGCGGTGGCGAGCAGGTGGCCGCTCGCGCCCAGCAGCGACGGCTCGCACTCCACCGCGCGCAGCGCGTCGAGCACGGCCGCGCGCTCCTCGGCGTCGTCGAGGCGTTCGCCCATGCCGCCCACCAGCCAGGCCGCGCCCTCCAGGCCGCGGACGACCGGGGCGGGCAGGCCCGCTTCGGCGAACTCCCCGGCGAGATCGGCGGGATCGTGGAAGTACGCCTCCGTGAACGCGCCGTCGGCACCGGGGCTGTGGTGGCCGGTCCGCACGACCTCGAGCGTGCGTTTCCGCCGCTCCTCGTCGAAGAGGTAGCCCTGGACCAGACCGTCGTGCAGCGGCGCCCACCGGCTGATGGCGGCCGCGGCCACCAGGCCCCCGGGGCGGGCGACGCGGCGGGCCTCGGCCAGCGCGCGGATCCGCGCCGCGCGCTCGGGCAGGTGGTAGAGCGGGCCCAGCAGCAGCACGGCGTCGAAGCCGCTGTCCGCCTCGGGGAGTTGGCGGGCGTCGCCCTGCCGCGCCGCGATGCCCTTGCCCCGCGCCTGCTCGACGTGGAGCGGCACGGGATCCAGCAACTCGACCTCGTGCCCGTCTGCTTGCAGCCAGGCGGCGTGTACGCCGCTGGCGCCGCCGACGTCCAGCACGCGGGCGGGCGGGGCGGGCAGCACGCGGCGCAGCACGTCCCGGGTGCGCCAGAACTCGAGCCTGGAGTCGGCCGGGCGGCCCGGCTCGGGCGCGAGACGGGTCTCCTCGCCGCCTCGCTCGTAGTAGGCGCGGATCGCGGGATGCAGGGTCGGCTGCGCTCTCGTCTCCATTCCCGGATCGTGCCGGGCCGGCGCCATCAGCGGCAACGCTATTTTGGTGCGATGTACCAGGGAGAGGCGACGGAGATACGGGTGCCGGTGGGGCCCGGCGCCGAGCGGTGGGCCACGCGGGCGGGGTGCCGGCGGGTGCTGCTCGTCGTGCACAACGTCACCGCCGCGACCCGGCTGATTGACGTGCTCCCGCTCTTCCGCGACGACCTGCGGATCCAGCTCCTCGCCACCTGCCCGGGATCCTCGCCCTTCCGGGCGGGGGTCCAGGAGCTGCTCGCCGACCTCGGCCTGCCCGTGCTGCCCTGGGAGCAGGCGGTACGCACGCCCGTCGACCTCGCCCTCGCCGCCAGCTACGGGGGCCAACTCCACGCGCTCACCGGCCCGTTGGCCGTTTTGTCACACGGTGTGGGATATAATAAGAAGCTGCCGAACGCCGAACGCCGAACGCCGAACGCCGAACGCCGAACGCCGAACGCCGAACGCCGAACGCCGAACGCCGAACGCCGAACGCCGAACGCCGAACGCCGAACGCCGAACGCCGAACGCCGAACGCCCTGCCCGTGCCGTGCCCGTCTTCGGCATGTCGCCCGAGTGGCTGCTGCACGAGGGGCGCCCCATCGCCACCGCCACCGTCCTCTCCCACCCCGAGCAGCTCGCCCGCCTGCGCGCCGCCTGCCCCGAGGCCGCGCCCACCGCGCGCCTGGCCGGTGACCCCTGCTACGACCGGCTGCTGGCCGCCCTCCCCCACCGCGACCGCTTCCGCCGGGCGCTGGGGATGGCCCACGGCCAGCGGCTCGTGCTCCTCACCTCCACCTGGAACCCCGAATCCCTCTTCGGCGACGGCGGCGGCGACGTCCTGCCCGCCCTCCTCCCCCGGCTCGCGGGCGAGTTGCCCGCGGACGAGTACCGCACCGCCGCCGTGCTGCACCCGAACATCTGGCACGGCCACGGCCCCGGCCAGGTCCGCGCCTGGTGCCGCCGGGCCCGGCAGGCCGGGCTGACGCTGATCGACCCCCTCGCCGACTGGCGGCAGGCGCTGATCGCGGCCGACTGCGTGATCGGCGACCACGGCTCCGTCACCTTCTACGCCGCCGCACTCGGAATCCCCGTGCTGCTCGGCGCGTTCCCTCACGACCAGCTCGACCCCGACTCGCCCGTCGCCGCGCTCGGCCGGGCCGCGCCCGCGCTGCGGCCCGCCTCCCCGCTGCTGCCGCAGCTCGCCGCCGCCATCGACGGCCACCGCCCCGGCCGAAGCTACGCCCACCTCGCCGCCCAGGTCAGCTCCGCGCCCGGCGAGTCCGCCGCGCTGCTGCGCCGCCTGTGCTACGGGCTGATCGGCGTACCGGAGCCCGCCGACCGCCCCGCGCTGCTCGATCCGCTGCCGCTGCCGGACTACCAGCCGCCCGTCCGCACCGCCCCGCTGACCGCGTTCACCCGGCTGCTGGGCGCCGCCCCCGGCGAGCCGCCCGAGATCGAGGTGGCCCGCTTCGCCGGCCCACCGCCCGCGACCGGCTACGCCGTGCACGACACGCACACCGTCGTCAACGAGGACTGCCCCGACCCCAGCCGTCTCTCCCTGGCCGGCGTCATCGTCCGCTACGGCCGCGAGGACGACCCCCGCCTCGGACCCGCCGACGCCTGGACCGCCGAGGCCGCCGCCCGCCACCCCTACGCCGCGCTCACGGCGTTCGTCGGCGGCCCGGACCGGTGCACGGTGCGCACCGGGGACGGCCGCGTGCTCACCCTCGCCGCCGCGCCCGGGCCGCACGGCCGCCGCGACCTCGCCGACCCCGCGGCGTACGCCTCCGCGCTGTACGCCTGGCTGAGCAACGGCAAGTCCGTGGCCGAGCTGGCCGGTGGCATGACGGTCCGCACTGGAGCCGCACGCCACCGGGTGTCGGTCAGCCCTGCGCCGCTCCCGGGTCCCCTCGGCCCGCCGCTGTGAGGCGCTCCCGCGTGCGCGCGACGCCCTCCGCGTCGCCCAGCGCCACGCGAAGCTGCCAGGCCCGCTCCCACCAGGGGCCGCCGCGGGCGTCGTCCGGCTCGCAGCGGGCGCGCAGCTCGGCCACGGCCGCCTCCTGTATCCAGGCGCCCTCGGCCATCATGATCTCCAGCGCCTCGTCGAGCGGCCCGGCCGCCGCCGCGGGGTCGCCCGCCGCGAGCCGGGTCTCGCCGACGCTGGTGAGGACCCGGCCGACGTTGTACCGGTCGGGGACCGGCAGGGCGCGCATCGCCCGCAGCGCGCCGTCGAGTTGCTCCAGCGCCTCGGCGAACCGCCGCCGGCCGCCGAGGGCGCGCCCGATGTGGTGGGCCAGCAGGGCGAGGGCGCGCGGGTCGCCGGCGCGTTCGGCGTGGGGCAGGGCGTCGCGGAAGAGGCGTCCGGCCTCCTCGTGGCGGCCCTGGTCGAGCCGCAGCAGGCCCAGCGACTCCACCGCGGTCGCCATGCCGCGCGGGTGGTCCTCGGGCTCGGTGGCGTACGCCTGCCGGAGCGCGGCCTCGGCCCGCTCGTGCTGCCGCGTCGCCCACAGCGAGAAGCCGCGCTGCACCAGCATCCGCGCCTCGGCGCGGCGGTCGCCGCATGCCCTGGCCGCCTCGATGCCGCGCCCGTGGGTCGTCAGGCAGTCGTCGTGGAAGCCGAGCCGCAGGTGCAGCGCCCACATCGACTCGCACAGCTGCCAGGCGACGTCGTGCAGGCCCGCGTCGGCCGCCGCGCCCACGGCCGCGACCAGCACCGGGCGTTCGGCTCGCAGCACGCCCAGGGCGGCGGCGGGATCGGCGTACGCCGGTGGCCGCCCGGCCAGTTCGCGGGCGAGCCCGCCCAGATACCAGCGGCCCGGCATCACGCTGGTCTGTGCCTCGGCGGCGGTGCGCAGGCACCACTCGGCCCAGGCGCGCAGGGCGCCGGCCGCCTCCGCCTCCGGCTGGGCGGCGGCGTGACGGTGCGCCGGGGCGGACAACCGGACGCGCTCGCCCTCCCGTTCCAGCAGCCCGCCGCCGGTCAGCTCGCCGAGCAGCGTCTCCGTCTCCCCGCGGTCGCGACCCGCCAACGCCGCCAGCGCGGGCACGCCGTGCGACACCCGGGGCAGCCGCCCCAGCAGGCGGTGCAGCCGCGCGGCCCCGGTCGTGAGCCCCCGGTACGCCCGCCCCGCCGCCTCGCCGGCCGGATCCGGTGCGGCGCCGTCGAGTTCACGCGCCATGGCGTCCCAGTCGGGCGACCGGTCGAAGTGCGCGAGCGCGCCGAGGTCGCAGAGGGTGCGGGCGTGCCCGCCGCAGCGCCGCGCGGCCTGGCGGGCGGCCTCTCCCCCGGCCCGGAAGCGGTCCTCGCCCGCGACCATGGCCAGCAGTTCCTCGGCGTCCGGCTGGGCGAGCGGCCCCACGTGCACGACGCGGGCCCCGTGCGCGGCCACCAGAGCGGGCATGCGGTGGCTGGCGGTGACGACCGTGACCGTGCCCGGGGCGCCGACCAGCAACGGCGCCACCTGCTCCGCGGAGCGGGCGTTGTCCAGCACCACCAGCGAACGCCGGCCCGCCAGCCGGTCACGCAACGCCCGCACCTTGCCCGTGAGGTGGGAGGGGATGAGGTCGGGCGGCACGCGGAGGTCGAGGAGCAGTTCGGTGGCGGCCGTGTCGGGGGTCAGTTCCTGCCCGGCGGCGGGCCCGGCGAGGTCGACGGACGGGTGATGGTCCGGCAGGAGATCGGCCAGCTCGTGGGAGAGGTGCCGGGCCAGCAGGCTGCTGCCCGCCCCGTCGCGCTCCCCGAGCAGGAGGAGCAGCAGTGGCCGGCCCGTCGCCTGCCCGACCAGCCGCCGCACCTCGGCGAGTTGCTCCTGACGATCCACCAGCCTGCGGTGGGGAGCGGGAACGCGCACGGCGGGGAGGCCCAGGTGCTGACGGGCGAACTCCTCCAGCAGCGCCGCGATCGCACGGTCCTCGCGGGCCGCGTTCACCACCTCCTCGGCGCGCCGCCGTGCCTCCTCGGGATCGGTCGGCGGCTCGCCGTCCCCGCTGTCGCCGTCCTGCCCGTCCTGCCCTTCCTGCCCGTCCTCCTCGTCCTCCGAGCCGCGCCGCCGCAGGCGCGCCCGGCCCAGCAGCGCGGCCAGCAGGCCAACTCCCCGGCGGCCGCCCTCGTCCGCCGCCGCGACCGCCATCTGTCCCGCCAGCGCCCCGATGACCGCCGTGCCGAACAGCTCCATCTCTTCCCCTCCGTCACGCGCCGTCATCCGTGAACAGCGCTACCGTACCGGGCCGTTCTCTCGCCGGGGCATGACCTCCGAGGTCATCGACGGTCCGGACGCCGCGGGCGATGGTGGGTGCCCCAGGTTCCGCACCCCCGAAGGAGGGCGATGCCCATGTCCGCTATCACCACCTCAGCGCCCCGCACCTGGCTGCGCCGCTGGCTGGCCCTGGACGCGGCCGTCACCACCGCGAACGCCCTCGCCTACCTGCTGGCGGCCGGACCGGTCGGGCGGCTGCTCGGGGTCGACGGCGGACTGCTGGCCGCGCTGGGCGCGTTCCTCCTGCTGTACGGGGCGGCGGTCGGCTGGCTGGCGCGCAGCCCCGAGCCGCGACCGGTGGCGGTGAACTGCGTCGTGGAGGCGAACATCGCGTGGACGGTGGCCAGCTTCGCGGCGCTCGCGCTGTGGCTGGACCCCAGCACGGCGGGCACGGTGTGGATCCCCGCGCAGGCCGCGGTCGTCGCGGCTCTCGCGGCCGCGCAGTACGCCACGCTGCGCGCGGCGCGCACGGCCACGGCCACGGCCACGGCCACGGCCTGACGCGAGCACGCCCCTCAGCCGATACTCCCTCGTCCCCGCGTCGGTCGCGCCGGTAGTGTCCGGCGGGTGAGGTGAATCTCCGGCGGCGCGTCACCGCGCCGTGCACGAGGTCGGACCAGCCGCCATGTCGGGCGGTTCCTTCGCCGTTCCCGGAGATGCTCACCCATGTCACACCACACCACGGTGCCCCGCAGCCAGACGATTGCCGACGCCCTCGCACGCCACTGGGCCCTTCCCGACGCCGAGGTCAGCCCCCTGATGGGGGGCATGAACTCCGTGACCTGGCACGTGAGGCACGACAACGCCGCGTGGGTCGCGAAGGCCGTCCCTGAGGGGCCGCCGGCGGTCCAGCTCCGCTACGGGCTGGAGCTGGCCCTGCGGGTCGAGGACGCCGGTATCCCCTCCGGTGCCCCGGTGCCGGCCAGGGACGGACGCCGTACGGTCCCCGTCGCCGGTCACGAGCTGGCGCTGCTGCGCTGGGTGCCGGGCAGGGAGCTGGACGGCCACGACGAGGGGGACATGCTGCTCATGGGCGCGACCCTCGCCCGCGTCCACCGGGCGCTCGGCTCCGAGCCGGTGTCCAGGGACGAGGCGTGGTCGCGTTTCGACCTGCTGGCGGGGATCGACGACGACGCCGTCCTGGACGCGCGTCCGTGGATGCGGCCCGCGATCGAAGCGGTCGCGACGCGGCTGCGCCGGCTCCGCCCCGAGACTCTGACGTGGGGCCCCGTCCACGGCGATCCCGCGCCCGAGCACTTCCGGTTCGACCCCGCCACCGGCCGGTGCGGCCTCATCGACTGGGGCGCGTCCAGCCCGTGGGCCCGGGTGTACGACCTGGCCACGGTCGTGATGGACGCCGGCGGTCCGCACCGCGCGCGGCCGCTGATCCGTGCCTATACCGACCGGGACGCGCTCTCTCCGGAGGAGACCGACCGCGCCCTGGACGCGCTGCTGGACTACCGGTACGCCATCAACGCCCTCTACTACGCCGGGCGGATCCTGCACGGCGACGTCACCGGCGTCGCGGATCAATCCGGCAACGAGGAGCGCCTGGAGCGGGCACGCCGCTGGCTCGTCCGGCCCTCACGGTGATCAGGGTGGCGCCCGCTGGGTTCGTGGCGGCCGGCTCGCGTGCGCGCATCGGCCATCGGGGCGCCGCGGCGGACGTCCACCACGAGGGCCGGCGTCGCGGGCCCGGCAGGATCGCCCGGACAGAACCTAGCCAGCCGCGGCCCGGCGCAGGTGGTCCGCCGTCTCCGGGTCGGCCGGGAGGAAGGTCTCCACCGCCAGTTCGGAGACCGTCACGTCCACCGGCGTGTTGAAGGTGGCGATCGCCGACAGGAACGACAGCCGCCGGCCGGCGTGTTCGATCACCATCGGCAGCGCGAGCGGACTGCCGGCGTGCCCATCGCCATGGCCATCGCCGGCCCGATCCTCCCCGCCGGGCGGCACCGGCGGCAGCGGATACGCGGCCACCTCCTCGTACAGCTCCCGCAGTGCGCCCGAGCGCGGCAGCGCGAGCTGGCGCCGCATCCGGTCCAGCAGATGCTCGCGCCACTCGCGGAAGTTGAGGATGCGGGGCGCCAGCCCCTCGGGGTGGAGCGCGATCCTCATGGCGTTCATCGGCGGCTGGAGCAGCCAGGGCCGGACGCCGTCGAGCAGCATGGCGATGCCCCGGTTGGCCACCAGCACCCGGAAGCCGCCGTCCACCACCACCGCCGGGTAGGGCTCGTAGCCGGTGAGCAGCCGCTCCAGGCTCTGCCGCACCACGGCCAGCCCGGGGGCGTCGAGCGGCGTCTCGGGGTAGCGGGGGGCGTAGCCGGCCGCGACCAGCAGGGCGTTGCGTTCGCGCACGGGCACGTCCAGGTGCTCGGCCAGCCGCAGCACCATCTCCTCGCTCGGCCGGGACTTGCCGGTCTCGACGTAGCTGATGTGCCGGGACGAGGAGTCGGCGCGCAACGCCAGCTCGAGCTGGCTGATGCCGGCGCGGCGCCGCCACTCCCGCAGCAGCGGGCCGACGCCGTGGCCGGTCGCCCGGACGGTGGCT
Source organism: Streptomyces sp. 6N223 (assembly GCF_052246635.1). Lineage (NCBI taxonomy): Bacteria > Bacillati > Actinomycetota > Actinomycetes > Kitasatosporales > Streptomycetaceae > Streptomyces > Streptomyces sp. 6N223. Next base: position 79,878 of record NZ_JBQQCA010000001.1, on the reverse strand, counting down.
GGTGTCATGCCCGGAGGCTACCGCCGGAACGCCGCGCGCCCCGCCCGCGCCCGCGCGGGCACCCACACGTCCGGCCGCCCCCCATGGGGGCGGGGGCGGCCGGACGTGTGGCGGTGGAGGCGAAGCGTCAGCCGAAGTTCACGTCCGCGCACCAGTAGTAGACCTGGTCGGCGTGGCCGGCCTCCCAGATCGTGTACACGATGTGGTGTCCGGTGCGTCCGGGCGCGCTGACGTCCAGGGCGTAGTTGTAGCCGCCCTCGGGGTTCGCGGTGCCCGAGCCGGGCGCGTAGGCGTCGGTCTCCTTGACCAGCTCCAGGTCGTCCCAGGTCAGGCGCTGCGTCTTCGGGTCGAAGCCCTGCTTGGTCACGTAGACCATGAAGTACTTCGCTCCGTGGTCCGCCTGGTCCCAGACGTCGACCGAGAAGCTGCCGCTGTTGGCGATGTCGGTGGTGGTCCAGTTCCCCGGGGTGTCGAGGGCGTCGTACGTGCCGTCGCCGGTGTTCCCGGCGCTGCACAGGCTGCCGTCGGGGACGGCGTCCTGGTGGTTGCCCTGCACGTTCTCCCGGTAGAGGCCGTTCCAGTTCCACATGGCGCTGGTGTTGGCCTGCCAGGCCTGCCAGCACATGGGGTCCTCGGTCTCCATATCGGGGTTCTGGAAGTCATCGCCCCACCGGTACCAGCAGCCGTAGTTCCGCGACATGGGGTCGACGGTCGAGCCGTGGGCGCTGGCGGTGTCGCCCGCCCACGGGATGAGGAGGAGCAACGACGCCGTCGCGGCCGCCATGGCCCTGAGCAGCCACGCCCTTCGCTCGCGGGTTCCTTTCATGCTCATGACACCTTGCATGCGTCCTCCATGCGTGCGGCTCGGTGGTTGGGAGCGCTCCCAGACTAGGGGGCGGCCCGTCGAACAGCCAGTCGAAGAACGCGCGAAGGTGTGCCGACGAAGGGGAGCTTCGTGAAGACGAGCTCACCCTGTCGTCACAGCGAGCGCTTGAGCCCGTCGAGAAAGCGCAGCCCGTCGAGGAACTCGGCCGTCTTGCCGTGGGGCTCGGCGGTGGCGCACAGGCTGTCCATGACCGCCATGTAGTCCTCGACGTCCTCGCGCTTGTCCATGTAGAGCGCGCTGTTGAGCTGCTCCAGGTAGACGATGTCGGGCAGGTCCGGCTCCCTGAACCGCAGGATGGTGACCGGGCCCGCCGCAGCGAGCCCGCCGAGGCGGAAGGGGGCGATCTGGAGGGTGATGTTGGGCCGCTCGGCCAGCTCGCGCAGTCGGCGGATCTGCTCCCGCATCGCCTCGGCCCCGCCGAGCGGACGGCGCAGCGCCGCCTCGTCGACCACCGCCCACAGCTTGGGCGCCTCGGGACGCAGCAGCAGCTTCTGCCGCTCCAGGCGCAGCTCGACGCGGCGTTCGACCTGCCGGTGGGAGGCGTGGGGGTGGCCCAGGCGGATGCAGGCGCGGGCGTAGTCCGCGGTCTGGAGCAGGCCGGGGATGAACTGCACCTCGTAGGTGCGGATCACCGAGGCGGCCTCCTCGAGGCCGATCAGCGTCTCGAACCAACTCGGCAGCACGTCGCTGTACTTCTGCCACCAGCCGGGGGTGCTGGCCTGCCGGGCGAGCGTGAGGAACTGGTCGCGCTGCTCCTCGTCGACCACGCCGTAGAGCGTGAGGAGGTCCGCGATGTCCCGCCCCTTGGCGCCCACCCGGCCGAGCTCCAGGCGGCTGATCTTGGCGTGCGAGCCGCGAATGGCGTCGCCGGCCGCCTCCCGGCTGATGCCGGCCCTCTCGCGCAGCCGGCGCAGGTGGGTGCCGAGCACGATCCGCAGCACGGTGGGCCCGCCCCGCGGGTGGGACAGGATGTCCGTCACCGACGAGACGCGGCCTGGCTGAGGCTGAGCTGACGCCATGAGGTCCCCTGAGTGGTGGAATATGCGCCCCAGTGTTCCACTGTCGGGACGCGGCGTACAGCCGCCCTCACCGGTGGCTCCCTGCCGCTCGGGCGGATCGGCGGGCGGCGGACCGGTCAGCCTGCCGCCGCCTCCGGGCCGACGAGGTCGTCGAAGTCGCCGTCCTTGGCCCCCTGTATGAAGGCGGTCATCTCCGCACGGGTGTAGATGAGCGCGGGCCCCTCCGGGTCGCGGGAGTTGCGCACGGCTACCTCGCCGCCGGGCAGCCCGGCGAGCTCAACGCAGTTTCCGTTGGGGTTGCTTCGTGCGCTCTTGCGCCAGACCGCACCGTCGATGCTGGTCGCCGGGAGGCCGTTGGTGAACCGCGGCATGTGCTCTCCTCTGTTGCGTGCTTCGGGTCTCCCGCCCCGTCGTCGCCGGGACGGCTACTGACCGAATACTGCCCTGGATTGACGCGTTCTTGCATCTGTTCATGCATCGGTTCTTGCATCTGTTCGTTCAGATGTACTTGCAGGGATACGCTGGGTTCCACCAGGATGGACCCGGTGGAGTGGTGCCGTGGGCAGGGTCGGGTCACAAGCGCTGCGGAGGTCGTGATGACAGCTCACCCGGCGTGGTGGACAGGCGAGAAGACCGCCGACGGCGTGCTGGGCGGCCGGCGGACAGCGGCCCTGGCCCCACTGCCCCCCTCGGGCCGGCTCCCCTTCGCCGCCCTGGCGCGGCAGCCGTCCGCCGAGCCGCGCGAGGACCGGCAGGCCCCCGACTCCGGTGACGACCCGGGCGCGGACGCCGCGGGATTCGTGACCTTCCCCCTGGCCAACGCCCCCGAGTCGCCCGGCGCCGCGCGCGGCCTCACCCGCACGACGCTGCACGGCTGGGGTCTTCATGAGCTGGCCGACGACGCCTCGGTGGTCGTCTCGGAGCTGGTGACCAACGCCCTGCGGTACGGCGTTCCCCCCGAGGGACAGCGCCGCCCGCTGCCGCCCGCCACCACCGAGCAACCGTTTCTGTTGAGCCTGGTCCACTACGGCGGGTCCGTGCTCTGCGCGGTCTTCGATCCGGGGGCCGAGGTCCCGGTGGTGCGGGAGCCGGACTTCCTCCGCGAGTCGGGGCGCGGCCTGCACGTGCTGCAGTCGCTCTCCGAGAGCTGGGGGTGGACCACGCCCGACCGGCACGGCAAGGCGGTCTGGGCGCTGCTGCAGTCGGGGCGGGAGACGGAGTCGGGGCAGGAGCCGGTCGCCGGCTCGCCGCTCGGGCCGGCCGACGCCGAGTGGGAGCCGCTGACCCGGCTGCTGCTCCTGCTGGAGCTGCTGAGCGGCCCGTCGTGGCTGAAGGCCCTGGGCGCCTCGGCCCGGGGCCCGCTCGGCGGCGGCGAGCACGCGGACTGAGGCGCACGCGGGGCGAAGCGGGCGAATCGTTCTTCCGCTCTGGCCCGCCGGGCCGCCGGCGCTACCCGGGCATGGCGGTCCCGTGCGGTCCAGTGCGGTCCCGTGGTTATCCTCTTCTCTTGTTTCCAAACGACGCCAGCGCCGACGCCGTGAAGGCGTAGCGGCACCGCCCGGATACGCGGCGGCCACCGGGCGGCTTCTGGCCGGTCGGCAGGCGGACGCCGCGACGTCGCGTGACCGGGACATGCTCTGGCGAGCACATCGAGCCACCGGATGGGGAGAAGACCAGACGATGCCGCGGCAAGAGACCACCAGCGTGCTGCGGCGGCTCCCGTGGCGGGGGATCCTCACGCTGCTGCCGCTGGCCGGCGTCGCCTGGTGGGTGGTGGCCAACCGGTCGGTGATCGGCGAGGGTCTCCGGCAGGCCCTCGCCGCCGACGGGACCTGGCTGCTGGCGGCGGTCGGCTGCACCGCGCTGGGCTTCGTCGCGGTGTCCTTCGCGCGGCAGGGCACGGTCCTGGAGCGGCTGCCGGCCGGGCGGCTGCTGGTGACGCAGTTCGCCGCCGGGGCCGCCAACCACCTGCTGCCCGCCGGGATAGGCGGCGGCGCGGTCAACATCCGGTTCATGGCCCGCTGCGGCCTGCCGCCCGCCCGCTACTCGGCTGCGCTCGCCCTGTACTTCCTCGCCGAGGGCGTCTCGCGCGTGGCGCTGCTGCTGGCGCTCCTCCTCGCCTTCCCCGAGGCGCTGCGGCTCCAGGCGCTGCTGCCGGACCGGGTCGGGCTGCCGCTGGTGGCGGCGGGCGCGGCGGTGGTGGCCGTCGCGGCGGTGGCCGTGACGCTGGCGATACGCCGGGTGAGGCGGGCGATACGCACCTTCCTCGGCACGGCGTTGCGGGACGTCCGCGCCGTGCACGCGCGGCCCTCGCGGGTGCTGGCGCTGTGGGGCGGCTCACTGGCGTTTCCCGCGCTCCAGGCCGCCGGGCTGGTGGCGGTCGCGCTGTCGCTGGAGCTGGGAGTGCCCGTGGGGCACGTCGTGCTGGCCTACCTGGCCTCCTCGGTGGTGGCCGCCGCGGTCCCCACCCCCGGCGGCTTCGGCTCGGTGGAGGCCTCGCTCGTCGTCGCGCTGGTCGCCACCGGCGCGAACGTGGCGGCGGCCACCGCGACCGTGCTGGCGTACCGGGTCATCACGGTGTGGCTGCCGCTGCTGCCCGGCGCGCTGGTGCTGGGCGCGCTGGTGCGGCGGGGCATCGTCTGACGCCCCGCCGCGCGATTCGCACGGTCCCCGCGCGGGTCCCTACTGGCCCACCAGGCCGGGCTGGAGCGTCTTGGTGAAGAGCACCGCCCCGCCGACCTCCCGCAGCCGGACCGTCATCTCGCCGCCGTCGCCGTCGATCTCGACCTCGCCGTAGAACTGGTAGCCCTCGGCCGGGGAGACGTTGGCGCGCGTCGGCGCCTTGACGAAGACCCGCTCCGGGCCGAAGGTGGCGTCCAGCTCGCTGGCGGGGAAGGCCCCGGCGTTCAGCGGCCCGGTCACGAACTCCCAGAACGGCGCGAAGTCGGTGAACGCCGCCCGCGCCGGGTCGTAGTGCTGCGCGGAGGTGTGGTGCACGTCCGCGGTCAGCCACACCGTGCCGGTGATGCGGCGGTGCTTGACGAAGCGCAGCAGCTCGGCGATCTGCAGCTCGCGGCCGAGCGGCGCGCCGGGGTCGGCGTTGGCGACGGCCTCGAAGTCGGTCTCGCCGTCCGCGACCACCAGACCGAGCGGCATGTCGGCGGCGATGATCTTCCACATCGCCCGCGAGCGCGCCAGGCCGGCCTTGAGCCATTCCAGCTGCTCGCGGCCGAGGATGCCGACGGGGTCGGAGGCCTGGTCGTTGGGGGAGTTGGCGTTGCGGTGGGTGCGCATGTCGAGCACGAAGACGTCGAGCAGCGGGCCGTGGCGCACCACGCGGTGGACGCGGCCGTCGCGCGGCAGCGGGAAGTACTCGGTGAACGCCTGGCGGGCACGGGCGGCCAGCACGTCCGCCGACTGCTCGGTGTAGCGGCTGTCGCCCAGGATCTCGCCCGGGTACCAGTTGTTGGTCACCTCGTGGTCGTCCCACTGCACGATGGAGGGCACCTGGGCGTTGAAGCGGCGCAGGTTCGCGTCGAGCAGGTTGTAGCGGAAGTTGCCCCGGTACTCGGCGAGGGTCTCGGCCACCTTCGCCTTCTCGGCGGTGGTGACGTTGTGCCACACCCGGCCGTCGGGCAGGGTGACGCTGCCGGTGAGCGGCCCGTCGGCGTAGATGGTGTCGCCGCTGAAGAGGAAGAAGTCCGGGTCCAGCAGGCGCATTTCCTCGAAGGCGCGGTAGCCGCCGATGTCCGGGTTGATGCCCCAGCCCTGCCCGGCGAGGTCGCCGGACCACACCAGGCGCACGCCGTCGCCGCGCCGGGCGGGGGCGGTGCGGAAGGTGCCGGTCACCGGCTCGCCGGTGCGGCGGGGGTCGTCGGGGTCGGCCAGCAGCACCCGGTAGTGGATCTGCTCCCCGGGCGGCAGCCCGAAGAGCGGTGTCGTGCCGGTGAGGTCGCTGCCGGGGGTGAGCAGCGGGCCGGGGAAGCGGCGCGTGGTGCGGAACGACTCGGTGGCCGAGGTCTCCACGATCATGCGGGCGGGGCGGTCGGAGCGTACCCACACCAGCCCGGAGGAGGCGGTGACGTCCCCGGCCTGCACGCCCCAGCGGGCCTGCGGGCGCCCGGAGAGCGCCAGCGCGGGGGCGGCGCCCGTCAGCGCGGGCAGCGCCGGCAGCGTCAGCCCCGCCGAGGCGAGGACGCCGCCGCGCAGCAGGGACCGCCGCCGCACGGGGCCCGGTTTCCCTCCGGGTCCTCCTGATCCGCTCGCCGTCGCCATCGCGTACCTCCTTGGCTGGATATGCTCGAACTGTGGAACGGGCCGCAGCATGGCCCGTCAACCGGAACGCCCGGCAAACGGGGAGCCAACGTTGCCGCCCGGCGGCCGGCGGCGGGCGGCGGCGCGCCCGGCGGTAGGCTCGGGTACGCCGATGGTTCGCCCGGCTCCCGCGCCCGCGGGGGGCGGGCGAGGCAACAGGGAACCCGGTGCGAATCCGGGACTGCCCCGCAGCGGTGAGCGGGAACGACCGCCGTCATCAGGCACTGGGCGCGCATGCGCCTGGGAAGCGACGGCCAGTAGGTTCCGCCGGTCCGGCCCGACGGACCGGCGAACGCCCGCGAGTCCGAATACCTGCCGTCGGTGCGCGCGCCGCCGGTGCGCGCCACAAGGTTTCGGGCCTCGCGGGTGGGTCCGTGCGCGCATGCCGCCGCGCCGTTACGCCGTGGCGGCGGCCGTCGCATGCCACCCTCGGTGCTCGGGGCCTTGCAGGTCAGCGAGCTCGCGAGGAGAGAGCTGTGATCGACAACCCCACCCGCCCCACCGACCCCGCCATCGGATCGACCGTCCTCGGCTACCCCCGGATCGGCCCCCGCCGGGAGCTGAAGCGCGCCGTGGAGCGCTACTGGGCCGGCCGCCTGAGCGCCGAGGAGCTCGCCGCGGCGGGCCGCGAGCTGCGCGCGCGGACCTGGACCGAGCTGGCCGGCAGCGGCCTGACCTCGGTGCCCGGCAACACCTTCTCCCTCTACGACCAGGTGCTGGACACCGCCGTCATGGTGGACGCCGTGCCGCCGCGCTTCCGCGCGCTCGGCCTGCCGCCCCTGGACACCTACTTCGCGATGGCGCGCGGCCGGGGGGACCGCGAGGGCCACGAGGACGTCGTGCCGCTGGAGATGACGAAGTGGTTCGACACCAACTACCACTACATCGTCCCGGAGCTGGGCCCCGGCACCGCCTTCGCGCCGGCCGGAGAGGCAGCCGGGGACCAGGACGTCAAGCCGGTGTCCGAGTACCGGGAGGCGGCGGCGCTGGGCGTGGAGACCCGGCCGGTGCTGCTGGGCCCGGTGACGTTCCTGCTGCTGTCCAAGCCCGCGCCCGGAGCGCCCGCAGGCTTCGCGCCCCTGGACCTGCTCGACCCGCTGCTGGAGTGCTACGCCGAGGTGCTGCGGCGGCTGGCCGCGGCCGGCGCCGCGTGGGTGCAACTCGACGAGCCCGCCTTCGCCGCCGACCGGACGGGTGCCGAGCTGGCCGCGCTGCGCCGCGCCTACGAGCGGCTGGCGGCGGCCCCGGACCGTCCCCGCCTGCTCGTGGCCGGGTACTTCGGCGACCTGGGCCCCGCCCTGCCGGTGCTGGCCGACAGCGCCGTGGAGGCGATCGCCGTGGACCTGGTGGCCGGGCCGGAGGCCGCCCGCGAGATCCCCGCGCTGCCGGGCCTGCGACGCAAGACGCTGGTGGCCGGCGTGGTCGACGGCCGCAACGTGTGGCGCGCCGACCTGCCGGCCGCCGCCGCGACCTGCGCCAGCCTGCTGGGCTCCGTCGGCTCGCTGGCGGTGTCCACCTCCTGCTCGCTGCTGCACGTGCCCTACGACCTGGACGCCGAGACCGGCCCCGACCCGCGGCTGCGCGAGCGGCTGGCGTTCGCCCGCCAGAAGGTGGCGGAGGTGGTGCTGCTGGGCGAGGCGCTGCGCGCGCACGACCCGGCGGTCACCGGGCGGCTGGCGGAGGCCGGCGAGGCGGTGCGGCGCGGCCGGGCGTCGGCGCGCCGCGACGACCGGGTCCGGGCGCGGATCGCGGCGCTGCGGCCGCACCACCGGCGGCGCGCCCCGTACGCCGAGCGGGCACGCGCCCAGGACGAGCGGCTGGGGCTGCCGCCGCTGGCGACCACCACCATCGGCTCGTTCCCGCAGACCGACCAGGTGCGCCGGGCCCGGGGCGAGCTGCGCGCGGGGCGGCTGGACGAGGCGGGCTACACGCGGCGGATGCGGGGCGAGATCGAGCGGGTCATCGCGCTTCAGGAACGCCTGGGCCTGGACGTGCTGGTGCACGGCGAGCCGGAGCGCAGCGACATGGTGCAGTACTTCGCCGAGCGCCTGGAGGGCTTCGCCGCCACCGAGCACGGCTGGGTGCAGTCCTACGGCTCGCGGTGCGTGCGCCCGCCGATCCTCCACGGCGACGTGGCGCGCACCGGCCCGATGACGGTGGAGTGGAGCGCGTACGCCCAGTCGCTGACGAGCCGTCCGGTGAAGGGCATGCTGACCGGGCCGGTGACGATACTGGCCTGGTCCTTCGTCCGCGACGACCAGCCGCCGGCCGCCACCGCCGACCAGGTGGCGCTGGCGCTGCGCGACGAGGTGCGCGACCTGGAGGCGGCGGGCATCCGGATCGTGCAGGTGGACGAGCCGGCGCTGCGCGAGCTGCTGCCGCTGCGGGCAGCCGACCGGCCCGGGTACCTGCGGTGGGCGCTCGACGCCTTCCGGCTGGCGACCGCGGGAGCGGCCGACGCCACGCAGATCCACACCCACATGTGCTACGCGGAGTTCGGCGACGTGATCGCGGCGATCGACGGCCTGGACGCCGACGTGACGACGATCGAGGCGGCCCGCTCCCGCATGGCGGTGCTGGGCGACCTGCGCGCCGCCGGCTTCGGGCGCGGCGTGGGGCCGGGCGTGTACGACATCCACTCGCCCCGCGTGCCCAGCGAGGACGAGGTGGCCGAGGCGCTGGCGGCGGCGGTGCGGACCGTGCCGGCCGAGCGGCTGTGGGTCAACCCGGACTGCGGCCTGAAGACGCGCGGCTACGAGGAGGTGGAGCCGGCGCTGCGCCACATGGTGGCGGCGGCGCGGCGGGCGCGGGTGGCCGCCCGCGGCTGAGCCCCGCGCAATTCGTCCCATCCGGCGCCGGGCGCACGATCCGGCGCCGGATTCGTCTCGGTGTGGTCTCGCCATTCGGCGGCGGGTCGTCGGATTATGACGGACGGGCGTAATAGCCGTCAGAGCCCGTCTGGCGTCGCTCCGGCGACATCTTCCCCCCTCACGGGATAACGGCCTCTGAACCGGTGGCGCGACACCCGATCGCGGGTGTGGAGGTAAGAGGAACATAGATGGGAGGTCGCGCGATGATGTGGTGGCTCGTCGCCACAATCGGCGTGAATCCCCCGGCAATTGGCGCCTCAGACGCCAGTTCGGGCCTGTGATCTCTCCCACAGTGAGGGCCTGGGGGGCAAATCCGGAGTTTCGCTTTCATGACAGGTCTATGTCGCCCGCATTGCGGCAGCCCGCGGCGGGTAGATAAAAGACCAGCGTGTCCTGGTGAAGCGGCGATTCGACCGTTCTGGCGTCCGTGAGGGGGCGCGGCCACCGCACGCGAGCCTCGCGAATTTGACCGCATGGAAAAGCAGCTACTTTACTGCTTCCTGCTAATTCGGTTATATGATCCAGCGGTCGGGAGTGTTCATGCCGATGCCGGTGTCCACGCGGTCCGGTCTGGTCGTCGCGGTCAACCCCGTGCACCGCCCCTCGCCACGTCTCACAGTGGCCGCCGCGCGAGCCGGGGCGCTCGGCATACTGGAGCTTCCCACCGGCGACGAACGGCGCGTCGCTGACTGCCTGGACGTCACCAGCCGCTGGTCCTCACTGCCGTTCGGGGTGCGCGTACGCCCCGGCTGCCCGGTCACCGCCTCCTCGCTGCCCGCCCTGGCGGACACCGTGCTGCTCGCCGACCCGGGCCGCTCCCCCGCCGAGTTCGGCGAACGCCGCGTGCTGGCCGAGGTCACCGACCTGCCCGGTGCCCGCCGTGCCGCGCGCGGCGGCGCCGCGGGCCTGGTCGTGCGCGGCGCCGAAGCCGGAGGCGCCGTCGGCGAGTTGAGCACCTTCGTCCTGCTGCAGCGCGTCCTCGCCGACCCGGAGCTGGCGGAGCTCGCGCTGCCGGTCTGGGCCTGGGGCGGCATAGGTCCCCGCACGGCCGCCGCCGCCGTCGCCGGAGGCGCCGCCGGCGTGGTGCTCGACACCCAGCTCGCGCTCTACGACGCGGCGGGCCTGCCGTTCGAGATCACCGAGGCGCTCTCCGGGCTCGACGGCTCCGAGACCGTGCTCCACCACGGCGTTCGCGTGCTGCGCCGCCGAGGCCCGGGCGCGCCCGGGCTGCCGCGCGACCGCGCCGAGTTCCTGGCGTTTCTCGCCTCGGCGGCCGGCGAAGGCGGCGGCGAGCCGGGGACGGGCCTCCCGCCCGTCCTGCCGGTCGGGCAGGACGCCTTCCTCGCCTCCTGGTTCGCCCGCCGCTGGCCCTCGGTGGCCGAGGCCGTCAAGGGCGTCGCCGCCGCCATCACCGAGGCCGTCGAGGAGGAGACGCCCGCCGCCGCGCTCGCCCCCGGCTCCCCCGCGGCCAGGGCGCTGGGGACCGCGCTGCCCATCGCCCAGGGCCCGATGACCCGGGTCAGCGACCAGCCCGAGTTCGCCGCGGCCGTCGCCGGCGCCGGCGCCCTGCCGTTCCTCGCGCTCGCGCTGTCCTCCGCCGAGCAGACGCGCTCGCTGCTCACCCGCACCCGGCAGGAGCTGGGCGACGCGCCGTGGGGAGTGGGCATCCTCGGCTTCGCCGACGAGGAGATCAGGGCCGCCCAGCTGGCCGCCGTGCGCGAGCTGAAGCCCTCCCACGCGATCATCGCGGGCGGCCGCCCGGCCCAGGCCGCCGCGCTGGAGGCCGAGGGCATCACCGCCTTCCTGCACGTCCCCTCCCCCGGCCTGCTGCGGCAGTTCCTCGCCGCCGGGGCCCGCCGCTTCGTCTTCGAGGGCGCCGAGTGCGGCGGCCACGTCGGGCCGCGCCACAGCTTCCCACTGTGGGAGGCCCAGGTCGCCGAGCTGCTGGCGTTCGCCGAAGAGCAGGGCCCCGAGGCGGCCGCCTCGCTCACCGTGCTCTTCGCGGGCGGCATCCACGACGAGCGCTCCGCCGCCATGGTGGCCGCGCTCGCCGCCCCGCTCACCCGCGCCGGGGCCGGCGTTGGCGTGCTGATGGGCACGGCGTACCTCTTCACGGAGGAGGCGGTGCGGGCCGGCGCGATCCAGCCGCTGTTCCAGCGCCAGATCCTGGCCACCGACCGCACCGAGCTGCTCACCACCGCCCCCGGGCACGCCACCCGCTGCGCGGCCAGCCCCTTCACCGAGGACTTCGCCCGGCTCAAGGCGGAGCTGCGCGAGCGCGGCCTGCCCGAGCGCGAGGCGTGGGAGCGGCTCGAGCGGTTCAACGTCGGCAGGCTGCGGCTGGCCAGCAAGGGCATCGAGCGGGTGGGCGACGAGCTGCGGGAGGTCGGCGAGGAACGGCAGGCCGGCGAGGGCATGTTCATGGCCGGGGACGTCGTGGTGCTGCGTGAGCGGGTCACCACGATCGCCGCCCTCCACGACGCGGTCTCGGCCGGGGCCGCCGGATGGCTGCGCGAGCGGGCCGCCGCGCTGCGCGCCGAGCTGGCGAACGCCGGCTCCGCCCGCCACGCCGGGCCGCCCGCCCCCGAGCCGCTGCGCATCGCGGTCGTCGGCATGGCCGGCATGTTCCCCGGCGCGCCCGACCTGTCGGCGTTCTGGGCCAACATCCTCACCGGCCGGGACTGCGTCACCGAGGTCCCCGCCCACCGCTGGGACCCCGAGCTGTACTTCGCGCCCGACGGCGAGGGCGAGCACACCCCCTCCCGCTGGGGCGGCTTCCTGCCCGAGATCCCCTTCGACCCGCTGCGCTACGGCATCCCGCCGGCCTCGCTCGGCGCCATAGAGCCCGTGCAGCTCCTGGCGTTGGAGGCCGCCCGCCGCGCGCTGGCCGACGCGGGCTGCGACGCGCCGGGCACCGACCACTCCCGCACCTCGGTCGTCTTCGGCGCCGAGGCCGGCAGCGACCTGTCCAACGCCTCCGCGCTGCGCACCGTGCTGCCCGCCTACACCGGCGCGCTGCCGCCGGCCCTCGACGAGCAGCTGCCGAGGCTGACCGAGGACTCCTTCCCCGGCATGCTCGCCAACGTCATCGCCGGCCGCATCGCCAACCGGCTCAACCTCGGCGGCGCCAACTACACGGTGGACGCCGCCTGCGCCTCCTCCCTCACCGCCGTCGACGTGGCGTGCAAGGAGCTGGCGCTGGGCACCAGCGACCTGGTGCTGTGCGGCGGCGCCGACCTGCACAACGGCATCAACGACTACCTCCTCTTCTCCTCCGTGCACGCCCTGTCCCCCACCGGCCGCTCGGCCACCTTCGACGAGACGGCCGACGGCATCGCGCTCGGGGAGGGCGTGGCCTGCGTCGCGTTGAAGCGGCTGGCCGACGCCGAGCGCGACGGCGACCGGATCTACGCCGTCATCGACGGCGTCGGCAGCGCCAGCGACGGCCGCGCCCTGGGCCTGACGGCGCCGCGCCCCGAGGGCCAGCGCGCCGCCCTGACCCGGGCGTTCGCCAACGCCGGCGTCTCGCCCGCGCAGATCGGGCTCATCGAGGCCCACGGCACCGGCACCGTCGTCGGCGACCGCACCGAACTCACCACCCTCACCGAGGTGTTCACCGAGGCCGGCGCGGCGCCGGGCTCCTGCGTGGTCGGCTCGGTGAAGTCGCAGATCGGCCACACCAAGTGCGCCGCGGGCCTGGCGGGGCTGATCAAGGCGACGCTCTCGCTCTACCACGGAGTCAAGCCGCCGACGCTGCACCTGTCGCGCCCCAACGCCGCCTGGCAGGCCGACCGCAGCCCCTTCGCGTTCCACACCGCCGCCCGCCCCTGGGTTGCCGAGCCGGCCGAGCGCGTCGCGGGCGTGAGCGCCTTCGGCTTCGGCGGCACCAACTTCCACGTGGTGCTGCGCGCCCACGACCAAGCCCCGGCCGCGCACGCGCTCGACGAGTGGCCGGTGGAGCTGTTCACCTTCCGGGGCACGGACGAGACCGCCGCCCGCCGTGCCGTGCGCGCCCTCGCCGAGCTGATGACGCGGGCCGAGGCCGACGGCCGGCGGTGGCGGCTGCGCGACTACGCCCGTGCCGCCGCCCGCCGCAGCGACCTGGCCGCCGGGCGCGGGGAGCCGGTGCGGATCGCCGTGCTCGCCGGGAGCCTGGCCGAGCTGGCGGAGCTGCTGGACCGGGCCGCGGCGGGCGAGCACGACCCCGGCGCCGGGCTCTACGCCGCCGAGCCGGACGGCAGCGACGGTGCGGCGCGCGGCAAGCTGGCGTTCCTCTTCCCCGGCCAGGGCAGCCAGCGGCCCGGCATGCTCGCCGAGTTGTTCGTGCTCTTCCCCGAGCTGCGGCGCCACCTCCGCGAGGGCGCCCGGTGGGCCGAGGCGCTCTACCCGCCGGCCGCGTTCGACGAGGAGTCCGCGGCCGCGCAACTCGCCCGCATCACCGACACCGCCGTGGCCCAGCCCGCGCTCGGCATCGTCGAGCTGGCCGCCGCCGAGCTGCTGACGCGGCTCGGGGTCCGCCCGGACATGGCCGGCGGGCACAGCTACGGCGAGCTGGTGGCGCTCGGCGTCGCCGGCTGTCTGACGCCCCGCGAGGTGCTGGCCGCCTCCGCCGCCCGCGCCGAGGCGATCCTCGGCCAGGTGCGGGACGCGGGCGACCCCGGCGCCATGGCCGCCGTCACCGCCGCCCCCGAACGGGTGGACGAGGTGCTGCGGCTGGCCGGCCTGGACGGCGACGTCGTCACCGCCAACCGCAACTCCCCCAGCCAGACCGTGATCTCGGGCCCGGCCGGCGCGGTGACCGCCGCCGTCGGCCGCCTGAGGGACAACGGCCTCGCCGCCCGGCCGCTCACCGTCGCCTGCGCCTTCCACAGCCCGCTCGTGGCCGGGGCGGGCAAGGAGTTCGCCGCCGCGCTCGACGCGCTCGACGTGCGGCCGCCCGGCTTCCCCGTGTGGGCCAACAGCACCGCCGAGCCGTACCCGGCCGACGCCGAGGGAGTGCGCGCCCGCCTCGCCGAGCAGATCGGCGCGCCCGTGCGGTTCGCCGAGGAGATCGAGGCCATGTACGCCGCGGGTGCCCGGGTCTTCCTCGAGGTGGGGCCGGGCAAGGTGCTCAGCGGACTGGTCTCGGCCGTGCTCGACGGCCGCCCGCACCGCGTGATCCGGCTGGAGGGCCGGCCCGGTGAGGGGCCGCGGGGCCTCCTCGCGGCCGTGGCCCAGCTCGCCGTCGCCGGCGTGGACCTGCGTACCGGACCGCTCTTCACCAGCCGCCAGGCTCACGACCCGGAGACCGCCACGGCGGCCACGCTCGCCGCCTCCCCCGCCGGGTGGACCGTGGACGGCCAGCTCGTCCGGCGCGCCGACGGCACCATCCCGCCCAACGCACTGCACCCCGCCCGCCGCATCGCCCCGGAGCTCATCGTGCCCGACACCCCCACTCCCACGCCGACCCCCACCGCCCCGTCCCCGTACCCGTCCGGCCCCGACGCGCTGATCGCCGAGTTCCTGCGCTCGAGCCGGGAGATGATCGCCGCGCAGCGCGACGTGCTGCTGGGCTACCTCGGGGCCGCGCCCGGCGCGCCCGCGGCGCCGGCCCACACGCCGGTGCCCCTGCCGCAGGCCCCCCAGGAGCCATGGGGCGCCGCTCCGGCCCTGGCGCCGGGCGCGCCTGCCCCGGCCCCGACGGCGGAGGCGGCGGCCCCCGCACCGGCCCCGGCACCGGCGCCCGAACCGGCCACGGCCGGGCCGGCGCTGGACCGGGAGGGTGTCCTCGCCTCCGTGCTGGAGGTGGTGGCCGACCGCACCGGCTACCCGGTGGAGATGATCGAGCCCGACCTCGACCTGGAGGCCGACCTCAGCGTCGACTCCATCAAGCGCGCCGAGATCGCCGGCGAGCTCGCCACCCGGCTCGGGCTGCCCATGGCGGCCGGGGCGGACCTCGACGAGCTGAGCACCGCCCGCACCGCTGACACCATCACCGAGCTGCTGCTCGCCCACGTCGGCGGCGCGGACGCGGCGCGCCCGGAGACCGAGCACGCCGACAGCGGCACCGACGCCGAGGCCGCGGCCGGGACCGACACCGGGGCCGGGGCCATGGGCGGGACCACGGACGCAACGACCGCCGAGGGCAGCGTGGTGCCGCCGCAGCGCCTGGAGTTCGCCGAGACCGAGCTCCCCGCTCCCGCCGCCGCGCCCGCCCCCGGCACCGCCGTGCTGCTGCTCGGCGGCGCCGAGCCCACCGCCGCCGCCCTCGCCGAGCGGCTGCGCGCCGCCGGGCTGCGCGCCGAGACCGCCCCGGCGGACGCCGTCGAGGCGAACGCCACCGTGCTCTACCTGGGCGCGCTCGACGCCGAGGAGCCCCCGCTGCCCGAGGCGTTCGAGCTCTTCAAGGCCGTGCTAGCGGCCGGGCCCCGACGCCTGCTCGCCGTCGAACGCCGCACCACCGGCCCCGTCACCGGCCTGCGCGGCTTCTTCCGCTCCGTCGCCCGTGAACACCCCGGCACGGCCGCGACCCTGATCGAGGTGGGCCCCGACGAGGGCCCGGAGGCGCTGGCCGGCGCCGTGCTGGCCGAACTCGCCGCCGCCCCCGCCGACTCCGAACCCGTGGTGCTGGCCGACGGCGGGCGGCGCCGCGCGCTCACCCTGGCCCTCACCGGCCTCGGCCCGCTCGCCGCCACCGGCGCCGGCCCCGCGGGCGACGGCGCGGCCGAGGCCGCCGCGGCCGGCCTGGACCGCGACTCCGTGGTGCTGCTGGTCGGCGGCGCGCGCGGCATCACCGCCCGCTTCGCCCGTACCCTCGCCGCTGCCGCCCGCTGCCGCGTCGAACTGCTGGGCCGCACCCCGCTGTCCGCCGGGCCCGAGGACCCCGCCACGGCGTCGATCCCCGACCGGGCCGGGCTGCGCGCCGCGCTCGCCGCCTCGCGCGCCCCCGGCCTGGAGACCCCCGCGGCGGTCGAGCGCGCCGTCTCCGCGCTGCTGGCCGAGCGCGAGGTCCGCGGCACGCTCCAGGCGCTGCGCGACCTCGGCAGCCCCGTGCGGTACCACGCGGGCGACGTGCTCGACGCCGAGGCGCTCCGCGGTGTGGTCAAGGACATCCACGCCGAACACGGCCGCCTCGACGGCGTGGTGTACGCGGCCGGGGTGATCGAGGACAAGCTGATCGCCGAGAAGACGACCGACTCCTTCCGCCGCGTCTTCGCCACCAAGGTGGCGGGCGCCCAGGTGCTGCTCGACGCGGTGAACGCGCTGCCCGCCGGCTCCCGGCCCCGGTTCGCGGTGCTCTTCGGCAGCATCGCCGCCGCGCTGGGCAACCGCGGCCAGTCCGACTACGCCGCCGCCAACGACGCGCTGGAGGAGCTGGGCCGCCGCTGGTCGGCGCCGGAGGAGGGCCGTCGTGGCGTCACCGTGCACTGGGGCCCGTGGGCCGCGGCCGAGGCCGGCGGCGGCATGGTCACGCCCGAGCTGATGCGCTCCTACGTCGCGCGCGGCATCAAGCTGATCGACCCCGAGGAGGGCCCGCTCGCCCTGCTGCGCGAGCTCGCCTGGGGCGACCCCACGGTCCACTCGGTGGTCTACACGGCGTCCGGCTGGTGAGCCGTGCCATGAGCGAGCGAGGAGAGGCATCGCGCACACCGGTGGCCATCGTCGGCATGGCCGCGTTCTTCCCGGGCTCGCGGGACCTGGCGGGCTACTGGCGCACCATCGTCGACGGGGTCGACGCCATCACCGAGGTACCGGCCGGGCGCTGGGACGCGGAGTTCTACGCCCCCGACGGGCCGCGGCGCGCCGACCGGATGTACTGCCGCCGGGGCGGCTTCGTCGACGCGGACGCCGAGTTCGACCTGGCCCGCTTCGGCATCATGCCCGCCTCCGTGCCCGGCACGGAGCCCGACCAGCTCATCGCCCTGCACGTGGCGCACGAGTCGCTGGCGGACGCGGGCGGCGACGCGGCGCTGCCGGCCGACCGGCAGCGGGTCGGCGTCGTCCTGGGCCGGGGCGGCTACCTCACGCCCGGCCTGGTCCGCCTCGACCAGCGGGTCCGCACCGCCAACCAGCTCACCCGCACGCTGCGGGAGCTGCTGCCGGAGCTGCCGGAGGAGCGGGTGGAGGCGGTGCGCGCCGCGTTCGCCGAGCGACTCGGCCCGGAGCGGCCCGAGTCGGCGATCGGCCTGGTGCCCAACCTCGCCGCCTCGCGGGTCGCCAACCGCCTCGACCTGCGCGGCCCGGCGTACACGGTGGACGCCGCCTGCGCCTCCGCGCTGGTGGCCGTGGACCACGCCGTGCGCGAGCTGGACGCGGGCCGCTGCGACCTCGTGCTGGCCGGCGGCGTTCACCACTGCCACGACATCACGCTGTGGAGCGTCTTCAGCCAGCTCGGCGCCCTCTCGCCGAGTGAACGCATCCGGCCGCTGGACCGGGGCGCCGACGGCGTGCTCATCGGCGAGGGCACCGGCGTGGTGGTGCTGAAGCGGCTGGCGGACGCCGAGCGCGACGGCGACCGGATCTACGCCGTGGTCGCCGGCACCGGCGTGGCCAGCGACGGCCGCGGCGCCAGCCTGCTCAACCCCGACCCGGCCGGGCAGCTGCGGGCGGTGCGGCAGGCGTGGGACGCGGCGGGCCTCGACCCGCGGGCGCCGGACGCCATTGGGCTGCTGGAGGCGCACGGCACCGCCACCCCGGCCGGCGACAGGGCCGAACTCGCCACCGTCGCCGAGGCGTTCGGGCCCGGCGGGCGGGGCGCGTCGCGGGCGGCGATCGGCTCGGTGAAGTCGATGATCGGCCACACCATGCCCGCCGCCGGCATCGCCGGGATGATCAAGACCGCGCTCGCGCTCCACCACGGCGTGCTGCCGCCCACGCTGCACTGCGAGGACCCCAGCCCCGCGCTGGAGGCCACCCGCTTCGCGCCGCTGGCGGCGGCCCGGCCCTGGCAGGGCCCTGAGCGCGCGGGCGTCAACGCCTTCGGCTTCGGCGGCATCAACGCCCACGTGGTGCTGGAACGCCCCGCGTCCGCCGCCCGCCCTGCGCGCCGCCACGCGGTCACGGTGACGGAGCCGGAGCGGGTGCTGCGGCTGGCCGCGCCCGACCCGGCCGGGCTCGCCGCGCTGCTGGACCGCCCCGACGCGGAGGTGCTGGCCGCCTCGCGGGACGAGCGGGAGCTGGTGGGGGCGGACGAGCCCGCCCGGCTCGGCATCGTCGACCCGACGCCGCGGCGGCTGACGCTGGGCCGCAAGGCGGTGGCGCGCGGCGCGGCCTGGCGCGGGCGCGGCGAGGTGTGGTTCAGCCCGCGCCCGCTGCTGGGGCCCGCGGGCGGGGGCCTCACGGCGTTCGTCTTCCCCGGCCTCGAGGCGGAGTTCGACCCGCGCGTGGCGGAGCTGGCCGCGCACTTCGGCCTGCCCTGGTCGGCCGGGGGCGACGCCAGGGTCGGGGACGTCGGCCGCCACGGCACGGCCGTCTTCGAGCTCGGCAGGCTGCTGGACACCGCGCTGCGGCGGGTCGGCGTGCGGCCCGACGCGGTCGCCGGGCACAGCGTCGGCGAGTGGACCGCGATGGCATGCGGCGGCTTCCACTCCCCCGAGGAGGTCGACGCCTTCCTCGCGGACTTCGACCCGGACGCGCTGCGCGTGCCCGGTGCGGTCTTCGCCGTGCTCGGGATGCCCGCCGACCAGGTGACGGCGGAGCTCGCCGGGCGCGAGGATGTCGTCCTCTCCCACGACAACGCGCCGAACCAGTCGATGGTCTGCGGCCCGCAGGACGCGGTCGGCGACCTGGTGGCGCGGATGCGCGAGCGCGGCGTGATCAGCCAGGTGCTGCCGTTCCGGTCCGGCTTCCACACGCCGATGCTGGCCCCCTATCTCGACCCGATCCGGCGGGCGGCGGAGGGCTACACGCTGCACCGCCCCACGGTCCCCGTCTGGTCGGCGACGACGGCCGCGCCCTACCCCGAGGACGCGGACGCGGTGCGCGAGCTGTTCGTGCGCCACCTGCTGGAGCCGGTGCGGTTCCGGCTGATGATCTCCGCCATGTACGAGGCGGGCCACCGCGCGTTCGTCCAGCTCGGCGCGGGCCAGCTCGGCTCGCTGATCGGCGACACGCTGTCCGGGCGCGAGCACCTGGTGGTCTCCGCCCACGCGGGCACGCGCGACAGCCTGGCGCAGCTCCGCCGCGTCGTCACGGCCCTGTGGGTGGACGGCGCGGAGCCCGACGCCGCCCCGCTGCTCGCCTCCGGCGGCCGCCGGGCCGAGCCCCGCCGGCCCCGCCTGCCCGTGCGTCTGGACCTGGACGGCGCGCTGGTGTCGCTGCCGGAGACCGCGCGGGTGGCCGCCGTCGGCGGCTCCGCCGCCACGGCACCGGCCGGGGGCGTGGGTGCGACCGGTGTCCGGCCGCACCCGGCGCGCGCGTTCCCGGCCCGCGGAGCCCCCGCGTGGGCCCCGGCCGCCGCCGCCCCGCATGACACCCGCGGCCCGGCGGGCCCGCCGGCGCCCGCACCGGGCAGGACCGCGCATCCGGCCCGCGTCCCCGCAACCGGCGCCGCCGCCACGGGAGACCGGGACACCGTCTCGGGCGCACTCGCCGACGGCACGTCCACGGCGGCCCACGCCCCTCCGGCCGCCGACGGGCGGGCCCCGCGCCCGGCCACGCCCGCACAGGCGGGCGCCGCCCACCCACCGGCAGGGCCCACCACGGCGACGGACATGGACACGGACACGGCGGCGACCACCCGAGGCCCCGCCCACCATCCGGCCTCAGCCGTCGGAGCGCCGAACGCACCGCACCCCGCGACAGTCCAGGGCCACCGCGGCGGGACCGTGGCCCCCGCCGAGGGCTCGCACCCGGCAGGCGTGGGCGTCGGGCGGGCGCACGCGGGCCCGGGCGGCTCGCCGGGTGCCGTCGGGCCCGTGCGCGGGGACGCCGCCGCGGCGCTCGCGCGCCTCGCGCAGGCGGCCGGCGGACACCCCGTCGCCGCCGAGTTGTCGGCGTTGCTGAGCGACACTGCCGCCGTGGCCGCCGAGTTGATCGGCGCGGCGGCGAAGGCGGGGCCGGCGGCACGGCCGCGCCCGGCCGCGCCGCCACCCCCGGCCCTCCGGGTGCCCGGCCCGCCGCCGAGCGTGCTGCGCGTCGACGTCGCCGCGATGCCCTACCTCCTCGACCACTGCTTCTTCCGGCAGCGGCCGGGCTGGCCCGACGACGCCGACCGGTGGCCGGTGGTGCCCGCCACCACCGTGATCGCGCACCTGATGGAGATCGCCGAGCGCGCCGCCCACGGCCTGCGCGCGGTCGCCCTGCGCGAGGTGCGGCTGCTGAAGTGGATCGCGGCCATGCCCGCCGTGGACGTCCCCGTCACCGTCGCCCGCCCGGCGCCCGACCGGGTCGAGGTGAGCCTGAACGGCTCGGCCCGCGCCGTGGTCGAGATGGCGCCCGGTTACGCCGCCCCGCCCGCGCCCTGGCGTTTCGACCCGGCGGGCGAGCGCGTGCCGGAGATGACGGCCGACCGGCTCTACGGCGAGCGGTGGATGTTCCACGGCCCCCGATTCCAGGGCGTCAGCGAGCTGACGGCCATCGGCGAGCGGCACGTGCGCGGCGTCATCACCGCGCCGGAGGCGCCCGGCGCGCTGCTGGACAACGCCGGGCAGCTCCTCGGCTACTGGATCATGGCGACGCTCACCGAGCGGACCACGGTCTTCCCCATGCGGATGGACCGCATCCGCTTCCACGGCCCCCACCCGCGCCCCGGCGCGCGCGTGGCGTGCCTGGTCCGGATCACCGGCGTCACCGACGAGACCCTCGTCGCGGACGTGCAGCTGGTGCACTCCGGCCGGGTGTGGGCGGAGATCACCGGCTGGGCGGACCGGCGTTTCGACACCGACCCGGGCATCCGGAAGGTCGACCGCTACCCCGGCGCGCACACGCTCTCCGCCCGCCATCCCGAGGGCTGGACCGTGGTGCACGAGCGCTGGCCCGACCTGGCGACCCGCGAGCTGATCATGCGGAACATGCTCGGCGGCGGCGAGCGCGCCGCGTACGAGGCGCTGCCGCCGGTCCGCCGCCGCCAGTGGCTGCTGGGGCGGATCGCCGCGAAGGACGCCGTGCGCGACCTGCTGTGGCGGGAGAACGGCCGCGAGGACATCTACCCGGCCGAGCTCGCGGTGGGCAACGACGAGGCGGGCAGGCCGTTCGTGCGCGGGGTGCACGGGCGCCGGACGGGCGAGCTGACGGTGTCGATAGCGCACCGCGCCGAGGCGGGCGTGGCGATCGCCCGGCGCGGCGGCGGGCCGTGCGGCATCGACATCGAGGAGATCGCCGACCGGCCGCGCGCGACGCTTCGGGCCGCATGCGGCGCCGGGGAGCTCGCGCTGCTCGACCGCCTCGCGGCCGGGAACGGCGGCGGGGGCCAGGACACGGGGCTGTGGTTCACGCGCTTCTGGGCGGCGAAGGAGGCCGTGGCGAAGGCGCGCGGCACCGGACTCAGGGGCCGCCCGGCCGACTACCGGGTGGCCGACGCACCGCCGCACGAGCGGGGCGGTGCGCTGCGGGTCGCGGTCGGGAACGAGTCGTACCTCGTGCGGCTGCGACAGGTGGCCAACCCGCCCACGCTGCCCGAGCGGCGGTACGTGGTCGCGTGGACGGCCAGCGAGAGGGAGGAAGAGGAAAGGCGACATGACTACTGACACACGTACGGGGAGCACCGCCGGCCTGGTCGCCGACGGGGCCGCCGTCCTGGCGGACCTGTCGCGCATGCTGCGCGAACT
Source organism: Streptomyces sp. 6N223 (assembly GCF_052246635.1). Lineage (NCBI taxonomy): Bacteria > Bacillati > Actinomycetota > Actinomycetes > Kitasatosporales > Streptomycetaceae > Streptomyces > Streptomyces sp. 6N223. The sequence continues at coordinate 58,043 of NZ_JBQQCA010000001.1, read as the reverse complement.
GCTGGAGGACTACGGCCTCGACGACGCCGAGATCGGCAGGGAGACCACCTTCCACGGCGACCTGGAGCTGGAGAGCATCGACCTGGTGACGCTCTCGGGGAAGCTGCGCGATCACTACGGCGACCGCGTCAACTTCGCGGCGTTCGTCGCCGGTCTCGAACTCGACGAGATCATCGGACTGACCGTGGGCGAGCTGGTCGACTACGTCGTCGCCTCGCTGCGCGCGGGCGAGGCGGGCTGAGCGATGACCGTGATCAACACCGGCGCGATCACCACCCACGTGCAGCGGCTGGACGCCCAGCGCACCGGCGCGGAGGGCGAGGGCGTGGCCGAGGGCGAGCCGCCGGTCGTCGTCTTCGTGCACGGCCTGCTGACCGACAGCCTCGCCAGCTACTACTTCACGCTCGGCCCGGCGTTCGCCGCCGAGGGCATCGACGTGATCATGTACGACCTGCGCGGTCACGGCCGCAGCGACCGCCCGGCCACCGGCTACCGGCTGGAGTGCTTCGTCGAGGACCTCACCGGCCTGCTGGACGCGCTGGGCGAGCGCCGCCCGGTGCACGTGGTGGGCAACTCCTTCGGCGGCACCATCGCCGTCGCGTTCGCCGCCTGGCATCCCGAGCGGGTCGCGACCGTGACCATGATCGAGTCCGAGCCGCCGGTCGCGGCCTGGAGCCGGCACATCGCCGAGGGCCTGGCCGACGCCCGCGAACGCCTCCGCCACGAGGACGCCATCGCCTGGATCGCGGAGCACCACGGCGCCCACACCGCCAAGCTCTCGCGCGCCGCCGGCCGCATCCTGCAGACGACCCCGCTGGCGCAGGAGGTGCCCGCCGGCCGCCTCATCGACGACGACCTCAGCGCCCTGGACCGCCCGCTGCTGGCGATCTACGGCGACCAGACGGGGCTCTTCGAGCAGGCGCCGGAACTGGAGGCGAAGGTGGCCCAGTGCCGCACCGTGGTCATGCACGACCAGGGGCACTCGGTCCTGGTGGAGCGGACCGCCGAGACGCGGGACCTCATCCTCGGTTGGGTACGCGAGCACACCCTGGTGGGGGCCTGACCGGATGGGGCGCGTGAGGCGTTTTCTCTTCGTCGTGCCCCCGCTGGTCGGGCATGTCAACCCGCTGCTCGGGGTGGCCGATGAGCTGACCGGCCGGGGGCACGAGGTGGCGTGGGCCGGGCATGCGGAGCTGATCCGGCGGCAGGCGGGCGACGGGGCGCGGGCGTTCGACTGCGCGGTGCCCGGCGGCGAGCTGCGCCGGCCCCCGGGGCTGACCGGGCCGGAGGCCTTCCGGTTCCTGTGGGAGGAGTTCTTCGTCCCGCTGGCCGAGGCGATGGCGCCGGGGGTCGAGGCGGCGATCGACGCCTTCCGGCCCGACGTGGTGGTCTCCGACATGCACGCACTCGCGGGCGCGCTGGTGGCCGAACGCCGCGGCGTGCCGTGCGTCACCTCCGCCAGCACCTCCGCGGAGCTGGTCGACCCCCTGGCCGCCATGCCGAAGGTGGCCATGTGGGTGGAGGGCCTGCTCGCGGGCCTGCGGGAACGCGTCGGCGACCCCGACTCGGAGGCGGGCGACCCCCGCTTCCCGCCGCACGGCACGATCGCCTTCACCGGGCGGGCGCTGCTGGGCGACGCGGAGCTGACCGTGCCCGAGGAGCAGGTGCGGCTGGTCGGCCCCGCGATCGCCCCGGGCGCGCGCCGCAAGGTGGCCGGGGGCGGGGGCGGGTCGGACGACTTCCCCTGGGAGTGGCTGGACCCGGCGCGGCGCGCGGTGCTCGTCACCCTCGGCACGGCCAACGCCGATGCCGGCGGCCGCTTCCTGGCCGAGGCGGTCGCGGCGCTGGCGGGGCTGGGAGAGACGGTGCAGGGCGTGGTCGTCGATCCCGGCCGCACCTTCGACGCGGCGGGCGTCGCGGTGCCGCCCGGCGTCCTGGTGCGCGAGCACGTGCCCCAGCTGGAGCTTCTCGAACGGGTGGCCGCCGTGGTCTGCCACGCCGGGCACAACACCGTCTGCGAGGCGCTGTGGCACGGCGTGCCGCTGGTGATGGCGCCGATACGGGACGACCAGCCGATCGTCGCCGGGCTGGTGGTGGACGCGGGCGCGGGCGTGCGGGTCCGCTTCAACCGGGTGGACGCGGCCAGGCTCCGCGCCGCCATCGGGGCCGTGCTCGACCCGTCGGGCGGGCACCGGGCGGCGGCCGGGGCGATCGGCCGCTCGTTCCGCGCGGCGGGCGGGGCCGCCGCCGCGGCGGACCACCTCGACCGGGTGGCCGGGCGCGCCGCGGCCCCGCCCGCCAAGTCCGGGCGATGACGAAGTATTTCGCAGCTTTGCCGGAGTATTTCAGGAAGGGCGCCCGTCAACTGTGACTTATCCGACCCGCCGAGGCCACCCGTGGCGTCTGGATGGGCCCTGGCCAGTGTGGCATTGTGCGCGGGAAACGTGACTCATAGGGTCATCGGAGTTTGGGCACGGCGTCAGTGGCAAGCCCTCAGACTAATCCCATAGAGTCAGTGGGAAAGTATTACTGGAGGCGTTGCCGTGAACTGGTTGATGGCGTTGACCGGCCTCGGAGTCGGCACCGTGGTCGGTATGACGGGAATGGGCGGCGGCGCCCTGATGACACCGATCCTCGTCCTCTTCTTCAACGTGAACCCGCTGACCGCGGTCTCCAACGACCTGGTCGCCTCGGCGGTGATGAAGCCGGTGGGCGCCGGGGTCCACCTCCGGCACGGCACGGTCAACAAGCGGCTGGTCTACTGGCTGATGGCCGGCTCGGTCCCGGCCGCCTTCGGCGGCGTGCTGCTCGCGAAGTGGCTCGGCTCGGGCGAGGACGTGGAGCACGTCATCAAGACCGCGCTGGGCGTGGCGCTGCTCATCGCCGCGGGATCCCTGGTGGCCAAGGCGTATCTCCAGATGCGCGAGCGGGTCCAGGGCAAGAAGGTCAGCGACGACGGCGCGCTGTCCATCCGGATCAAGCCGCTGCCGACGGTGATCATCGGCATCGTGGGCGGCGTCGTCGTCGGCATGACCTCGGTCGGCTCGGGATCGCTGATGATCATCGCGCTGCTGGCGCTCTACCCCACCCTGAACGCCAGCTCGCTGGTCGGCACCGACCTGGTGCAGGCGGTGCCGCTGGTCATGTCGGCGGCGCTGGCCCACATCCTCTTCGGCGACTTCGAGTTCGGCATGACGGCGTCGTTGCTGATCGGCTCGATCCCCGGCGTCTATCTCGGCGCCCGATTCTCGTCCCGGGTCAAGGGTGGCCTGGTGCGCAAGGTGCTGACCGTGGTACTGGTGGCATCGGGTCTGCAGTTGCTGGGTGTGCCCATCCCGGCCACGGCGGTCATCGTCGGGCTCGCGATCGTACTCGGCCCGATCGGCTGGATGTGGGCACGCAAGCTCAACGGACTGCCGGCCGTGGCCAAGGTCGAGGCGCGAGAGGTCGAGGCACGAGAGGGTGCGGTGAGTCAGTGACTCCGACGACAGCGACGGAAGCGACGGACGAACGCCAGGCGCCGCCGGACGGCCGCGCCCCGATACTCGTCACCGGCCTGCCGCGCAGCGGCACGAGCTGGGTCGGCAAGATGCTCCAGTCCACCGGCGAGGTGGTGTACGTCAACGAGCCGCTCAACCCCCACCGCCCGCCCGGCCGCTCCCCCGGCGTGCTCAACGCCTCGGTCAGCCACGCCTTCCAGTACATCTGCGCCGACAACGAGGAGCCGTGGCTGCGGGCGTACCGGGATACCACGCGGCTGCGCTACCGCCCGCTGGCCGAGCTGCGCGCCAACCGGGCGCTGCCGGACCTGGCGCGGCTGGCGAAGAACCTCACGGCGTTCTCCACGGGCCGCCTGCGGGGCCGCCGGGCGCTGCTGGACGATCCCTACGCCGTGCTGTCGGCCGCCTGGTTCGCGCGGCGTCTCGGCGCCGTCACCGTGGTGCTGGTGCGCGACCCGGTCACCTGGGCGGGCAGCTGGCGCAAGCTCGGCTGGACGACGTACTTCCACGAGCTGCTGGAGCAGCCGCTGCTCGTGCGCGACCTGCTGGGCGAACGCGCCGAGGAGCTGCGCGCCCTGGTGGGCAGCCAGGACGAGCTGGCGAAGAACGCCACGCTGTGGCGCGTCACCTACGAGGCCGTCGACGCGATGCGCGGGCGGGCCGCCGGTTCGCTGCACGTGGTGCGGTACGAGGACCTGGCCGCCGACCCGGAGCGGGCGTTCGGCGAGCTGGCCCGCACCTGCGGGCTGACGTGGGGCGAGGCGGCGCAGCGGACGGTGCGCGAGGCCACCACCGCGGGCAACGCGCCCACGCGGGCGATGTCGTGGACGCTGAAGGGGGGTCTGTCGCGCACCGCCTACCAGCCGATGGACTCCCAGGCGGCGCTGCGGACGTACAAGGAGCGGCTGACCGCCGAGGAGATCGACCGCGTCACGGAGCTGACCCGGGAGGTCAGGTCGCGCTTCTACGACTGAGCCCTCCGAGGCCGAGCGGGGAGGCCGGGCGCGCGGCCCGGCCTCCCCGCCGGGCCCCGGGCCGGGCCCCGCGGCCGGCTCCTACGGCTGGGCGCGGCGGCGCAGCGGCAGCAGGGAGCGCCGGGTGGGTTTGGTCATCAGCTCCTCCACGAGCACGCCGAAGCGCTCGATGGTCTGAGGCAGGTCGCTCACCTCCGGCTGGGCGGCGAACCGCTCGGGGCGTTCCAGCGCGGCGGCGACCAGGGTGCGGAAGTCGTCCTCGTCCTCGGCCAGCCGGATCAGGCCGTCGGCCGCCACCCGGCGGCTGAAGCGGAGCTGGTGGTCGTCGACGTGCTCGCCGAGGTCCGAACGCCGGGGGACGACGACCGGCACCTTGCCGGCGCCGCGCGCGTCCATGATCGAGCCCGGCCCGCCCTGGCAGACGACGACGGCCGCCTCGCGCAGCGCCTCCTGCAGCTCGTGGTGCGGCAGCAGTTCGTGGGCGACGACGCCCCGGCCGACGGGTGCCGGGGTGTAGCCGTGCTGCACGAGCCACCGCAGCCGGGGCCCGCTGGCGGCGTAGCGCTCGATCCAGCCCATGAGCCGGGGGAAGGGGTGGTGGTCGGTACCGACGGTGACCAGCACCAGCGGGCGCGCGGCGCCGTTTTCAGCCATGCTCATGTCACAGCACCTTTCCGACGACGACGGAGTCGTCGTACAGCTCGCGCTGGTCCTCCCACTGCACGAGGAACAGGTCGGTCACCGGCTTGCACAGCCGCCCGGTGACGGTCCGGCTGTCGATGCGGTCGAAGACCTCCAGGTAGGCGGTGCGTATGCCGCGGAGCCTGGCCACCCAGAAGAAGGGCACGGCGACCCCGGCCCCGGAGCTGATCACCAGGTCGGGGCGGTAGCGCGGGATCAGCCACCAGGCGAGCCGCAGGTTGCGCAGCAGGTTGCGCAGGTTGCGGGTCGTCGGGTGGAACGCCCAGGTGACCTCCTCGTCGGCGAGCAGGGAGCGGGCGTCCGCGCTGTCGAAGGTCACCCACCGCCGCTCGTGCCGCCGCCACCACGGGCTCAGCCGGTGCAGCTGCGCCAGATGGCCGCCGGCGGAGCAGACCATCAGCACCCGCAGCGGGCGCTCGCCGGGTTCCCCCGGCGTTCCGTACCCCTCCTGACCTCGGGGTCTCTTCGGATCCTCGGGCCTTTCGATATTTTCGCTGCCGTTGTGTTCGAAGGTTTCACTGACCATCGGTTCGGCTCTCACCTCCACTGCCGCTCTGTGCGGGTCCGCCGCCACTTCGGCGTTCGCCGCCGCCCAGCCCGTAGCCGTAACGCAGCATGGCGGGCGCGGTCATGGCGGTGACGACGGCCTTGTCCCGGGGACGCATTGCCGACCGCCAGGCGTCATCCACGCGCAACGGAACGGTTCCCTCGGAGAAACGCATCGGGTTGCCGGAAACGCTGTGTTCGGGCGACAGACGCAGTCCCGACGCCTCGACGAAATCGAGATCCCCAGGCCGCATTTCATGGCCCGCCATGGCCGAAATCCGACGCAGCGTGTCCTCGGGATCGGCGACGAAGCGTTCATAACGCAGCGTCATACCGCCCCGGTGAAACAGTCGCAGAACGTCGAAGAGGCCGTTGTATGCGGACCATCTCGCCGCAAGCTTAGGAATCGGAATCCTTGCCATATAGGCGTCTTCTGTGACGATCTCCGGGCGCTTCACCTTCTTCGCCCAGGAGTGGGCGACGCCCCGGCTGTCCCGCATCACGTGAAGTAGCCGCAGGTCAAGGCCGGGGACGCGGCGCAAGACGGCGGCGTAGGAGACGTGTTTGGAGGAGTCGACGATCACCGGGCAGCCGCTGACCTCGCGTATCGCCTGGTAGAGCTGTCCCAGCACGTCCGCCATCTCGCCGAGACGGCCGGCGAATTCGGGGGGCGGGCGGCGGCGCAGCAGCCTGGGCAGATAGCGGGTGCGGTCCACCCGGCGTTGCAGGGCGGCCACCCGCTCGGGGTCGACCGCGTCCCACCCGCCGAACGCCCGCTTGCCGACATCCGTCCAGAACGGACAGGCGTGGAAGCGATTCCCGCAGCCGCACAGGTGGTTCTCCATCGCGCCGCGGGTCCAGAGGAAGACCAGTTCACCGACGTGGCAGAAACCGGGGAGCTCGCCGAGAGCGCGGGAGAGAATCGTGCTTCCGCTGCGGCCTAGCCCTCCGATGTAGAGCACTCGGACCGGATCCATGGAAGCGGAGCATAGGCGCGCCCGAAGCGCGAACACAATGATAACTGGGATAAACACACAACACCCGCACCACCGTCAAAACACGCTCTCGTTATGGCTATGAACAGTCAGTAGACTTCGCGCACGTGACGACGACCGCGACAGGAGTAACGGAGCAGCCCGAAGCGGGAGCCAGCAAGGCTGACCTGGCCGGGGCCGCACGCAGCGGCGCGCTGGGGTTCGCCGGGGCGGTGGTGGCCGCCCTGGGCGGCTTCCTCCTCACCATCGTCATCAGCCGGGGCCTGGGCTCGGCGGGCGCCGGCGTCTTCTTCCAGTCCTTCGCGATCTTCACGATCCTGTCCGCCGCGGGCACGGCCGGGGCCGACACCGGACTGCTGTACGTCGCCACCCGCAGCCGGGCGCTGGGCCGCGTCGCCGAGCTGCGCCGCACCATGGCGATCGCCTTCGGGCCGACGGTGCTGGCCGCGACCGCGATCGCCGTCTCCGTCCACCTCGCCGCCCCCGGCCTGTCCGAGCTGCTCATCGACGAGCAGTACCAGGAGCGGGGCGCCGACTACCTCGCGCTGCTCGCGCCCTTCCTCGTCATCGCGATCATCGGCCTCATCGGCGTCCAGGCCACGCGCGGCTTCGGCGGCCTGCGCTGGTTCGTGGCGATCCAGCAGCTCCTGCTGCCGCTCGGCCGGGTGGCCGCCGTCGCCCTCGTGCTGGCCCTCGGCCTGAGCGGCCTCGCGGTGCCGATGGCCTGGGCCGCCCCGCTGCTGCTCGCCTGCCCGCTGGCGCTCGCCGCGCTCTACCGCCAGCTGCGGCGCGTGGAACGCAACCAGCTCGCGCGGTCGGCGCCGCCGCGCCCGGTCGGGGCGATCGCGAGGGAGTTCTGGGCGTACTCGGCGGGGCGAGGGTTCGCGCAGCTCTTCACGCAGACCATCGTCTGGTTCAACGTGATCATCGTCGGGGCGCTGGGCTCGGCGGCGGAGGCCGGCGTCTTCGCGGCCCTCAGCCGCTTCGTCACCACCGGCACGCTGGTGATGCAGGCGATGCGCCTCGGCATCCAGCCCCAGCTCGGAGCGGCGCTCGCGGTGGGCGAGACCCGCCGGGCGGAGGATCTCTACCGGATCACCACACAGTGGATCATCGCCTCCTCCTGGCCGCTCTACCTGGTCCTGGCGGCGTTCGGGCCGCAGGTGCTGCGGCTGTTCGGCGGGGAGTTCACCTCCGGCGCGGACGCGCTGACGATCCTCACGCTGACGATGCTCTTCAGCCTGGCCACCGGCAACGTCAACACGGTGCTGCTGATGGCGGGCCGCAGCCGCTGGACGGCGGCCAACACCGTCGCCGCGCTCGTCGTCAACATCGGGCTCAACCTGCTGCTCGTGCCCGCCCACGGCATCATCGGGGCCGCCATCGCCTGGTCGGCCAGCATCCTCACCGAGCGGGCGATGGGGATGTACCAGGTGCGGGTGCTGCTCGGGCTGCGCGGCTACGGCAAGGGCTTCGTGCTGGCTATCGCGCTCGCCGCGCTGGTCTACGGCGGCATGGGCCTGGCCATCCGTCTGACCGCGGGCGCCACGCTTCCGGCGTTCGCCGTCTACCTGGCCGTCACCAGCGTCGTCTACCCGGCGGCGCTGTGGGCATGCCGCGACGCGCTGGGGCTGCCCGCGCTGATGGCGGTCTTCCGCCGCCGCGGCGGCGGTGGCGGCGCCGCGGCGGCGGCGGTGCCGGCAGCCCAGGCGGGTCCCCACCCCCGCGACCACGCGCCGCAGCACGCCAAGCCCCGCCACCACGGGCTCTCGCGCTACGCCCGCTGCCGCCGGCGGCGACCGGGAACCCGGCACGACGGCCGCACGGGCTGACGCGCGCGGCTCCGCAGGGGCGTCCCGGCGGGGGACGCCGAGGCACCTCCTCCGGGCCGTGGCGGTGTCGGCGCACGGCGGAGCCACCGGCGGCTTGGGAGAGATCCCTCCGCGCCACGACGCGGAGTCCACCGGCCGCGGCCGGGTTTCCCGCTGCGGCCCTATGGCAGGGACAGGCAGGGACAGAAGAGGCCCCAAGGACCTCGGCAGCGCCGACACGTGCCAAGCCTTCAGCGGCTTCGGAGGCTTCCGCCACGCCACTGGAGACCACCGGTCGGTCGGGGGACGGCGGGTGCCTCCAGGCCTCGCCGGCGTCGGCGCATGCCGGAGCGTTCGACAACGCGGAGACGGCAGGCCGCACGCCCGGCGGCGAGGCCCTCGGATCACCCGGCGGCGGTGACGCCCAAGCGCGGCGCGGTCACAGCCTCCGGCACGGCGCGGCTTGGTGACGGCCCGGTCCCGCCTCAGTTCCGGCGCGGACGGCGAGGCGCCTCGGAGCCCTCGCTGCCCGCCTCCGCCGCAGCCCGTCGGCCGGTACAGCCAGGGGCGTTTCCTCCCGGCCGTGGCCGGGAGGAAACGCCCCCCGTGCGTGACGGTCCGTCAGGGCAGCGGCTACGCGCGGACCGTTCCGTCGGTCCGCGCCGGCGGCACGCGGCGGTGGGCGCCGCCGGCGGGTGCGCCGCGGTCCTCGCGGTCGCCCGGCTCGCTCCGCTCGGACCGGCTCGCGCGGCGGCCGCCGATGACGGCGCAGCCCGCGATCGGCGTACCGAGCCGCTCCAGGCTCAACGCCAGCGCCTCCAGCTCCGGCGCGGTGCTGCGCCCCACCTGGCCGACCACGATCGCCACCGCGCCCGGCAGGCCCGCCAGCGTGAGGATCTCCGAGCGCGTCAGCTGCCCGGAGGCGTCGAGCACCACGTAGCCGCCGGAGGCGGCGAGGTTGGCGACGAGCGCCTGGCCCTCCTCGCCCGCCAGCAGCGCGTGCGCCGCGTCGCCGTGCGCGGCCCGCAGCCCGGGGACGCTCGTCGGCCGCACCGCCTCTCCGCCGTCCGCCTCCTCGGCGCCGGGCAGCAGCGTGGCATACCCCTGGACGCCGTGGGCCCGGGGCCGCCCGGCGTCGAGGGCCGCGAGCCCCGCCGCCTCGCCGCTGGGCCAGCCGGGCATCAGCAGCACCACGTCGTGGCGGGCCTGGGCGATCGCCACGGCCAGGCCGGCGCCGGCCGTGCCGGATCGGGCCGCGCCGCCCTCGTCGGCGACCACGATCACGCGGGTGCCGGCCCGCCGCAGCGCCGGGAGGAGTTGGGCGCGCAGCACGCGGTACGCCTCCGCCGCCGGGCCGGACGGGTCGTCCACGAGCGGGGCGGCGGCGTTGCTCTTGGGGATCTCCGCCAGCACGGGCGCGTGCGCCGCCTGGCCGACGTCGCGGGCGGTGCGCACCCGCTTGTCCAGCCCCTCGCGGGCGAACGCCGCGAGCAGCGCCAGCACCAGGGAGGCGAGCACGCCGCCCGCCAGGAAGGTGGTGCCGCCGGTCAGCGAGGCGGGGCTGGCGGACTCGGCCTCGCGCAGCACGCTGCCCGGCTCGAACGACATGGTCTGCAGGTCGCCGCGGCGGGTGGAGAGGCTCTGGATGCTGCGGTCGGCGATCTGCCGGTCCGCCGCCGCCTCCCGTGCCTCCTGCGAGCCCTCCTCGGCGTTGGCCACGGCCTCCTCGGCGGCGATGAGGTCCTCGCGGGCCGCGTCCAGCGACTCCTCGACGCTGGCGAGCAGTTCCTCCTGCTGCCCGCGCGCCTCCGCCTCCCGGTGGTCGAGGAAGGCGCTGGCGTAGGCGTTGGCGCCGTCGCGGGCCTCCTGCCGGGTGTCGGCGGTGTAGGTCAGGGTGAGGCTCGCGGTGTCGCTCGACGCCGTCACCGACATACGGTCGCGCACCGCGTTCGCGTCGTCGGGCGACCGCAGCAGCTCGGCGAGGCGCTCGGCGACATCGGCTGAACGGGCGGTCTGCGCCTCGGAGTCGGTGTTGACGAGCTGGTCGGCGGTTCTGCCGCTGCTGAACGGGTCGGCGCCGATGGGATTGACCCGGACAATCGCGCTGGCCTCGTACGAGGAGGACCCCAGTTGCGCATAGGCCGCGAACCCCGCGATACCGACCAGAGCGACGAGGAGCACAATTCGCCATCGGCGGCGAGGCACCTCGAAATACCGCCTCACCTCTACGGACTGCGCGTCGGATGTGCCAGTCATGGGAACCACCCGCACGACGATACAACCTGCCCTTTGATCATCTTGAGACGATCCCGTGAACATATAAACATGACATGAACAAAAAACGGCACTCGAGCCGATCATCCGTCCACCGCGAATGCTAATCTCGGGCCCCTGGTCGCTCGGATGGTTTCGGATCGTTAACGGAAGCCGGAGCGGGCTGGATCAACCGGGAAATCAACCAGATTCGGTCCGAATCAACCTGATCAACCTGGATGAGGTCACGCCATGAGTGAGATCACCGCTGAGATCACCGCAGCGACACGCGCCCCGTCGGTGAGCGTCGTCGTGCCGACGCGCGACCGCCCCGAGCTGCTGCTCCGCGCGGTCACCGCGATCCTGGGACAGCGCTACGAGGGCTTCGTCGAGTGCATCGTCGTCTTCGACCAGAGCGACCCGGCGCCCGTGCCGGTCGAGGTGGGCGAGAACCGCGCGCTGAAGCACATACGCAACGAGCGCACACCCGGCCTCGCCGGCGGCCGCAACACCGGAATCCTCGCCGCCAAGGGCGATCTCGTCGCCTTCTGTGACGATGACGACGAATGGCTGCCCGACAAGCTGAGCGCCCAGGCGGAACTGATCGAGCGACACCCCGAGACGCCCCTGGTCTCCAGCGGGATCATCGTCTCCTACGGGGACAAGAACGTTCCCCGCCTCGCCCCCGACCGGGCCCTGATGCGCCCCGACTTCCTGCGCGACCGGATCATGGAGGTGCATCCCAGCACCGTGCTGATCCGCCGCCCCGTGCTGCTCGATCGCATCGGGCTCGTCGATGAGGAGATTCCCGGCGGGTACGGTGAGGACTACGAGTTCCTGCTGCGCGCCGTGGACGTCGGCAGCATTCACGCCGTGAACCGTCCGCTGGTCAAGGTGCTGTGGCACGCGCGGTCATTCTTCTTCGACCGCTGGAAGATGATCATCTCCGCGCTCCACTATCTGCTCGACAAGCACCCCGACTTCGCGACCGAGCCGGTGGGCATGGCGCGCATCGAGGCGCAGCTGGCGTTCGCCCACGCCGGGCTCGGCGAGATGCGGCAGGCCCGGCGCCTGGCGCTGCGGGCGCTCAAGCACAACTGGCGCGAGCAGCGCGCGTACGCCACGCTCCTGGCCAGCACGCGGCTGGTGAAGGTGGACACGATCGTCAAAATGGCGCACCGAGCGGGCCGAGGGATCTAGGGATCCGCCGCCAAGGGATCCAGTGATCTGCCACACCGTCCGAGGAACGTGAACCCCATGCCCGCGACCGCGACTCCCACGCCACCCGCACCGCCCTCGCCCCTGGCCGCGCCCGCGCCCGGGGCCCCGGCGGGCCGCGCCCCGCATCCGCTGCCGCGCTGGCCGCTGTACGCGCTGTTCGTGGTCTTCCCCGTCTGGTGGCTCATGGGCCTGGGCGACATGATCTGGCCCCTGTTCGCGCTGCCGATGTCGGTGCTGCTGCTGCGGCACGGCCAGCTGCGGGCGCCGCGGGGCTTCGGCCTCTGGCTGCTGTTCCTGGTGTGGATGTTCGCCTCGGTCATCGAGATCGACACCGGCGGCCGCATGATCGGCTTCTTCTACCGGGTGCTGATCTACCTCGCCGCCACCGTCATCTTCCTCTACGTCTACAACGGCACCGAGCGCGACCTGCCCGCCCGCCGCGTCGCGCTGGCCCTGACGGCGTACTGGGCGGCGGTGATCGCCGGCGGCTACCTGGGCGTGTTCTTCCCGCACAGCTCGATCAGCACGCCGATGGCCCAGATCGTCCCGCAGGGCCTGCAGTCGAACGAGCTGGTCTCGCACATGGTCACGCCGCGCTTCGCGCAGGGCGACCCGGAGGGCTTCTACGCCAACAAGCCGCGCCCGTCGGCGCCGTTCGCCTACACCAACGGCTGGGGCCACAACTACGCCGAGCTGATCCCGTTCGTGCTGGTCGCGCTGGCCTTCCTGCGGCGCAGCAGGCTGTTCTGGCTGGTGATGGTCCTGCTGCCCCTCTCGCTCATCCCCGCGTATCTCACCGTCAACCGCGGCATGTTCGTGGCGCTGGGCCTGGGCCTGGCGTACGCCGCGCTGCGGATGGCGCTGCGCGGCAACACGCGCGGGCTGGTGGCGCTGGGCGGCCTGATCGTGGTGGCGCTGGGCGTCAACCTCGCCGTCGGCGTCCAGGACCGCGTGGCGGAGCGGGTCGACAACAGCCAGACCAACGAGACGCGCCTGGCGGTCTACGAGGAGGCGTACGAACGCACCCTGGACTCGCCGCTGTTCGGCTACGGCGCGCCGCGCCCCTCGGAGCTGGGCGAGGGCGTGCCGGCGGTCGGCACCCAGGGCCAGTTCTGGAACGTGCTGTTCTCCCACGGCTTCGCGGGCGCCGCGCTCTTCCTCGGCTGGTTCGTCTGGCTGTCGTGGCGGACGCGGGGCTCCCCCACGCCGCTGGCGCTGTGGATGCACGTGGTCGTGCTGATGACGACCGTGATGATGTTCTACTACGGCCTGATGGACTCCGGTCTCATCATCGTGATGATCGCGGGCGCCCTCGCCCTGCGGGAGGCCGAACGCCAGCCGCCGGCCCGGCGGCGGGCCGCACCGCTTCTGACCGGCTGACGAGGGTCCTCTGACGTTCGGTCCACATGGAGTTCATGGGCCGAAATACTTGTGAAGATGTGCCCGATGACACCCCAAGGCGGTCTGGACGCCGCGCCGCGCTCTCACCATAATCGGGGCTCGCGGGGTTCCCGGGGCTGGGTACGCGCGGTGTGGGCTGGGCCGTGCGGAAACGCGAAAGGCACGTTTTCGATGCATGAGTGAACGCGAGGAGAACCATGGGCGCCCACACGCCTGCCAGTACCCGAAGCCCGGAGCGATTCCGCCGGGACCGATTCCGTAAGAGGCGACTACACCGCCGCAGCCGCGGCCTGATCGCGGCGGGACTCGGAATCACCCTTCTCGGGCCGCTGGCGGTCAGCTCCACAGCGGCAGACGCCGCACCCGCCACCGCCTCCAGCGAGAGCGTCCAGTGCGCGCTCAGCGAAATCCTCGTCCCGAGCTGCGGGTTGCTCTGGGGCATCTACACCACGCCCGAAGGAGGAGGCCGGAGCCTCTACGAAGACGTGACCGGCATCGAATCCGACATCGGCCGCGAATTCGACATCATCCACCGCTATCACGACTTCTCGAACAAGGGCTCGCAGGGCATCTTCCCCGACCAGTGGGAGCGGCGGCTCGCCAACGGCGAGGACGGCGCGGACCGCACGCTCCTGCTCAACTGGACCACGCGGATCCATGGCTCCGACGAGCGCGTCTCCTGGCAGCAGGTCGCGAGCGGGGCGTACGACGAGTCGGTGATCCGGCCGGCCGCGCAACGGGTGAAGGAGTGGGACAGGCCCATCTTCCTCGCCTTCGACCACGAGGCCGAGGGCAACCGCCGCCCCACCCAGGGCGATGGAGCGGACTACGTCGCGGCGTGGCGCCACATCTACGAGATCTTCCAGGAGGTCGGCGCCGACAACGTCATCTGGACGTGGATCCACGTCGGCTGGATCGGCCTCGAGCACACCGTCAAGAGCTTCTACCCGGGGGACGAGTACGTCGACTGGATCGGCTACGACCCGTTCAACTACTACGTCTGCCGGGACAATGAATGGCGCTCGCCGGGCGAGGCGATCGGACGCTGGTACAACTGGCTGCAGCGAAACGGCTTCGACCACAAGCCGATCCTGCTGGGCGAGTACGGCACCGTCGCCGATCCGGAGAACGAATGGGCGCAGGCGGAGTGGTATCGCAACCTCGTGCCCGCGTTGCGGAAGTTTCCGCGTATTCGGGCCGTCGCCCACTTCAACACCCACAAGGTGTGCGATACGCGCGTGACCACCCGCCCCGACGTGCTGGAGGCGTGGGGCGAGGCCGGCAGGCATCCGTACGTCACCATCCAGAACGACTGAACCGGCCGGGCCGATCAGCCCGGCCGATGTTCGGATCCGTTCACGCGGATTCCACACATCACCTACATCACCCGTCAGTTGAGCTATTGACATGCATAAGGTCACATTGCTGTACTTATCGCCGCTGCTGCAGAACACACGCTGCACATTGGGGGTTCGATACGGCATTCACGCCATGTGCACGTCTGAAGGGACTCGTCAGGTCTCGCGGCGGCCGTGGGAAGCACCGCTTCCCACCCGCGCGGGGCCGGCGGCAGGCCCCCAGCCTGCAGCAGACGCCCATCTGAGGACATCGCCCCACCTGGTCCTCACACCGCGTCAACCTCTCGTCGCAGAGGCACGGTGACACCGTCGTCGCCGTCCCCCACCCTCTATCACCACGAGAAATGCGGTCACCACCATGACGCAGTCATCCCCCACCGCGGGCCGCGTCCGTCAGCGGCCCGGTGCCGTCACCGTCTCCGTTCCCAGGCGACGGCCCGCAGGGTCGCGGGCGCCGCGATTCACCGGGCTCATAGCCCACGGGCGGCGGTAGCCATGCCACTGCCCACCCTTGAGCTCGCCGAGCCGGGCCCGTTCCGGCCCCACCCCCCACACCGATTCCCCCATCCCTCCGGCCGCGCCCGGGGCCGCCGCTCCAAGGCCCACCGCTGGGAGCGGCGTTACGTCGCCGGCCTCGTCGCGGTGGACGCGCTGGTGGCGGTCGTCGCCACCGCGGCCGCGTGGATGGCGCGGCTCAGCACGCCCGCCAGCAGCGGCCGCCTCGTCCTCAGCCTCCTCCTCCCCGTTCTGTGGGTCGCGGCGCTCGCCATCTGCCGCGCCTACGACACGCGTTTCCTGTTCGTCGGGCCGGAGGAGTACCACCGCACCCTCATGGCAGGGCTCGCCCTCACCTCCGCCGTGGCGGTGATCTCCTACGGCGCCGCCCTGGACGTCGCCCGCGGCTACGTCGCCCTGGCCCTGCCGGGCGTCCTGCTGCTCGACCTTCTCTGCCGCTACGTCATGCGCAAGTGGGTGCACCGACGGCGGGTGAAGTCCGCCCGGTTCATGCAGCGCGTCATGGCCGTCGGCTACGAGCGCCCGATCGCCATGCTGGCCCGGGAGCTTCACCGCCACCGCTACCACGGCATGCGCATCGTCGGGGCCTGCCTGCCACCGCACCGGCCCTACCGCGAGCGCATCGAGGACATCGACGTGCCGGTCTACGGCCGGTTCGGCGACGTCGTCGAGGCCGTCGAGGAGGCCGGGGCCGACACCGTCGCCGTGCTGTCCTGCCCCGAGCTCGACGGCACGGAGCTGCGGCGGCTGGCGTGGCAGCTGGAGGAGAGCAACGTCGACCTCGTCGTCGCGCCCGCGCTGATGGACGTCGCCGGCCCGCGCACCACCATCCGTCCCGTCGACGGCCTGCCGCTGGTGCACGTCGACCACCCGAGGCTCTCGGGCGGGCGGCGGATCGCCAAGGAGCTCTTCGACCGGGCGAGCGCCGGGCTGGCGCTGCTGCTGCTGGCGCCGCTGCTGATCGTCATCGGCGTCGCGATCCGGCTGAGCAGCCAGGGCCCGGCGCTGTTCAGGCAGACCCGGGTCGGCAAGAACGGCGAGACCTTCACGGTGCTGAAGTTCCGCTCGATGTACGTCGACGCGGAGGCCCGCCTGACCGAGCTGCGCGCGGTCAACGAGAAGGACGGCGTGCTGTTCAAGATGCGCGAGGACCCGCGCGTCACCCGGCTGGGCCGGTGGCTGCGGCGTTACTCGCTGGACGAGCTGCCGCAGCTGTTCAACGTGCTGGCCGGGCAGATGTCGCTGGTGGGCCCGCGGCCGCCGCTGCCGAGCGAGGTCGCGCAGTACGCCGGGGACGTCAACCGCCGCCTGGTGGTCAAGCCAGGGCTGACCGGCCTGTGGCAGGTCAGCGGGCGATCGGACCTCTCGTGGGAGGAGTCGGTCCGGATCGACCTGCGGTACGTCGAGAACTGGTCGCTGGCGCTGGACGCGATGATCCTGTGGCGCACCGTCTTCGCCGTCGTCAGATCGCAGGGCGCCTACTGAGGCGCTTCGAGCCCCCCGCGCCTGAACGCCGCCGCCCGCTCGGGCGGCGGCGTTCTGGCGGGCCCGGCTCGGCGGGTCGGGCTCAGGCGGGTCCGAGGGACAGGTGCGCCGGGGGCAGCCGGTCGATGTCGAGCAGGCTGTAGCCGTAGGCGTTGGCCCGCTCCTCGTACCTCTCGCACAGCCGCCGGAACCGGCGGCGGTTCAGGGGGTCGGTGGCCTCGGCCAGGCGCAGCCAGCGGGTGCGGTAGCCGCTGCTGCGGTCGGCCACGGAGTCAGCCGGTATGTCGCCGGGCAGGCCGAGGAAGTCGCGTACGCCGTCGAGGGTTTCGCGGGGCCTGGTCACCAGGCGCTCGTAGCTCAGCAGATGCAGCGCCTTGATGTGCGAGGCGTCGGCGCGCAGCGTGTCGTGGGCGCGGAACCAGTTCTCGAAGAGTGTGGAGAGGCGGGTACGCGGCGCCCATTTCCTGGTCGAGAGTGTGACGATCGCGGGATGGCGCATGATCACCACGAAGCGCGCGTCCGGGAAGAGCTTCTGCAGGAATCGCGTCATGACGAGATTGGCCGGCGACTTCTCCACGAGGAAACGGCGTTCCAGGTCCCAGTACCGCCCCCAATCGCGCAGCAGGCGCTCCCCGTTGCCCGGGGCGGCGAGCGGGGAATTCTCGGTCATGTGGGCCGCGGGCGAGAGGGCGAAGCGGCCGGGCCCGGAGCGGGTGCGCCTCGCGGCGGTGGGATACACCGACTGCAAATACTGCCCTTCGTCCTCCATGACCCCGGTGTCATGAAATCCGCTGACCTCCGGGTGGGCCGCGAGGGCGCGGGTCAGGGGCGTCGTCCCGCTGCGGTGCAGGCCGCCGACGAATACCAGCGTCTGGTCGGGCCGGGGCAGCGACGGTGCCGTTGCGTCTGACACGGAAAGGTCCCTTTCACGCGAATTCCCGGGCTGCGGACGTCATCCGCGCTCATCATATGAGCCCCCGAGCCCCGGCGAAAGATGTCGAAAACACTCGAAACCCTTGGCAAGTGAACAGCGGGCTGTTTCTCTTCAAATGTTTGCGTGCGTGGGGGCCTTGAGCGAAGGGTCTGTGCGTGACAGGAAAAGTGAGCCGCAAGCTGGCCACGGGATTGCTCGCCGCCGTCGTCGCGGCGGGCGGGATCACCGCGGTCTCGGCCACCACGGCGACCTCGGCGGAGCCCCCGGCGACGCTGGCCGGCGAGCCGACCGATCCGAACATCCGCTTCACCGGCCGCTGGGACACCAGCGACCCGGGGGCGTACACGCCCTACTGGGCGGGAGCCTACCTCAGCGTGGGATTCACGGGCACGACGGTGACGCTCCAGCAGCGGGACACCATCGACCTGTACGCCAGCGTCGACGGCGGCCCGATGGTGCTCTTCGACGACGTCAGCGGCGAGGTGAACGTGACGCCCGAGCCGCTCGCCGCGGGCGAGCACACGCTCGTCGTCAGCTACCGCGTGGTGGCGGGCTCGTACACCGGCGACGCGGTCTTCCAGGGGCTGAGCCTGGACGAGGGCGCCGAGACCTATCCCATGCCCGAACGCGAGCACCTGATCGAGTTCGTCGGCGACTCGATCACCGTCGGGACGACGACCTCGGCCAACCACCTCACGGCGTATCCGTGGCTGATCGGCGAGCAGCTGGGCGCCGAGCACACGGCGATCGCGCAGGGCGGGGCGTGCCTGGTCGCCGCCGACTGCGTCGGCCTGGAGCAGCAGTTCGCCAAGCTCAACCCGAACGCCCCCGAGCCCGACTGGGACTTCTCCCGGTACCAGGCGGACGCGGTGGTCATCAACCTCGGGACGAACGACATCGGGCACGACGTGAGCGGCGAGCAGTTCCAGGCGGCGTACACCAATCTGCTGCGCACCGTCCGTGCCTCCTACCCGGACGCCTGGATCTTCGCGATGCGGACCTTCCGGGAGCGGTACGTAGCCGAGACGCAGGCGGCGGTCGACACGGTGATCGGGGAGGGAGACGACCGGGTCTCGTTCGTGGACACGACCGGCTGGCTCGGCGAGAGCGACCTGTCGGACGCGGTGCACCCGAACGACCAGGGGCACCGGACCATCACCGAGCACCTGGCGCCGATCATCGCCGAACGCCTGTGACGCCTCCCGCCGGAGGCGATCGGTGGCCCGGCTCCCGTCTCGGGCAGCTCGTGCAGGTCGCCGGCCAGTGAGCCGGTGTCGATGTCCGCGGCGCTCGGGGGCGGTTTGAGGTGGTGCAGTGCGGTGATCATCAGCTCCGGCTTGCCGCCCCCACTGCCGGCAGAGCGTGGCCCTGCTGGTCCTGGCACACGCCCCGCAGATCCGCCACCGCGAGACCACGACGGGTTCGCGCGGTGGCGGATCAGGCGTCAGACATTGCTCTCGAACTGCTGGCCCGAGTTCGACCAGCCGGGGCTGGCCGAGCCCAGTCGCTCGACCTGGGAGGTGAAGTCGGCGGCGAGCTGCCGCGCTTCGCCCTCGGTCGGGGACGAGGAGGTGATGTTGACGGCCACCGTCAGCACCCCGCTGACCGGCGCCTTGGGCGACAGGCGGACCGGTGTGCAGGTGAAGGTGAAGGTCTGGGGCGAGCGGGAGTCGTAGGAGGCGATGCGGGCCTCGGGGAGGGTGGTGGTCTGGCCGGTGTGGAAGGCCCGGTCCATCGTCGAGAAGACGCCGACGGCGTCGAGGCCCGGCAGCACCTGCCGCCCGGGGCTCAGCTGCTGGACCCGGCCGAAGGCCGCGCCCTGCCGGGCGTTGGCGTAGCGCAGCAGGTGTTCCGGCCCCTGCGTGAGCATGATCGGGAAGGGCGCGCCGTCGAAGACGGCGAACAGCTCCTGCTGCTGGATCAGCAGGCTGTCGCGCAGCTGGAACTCCGACAGGAGGGTCTGGGCCAGACTCTCCATGTCCTCCATGTGCTGGCGGGTCCACCGGCGCGGGCGGAAGTCGAGCACGCAGACCGTGCCGAGGGGCATGCCGGTGTGGTCGAGCAGCGGCGTGCCGAGGTAGGAGCGGGCGCCCAGCTCGTTGACGACGGGATTGCCCTTGAAACGCGGGTAGTCGAAGACATCGTCGAGGGCGAGCTGCGAGCGCTGGGCGATGACATGGGGGCAGAAGCCGAAGTGCAGCGGGCCCTCGCGGCCGACCTTCTCCGGGAGCTCGCTGAGGTCGAAGGATACGCCCCGGTCCTCCGCCTCGCCGCCGTCCTCGGGCTGGGCGGGCGGGGTGTAGACGCCGCGGAACATCTGCCGCTCGTCGCTGATGAAGTTGACCAGAGCGACCGGGGCCTGCGCGAAGTGCCCCGCAAGACGGGCTATGCGGTCGAATTTGGCCTCGGGTTCGGGCGCATTTAGGCCGAGAAGTTGCAGTCGGCGCCTGCGCTGTTCACCCTCGTGCTGGGCTTGGTCGGGTGTCAGAGGGTCCATGACGACACATGAAACCAGACCTGATACCCAACGCGCCGCCCCGCCAGAGAACATCGGATGCCTCAGGCCACAGCCGCGGCGCGCCACCAGGCCGTTGGCCGCGCGGGGAGCATACATACGCCCAACCCTGGATCCTGTCCCGATCGAGCCACGCCCAACCGCCCATCGATCACTTCCCGTCAATCCACGATCGACAACAAACGGAAGCGGCTAGTCGTACGACAATCTTGCTGTGGGCATGTCGTCATCAACCGTGTACGTGCTGCTGCCCCGGCACCGGACCATCCGCAGGCCTGCGGACGTCCGGGGCCCGGTGCTGCGCGCGATCGCTCCGTCGTCAACGCCGCCGTCCGAGACATCGAACGGCCGCCGGAGGAGACGAGTAGGGCGTCGTAGACCAGGCAGACCTCCTCGCGCGGGGTCGTTCCGCCCTGGTGCGAGGCAGCACACCGCCGGGACCCGCGTGTGTATGAAATATCTCACAGCACAGGGTGGTTGTGGCGGTTTAGCGACGCGAATGGCGCAAGTCTGCCCAGTTGGTCCTCCCTTGGACGCTGGCCGCGACATATGGCCGGGAACGTGCGCACCGGCAAGGCGTCTGGCCGGGCCCCGCATGGGTGTCGGTGACCAGAACTGACCAGAGGCAAAACGGGGCTCATTCACTCAGAGGCGACTCGAAAGCGACAGCGGCGAGTTCCAACCTGACTGAACGCACACGTCAGGAGCATCGGAGGAGATTACTGGTGAAGAGGTCAACAGCAGACATCGAGGCCCGCTCGGTGGCCGTGATCGGCATGGCCTGCCGGTTCCCCGGCGCCTCCGGCACCGACGAGCTGTGGGAGCTGCTGCGTGACGGCGTGGACGCCACGAGCGAGACACCCAGCGAACGCTATGACGTGGACGCCCTGTACTCCTCCTCCCCCCGCCCGGGCCCGGGAAGGATCGGCACGCGCCGGGCGGGATACATCGACGGAGTGGCCGACTTCGACGCCGAGTTCTTCGGGATGTCGCACGCCGAGGCGACGGAACTCGACCCGCAGCAGCGCCTGCTGCTGATGACCGCGTGGGAGGCGCTGGAGGACGCGGGGCAGCGCCCCGAGGACCTGGCCGGCAGCCGGACCGGCGTCTTCGTCGGCAGCTCCCGCGCGGATTACCTGGACGCCCAGACCCGGCGGGGACGCGAGGCGTTGAACCCGTCGCTCTATCACAACTTCCGTGCCATGATGCCCGCCCGCCTCTCCTATGTATTCGATCTCCGCGGGCCCAGCGTGCTGCTCGACACCGCCTGCTCCTCCTCCCTGATGGCCGTGCACTCGGCCGTGCAGAGCCTGCGCGCCGGCGAGAGTCCGCTGGCGCTGGCCGCCGGCGTCAGCCTCGCGCTCAGCCCGGACGAGGGCATCATCATGACGAGCGCCGGGATCCTCGCCCGCGACGGCCGCAGCAAGTTCGGCGACGCCGGCGCCGACGGGTACTCCCCCAGCGACGGCGTGGGCGTCGTCGTCCTCAAGTCGCTGGCCGCCGCCCGCGCCGACGGGGACCGCATCCGGGCCGTGATCCAGGGCAGCGCCGTCAGCAACGACGGCCGCAGCGGCGGCGCGCTGATGACCCCCTCGGCCACCGGCCAGGTCGAGGTCCTGCGGTGGGCGTACGAGGACGCCGGGATCTCCCCCGCCGACGTCGACTTCGTCGAGGCGCACGGCACGGGCGACGCGGTGCTGGACCCCGTCGAGTTCGGCGCGCTCGGCGAGGTCCTGGGCGAGGGCAGACCGGCGGACCGGCCCTGCCTGGTCGGCTCGGTCAAGACGAACGTCGGGCACGCCCAGGCGGCGGGCGGCATCGCGGGCTTCGTCAAGGCCGTGCTGTGCCTGGAACACGGCGAGGTCCCCGCGAGCCTCAACATCGACAGCCCCAACCCCCGCGTCGCCTGGGACGATCTGCCGTTGACGGTGCCGGCCAAGCCGCAGCCGCTGCCCGACCACGGCAGGCCCGCCTACGCGGGCGTCACCGGGCAGGGCATCTCCTCGCTCAACGCGCACCTGGTGCTCCGTCAGGGCGAGACGCCCCCCGCCGCGGCCGCCGCCGAGGGCGAGCCGACGCCGTACGTGCTGGCGCTCTCCGCCCGCTCCCCCCGGGCGCTGGCGGAGCTGGCCCGGTCCTACGCCGCGTATCTCGGCCCCGGCGGGAAGGGGTCGGCGTTCGAGCTCCGCGACATCTGTTTCAGCGCCGCCACGCGACGGCAGCACCACGCGCACCGGCTGGCCGCGGTGGCTTCCTCGCATCAGGAGATGGCCGCCGCACTGCGGGCCGGGATCGACGCCGGGGCCGGGGCCGGGGTCCCGGGCGCGCAGGAGCGCGCCGCGCTGCCGGCCGCGGTCGCGGAGCGGTACCTCAGCGGCGAGGCGGTGAACTGGGGCGCCCTGTTCGGCTCCGACTGCAGCTTCGTGCCGCTGCCTGCCTACGCCTGGCAGACGCGGCGTTACTGGCACGACGGGCAGGCCGGCCACGCGGACCCGCCGGAGGAGGCCGCGCGCGAGGCGCGGGCGGAGCGGGCGGCGCCCGGCGCGCGGTCGCCCGGCGCGCGGACGGACGACCTGGCCGCGGCGGTGCTGCGGGAACACGCCCGCACCCAGGCCGCGGACTACTCCGACAGCTCCCTGCTGTCCGACATGGGCATCGACTCGCTGGCGAGGCTGCGCATCATGCTGAAGCTCGCCAGCGACCACGGCTACGACATCGAGGCCGACGAACTCGCCGAGCTCCGCACGGTGGGCGAGTTCCGCAGGTGGCTCAACGTGCAGGAGGCACAGGCGGCATGACGACCACACCGCGGACCGAGCCGGGGGCCCCGCCGCCAGGGCCCCCGCCGCTGACGCTGTACGAGTGGTTCGCCCGCTCCGCGGACCGGTTCGGAGACGCCACCGCGCTGGAGGTGGGGGCGGAGCGGCTGAGCTACCGCGAGCTGCGGCGGCGTGCGGAGGCGCTCGCGGCCCGGCTGCTGGCCGCCGCCGGCGGCGATCGCGCGCCCCGGCGGATCGGGGTGCTCGCCGACCGCTCGGTGGCCACCTACGTCGCCTACCTCGCCGTGGCGCGGACCGGCGCGGCCGTCGTGCCGCTCAACCCGGAGTTCCCCGCCGCCCGCAACGCCGCCATCGCCGCCGCCGCGCGCCTGGAACTGGTGGTGACCGACGCCTCCCCCGAGGCCGCCCTGGCCGGCGCCGCGCTGGGCGTACCGCTGCTCGCCGCGGACCCCGCCGAGCCGTCCCCGGACGCCGGCCCGCCGCCCTGTCCGGCCACGCCGGAGGACATCGCCTACATCATCTTCACCTCGGGATCGACCGGCACCCCCAAGGGCGTTCCGGTGCTCCACCGCAACCTCTCCGCCTACCTGGCCCACGTGGTGCCCCGCTACGGCGCCGGGCCCGACGGCAGGTTCTCCCACACCTTCGACCTGACCTTCGACGCCTCGGTCTTCGACCTGCACGTCGCCTGGGGCTCCGGCGGCGCGCTGGTGGTGCCGAGGCGCAGCCTGCTCATGTCCCCCGTCCGGCTCGTCAACGAGCACCGCATCACCCACTGGTTCTCGGTGCCCTCGGTCGTCTCCTTCGCCGAACGCCTGGGCATCCTGAAGCCGGGCAGCATGCCGACGCTCCGATGGAGCCTGTTCGTGGGCGAGCCGCTGTCCCTCACGGCGGCCGAGGCGTGGCAGGCGGCCGCCCCCGGCAGCACCCTGGAGAACCTCTACGGCCCCTCCGAGGTCACGGTCAGCTGCACCGCGTACCGGCTGCCGCACAGCCCCCGCGACTGGCCGCGGCCCGCCAACGGGACCGTGCCCATCGGCACGTGCCATCCCTCGCTGGAGTACCTGCTGCTCGGCGAGGACGGCCGGCCCGGCACCGACGGCGAGCTGTGCCTGCGGGGGCCGCAGCGCTTCCCCGGCTACCTCGAACCGGAACAGAACATCGACCGGTTCCTGTCCGTGGACGATGACGGTACGGTACACACCTATACCGGCGAGTCACCGCTGACCGATCGTCACTGGTACCGCACCGGTGACCGAGTCGCCGTGCAGGAGGGGTGTCTGGTGCACATGGGACGGGTGGACCACCAGGTCAAGATCCGTGGCTACCGCATCGAGCTCGGCGAGATCGAGGCCGTGCTCAGGCAGCAGGCGGGAGTCAGGGACGCGGTGGTGCTGGCCGTGGACGGCAGCGACGGGGAGAAGGAGCTGCACGCCGTCGTCACCGGTGACTGCCGCGACACCGAGCCGGTCTACGTCGCCCTCGGCGCCCGGCTGCCCTCGTACATGATCCCCCGCCGGATCGCCGTCTTCGACCAGCTTCCCCTCAACGTGAACGGCAAGATCGACCGGCTCGCCCTGGCCGACACGCTCAGGGGGACGCGCACCTGACTCCTCCCCACTCCCCCACTCCCCTGACTCCCCGATCGCCCGGCACCGTCCGAGAAGCCCACCGCGCTCGACCCACGGCGTTCACCATCCCGCTCTCCTGACTGTTTGCGAGGCCCGCACATGTTCGATGTCATCGTGGTGGGGGCGCGGTGCGCCGGATCTCCCACGGCCATGCTCCTGGCCCGCGCGGGATACCGGGTGCTGCTGCTCGACCGGGCTGACTTTCCCTCCGACACCCTCTCCACGCACCTCATCCACCAGCCCGGCGTCGCCGCCCTGGCCCGGTGGGGGCTGCTCGACCGGGTGCGCGCCTCCGGCTGTCCGCCGCTCGACCGGGCCGTCTACGAGGTGGCCGACGTGCGCCTGGAAGGCTGCAGCCGGGGCGTGGACGGTCAGCGGGCGGCCTATGCGCCGCGCCGCCACGTGCTGGACTCCATCCTCGTGGACGGGGCCGTCGCCGCCGGCGTGGAGTTCCGCGGCGGCTGTTCCGTCAGCTCCCTGCTCCACGACGAGGCCGGGCGGGTGGTCGGCGTGCGGGGCACCCACCGGGGCCGGGCGTTCACCGAACAGGCCCGCCTGGTGATCGGCGCGGACGGCATGCGCTCACGGGTCGCCCGCCTCGCGGGGGCGGCGTTCACCGTGCGCAAGCCGCGCCTGACCTGCGCCTACTACGCCTACTGGCAGGACGTGCCGGCGGCGTTCGAGTCGTACGAGGCCCCCGGCGGCTGGGTGGTCACCGTGCCGACGAACGACGGCGCCACGCTGGTCCTCGCCTACTTCCCGCAGTCCCGCTTCGGCGCGGTCCGCGCCGACGCCCAGCAGGCGTACGAGGAGCAGATTCGCGCCACCGCGCCCGCGGTCTTCGAGCGGCTGCCCGGCGGTCGCCGCGTCGAGCGGCTGCGCGGCACGGGCGACCAGCAGAACTTCTTCCGCCAGGCCACCGGCCCCGGCTGGGCGCTGGTGGGCGACGCCGGGCACCACAAGGACTCCATCACCGCGCGCGGCATCACCGACGCCTTCTTCCAGGCGGAGTCCCTGGCGCGGCACATCGGCGACGGGCTGGCCGAAACGCCGCGACTCGACCAGGCGCTACGCGCGTACGCCGCCGAGCGGGACACCGCACTCGCCGAGGGCTTCGAGGCGACGCTGAGCGTGGCGCGCCTGGAGACCCACGAGCAGCGGCTGGAGCTGCTGCGCGCGGTGGGCCGGGACCCGGAGCTGACGGCGACCTACTTCGACCTCGTGGCGGGAATCGCCCCGGCGAAGGCCCTGTACACGGCGAGGCTGATGGCACTCATGTGACGTTGTGTGATCCTCGCCCCTTCGACCTCGAAGTGCCGCGTGACCTGGTACGGTGCAGCGGGTCGGTTGACCCGTTGTTGACGTCACGTCAGGCCGTCACAACCATCCCCCACCCGGGACAACCGGTCACCGCGCACATCCTTCCCTGTGTGTCCCCTAGCTCCATCACTGATCCGCCGCCGTACGAGGAATCAGATGTCAGGCATACGCGACCGGCACAGAGTGCCCAGGGCCTATCGCAGAACGCTCCGGTTCTCACTTGCGCTGCCCGTCCTCATCGCCGCGCTCGCCCTCACGGCGCTGTGGGCGTACGCGGGCAGCGGGCTCGTCAAGGACGGGCTCCGGCTGCGCGACGACGCCGATCTCGCCGAGTCGGTGGCCTCGCCCGCCCATGACCTCCTCACCCTCCTCCAGGACGAACGCCGCCTCACCGCGGCCTGGCAGGCGGACCCGACCGACGAGGCCCGCGCCGCGC
Organism: Streptomyces sp. 6N223; assembly: GCF_052246635.1. Classification (NCBI taxonomy): domain Bacteria; kingdom Bacillati; phylum Actinomycetota; class Actinomycetes; order Kitasatosporales; family Streptomycetaceae; genus Streptomyces; species Streptomyces sp. 6N223. The sequence continues at coordinate 31,665 of NZ_JBQQCA010000001.1, read as the reverse complement.
TGGACGACGCCCGCAGCGACACCGACGTGGCGGCCGAAACCCTCCGCCGGTCGCGCGCGGGCTTCGACTCGGACCGGGCGTCGGTGCGCGAGCACAGCGCGAGCCTGATCGACGCGCTGGACGAGCTGTCGGAGCAGCGGGAGGCGGTCGACGATCACGCCGTCACCGCCGTCGAGACGTTCCGGGCGTACACGGACGCGGCCACCGAGTCGCTCGGCCTGTTCGGCGCGGCGATCAGGCTCGAGGACGGCGAGCGGCTGGCGCGGGACTCCGCCGCCGCCGTCTCCCTGGTGGAGATCGGTGAGATGGTCTCGCGTCAGCGGGCGCTGGTCGCCGGCGTGAGCCCTGGCGGCGACGTGGACGCCGCCGTGCGCGAGGAGTTCACCCGCGCGCTGGCGCTGCAGCTGCAGGCCCGCACCATGGTCGCCCCCGAGGACCTCCCGGAGCCGGAGGCGGAGGGCTACGAACGCCTCATCGGGTCGCCGCACTTCGCGCAGCTGGTGACGCCGGAGGACCCGGACGGCACCGGGACCGCGGAGCTGCCCGACCCGCCCACGGACTGGCAGGCGGCGGCCGAGACCGTCGGCGAGGAGCTGCGGCGGCTGTCCACGGACGCCATCGACGGCGTGGCGGACGAGGGCTCCTCGCAGTCCGGCCGGCTGCTGCTGACGGCCGTGCTGGGCACCCTGGCGGCTCTCGCGGCGCTGGCGGGTGCGATCGTGCTGGCCCGGCGCCTGACGCGCTCCCTGATCGGCCGCGTCTCCCGGCTCCGGCGCACCACCGAGGAGCTGACCGACAGCGCGCTGCCGCAGCTCGCGGAGCGGCTGGGGCGCGAGCAGCAGTCCGACGCGGCGGCAAGCCCGGGGCTGGAGGGGGACTACGGCGCCGACGAGATCGGGCGGCTCGCCGCCGCCATGCGGCACCAGTGGCAGGAGGTCGTGGAGACCATCAACCGGCAGGCCCGGGGGCGCGAGGGCTCCGAGACCGTCTTCCTCGGCCTGGCCCGCCGCACCCAGGTCCTGATCAACCGCATGATCCCGATGCTCGACAAGCTGGAGCGCCAGCATCAGGACTCGCGGCTGCTGAAGGACATCTTCGCCGTCGACCACCTGGCCACGCGCGTGCGGCGGCACACCGAGAACCTGCTGATCCTGGGCGGCGCCCTGCCCGCCCGCCGCTGGGGCAAGCCGGTGCCCATCTACGAGGTGATGCGCAGCGCGATCTCCGAGACCGAGGACTACAGCAGGGTCGAGGCGCTGCCCGCCCCGCCGGTGTCGCTGACCGGGCGGGCGGTGGCCGACGTCGTCCACCTGCTCGCGGAACTCATCGAGAACGGCACGTCGTTCTCCCCCCCGGAGACCAAGGTGACCGTCAGCGCCGAGGTCGTCGCCCGCGGCCGGGTGGCGCTGGAGGTGGTGGACCGGGGCCTTGGCATGTCGGAGGATGAGTACGACCGCGTGAACCGTCTGCTGGCCGACCCGCCGAAGCTCGACGTGATGACGCTGGGCGAGGCCCCGCGCCTCGGGCTGTTCGTGGTGGCCCGGCTGGCGAAGCGCCACGGGCTGGAGATCGCGCTGCGCAAGTCGCCCTACGGGGGCACGCTCGCCGTCGTGCTGCTGCCCAGCGAGCTGCTGGAGGAGTCCCGTTCGCTGCTGTCGAGCATCCTCCCCGACGCCGCCGCGTCCGACCCCGACGCCGACAGCTCCGCCGCCGACGCCGCCGCCACCGCGGCGACGGCCGCCTTCGCCCCCCCGGCCGCCGTCGAGCCGGAGGAGCGGGACGCGCGCGAGACCCGGGCGGGGGACGGGGCCGGTGAGCCACGCGAGGACGAGGCGCCGGTGCCCGCGGCCGAGGCGGCGCTGGCGGCGGTCCCCGCCAGCGACGGTCTGGACGTCGCGCCGCCGTCGCTGTTCGACTACGACCACGACGACCACAGCGGATATCCCGCGTATGGAGGTGCGGGCCTGTTGCCGAGCACACCGGGCGGGCGGGGGTTGCCCGCCGAGGACGCCGCCTTCACGGAGGGGCGCGCACACCCCCCCGTGGACCGGCCCGCCGACACAGCGAACGCCGCCGCTCCCGCCGGCGACGACGACGTGACACCGCAGCCGTCCGTGCGGACGAAGAGCTCGCTGCGGCTTCCCGTGAGGGTGCGCGGGGAAAGCCTCGCGGAACAACTGCGCCTGGAGCAGCAGGCCGCGTCCACCGGGCAGGGGGACGAGGAGCAGGGCACCGTGCCCTCTCCCGACCGGGCGGGGGCCATCATGGCCGCGATCCAGTCGGGGAACAGGCGCGCCCGCAACGCGAATCCAGCGACGCCAGCAGGTGATCATGACTCCGAGGCGACGACGCCCGGGCACGACGCCGATGCGGAAGGACCTGCGAGGAAGGATCAGCGATGACTGACCAGACCCAAGCCAGCGCCCACCTGAACTGGCTTCTGGACAACCTGGTGGCCGGCGTTCCCGAGACCCACCACGCGATCGTGCTGTCGCAGGACGGGCTGCCGCTCGCCCGCTCCGCCGGCCTCAACCAGGACGACGCCGAGCACCTGTCGGCGGTCGCCTCCGGCCTGCAGAGCCTCTCCCGGGGCGCCGCGCGCCGCTTCCATGGCGGGCACGTGCGGCAGACCGTCATCGAGATGGACAACGCCTTCCTCTTCGTCACGAACGCCGGCCAGCGCGCCCAGCTGGCCGTGCTGGCCTCGGACAAGGTGGACGCGGGCATGGCGGCGTACGAGATGACCCGCATAGTCCAGCAGGTCGGCGACTACCTCAGCGCCGCGCCGCGCACCGAGGCGCCGTCGGGTAGGCACGGTCAGAGTCTGTGACAGCTTCGGAGAACGCGTCGTGGTTTGACGAGGGCTCCGGATACCTCGTTCGGCCCTATGCCATCACCGGGGGTCGCACCCGCCCCAACGGGTCCGACTTCGCGCTGATCACCCTGGTGATGGCGAGCCCGTCCTCCCGTGCTCTCGACAGACGCATGGAGCAGCCCGAACTGAGCGCCATCCTCGACCTGTGCCAGGAGAGGCCACTGGCGGTCGTCGAGATCGCGGCGAAGCTCGACCTTCCGGCGAGCGTGGTGAAGGTGCTCTGCGGAGACCTGCTGGACAAGTCAATGATCTCGATCAAGGCGCCGAGCAGGGAGTCGGCCGCCCCCAGTGTGGAACTACTTGAGAGGGTAATCGATGGCATCCGGAAGCTATGACCGGACGAGTGGTTCCTTCGCCGTGCCTGCGATGCCGACAGCGCTGAAGATCCTGGTCGCCGGCGGCTTCGGCGTGGGCAAGACCACCATGATCGGATCGGTGAGCGAGGTTCCGCCACTGGAGACCGAGGAGTACATGACCCAGGCGAGTCTGGGGATCGACGACCTGGCCGGCACACCGGACAAGGCGACGACCACGGTGGCGATGGACTTCGGCCGGATCACTCTCGACCCGCAGCACGTGCTGTACCTCTTCGGCACGCCGGGTCAGGAGCGCTTCTGGTTCATGTGGGACGACCTCTCCTACGGCGCCCTCGGGGCCGTGGTGCTGGCCGATCCGCGGCGGCTGGCCGACAGCTTCGCCTCGGTGGACTTCTTCGAGCAGCGGCGCATCCCGTTCGCCATCGGCGTCAACTGCTTCTTCGGCCGCCGCGACTGTACGGCCGAGGAGGTGGGCGCCGCCCTGAACCTGCGGTCGCCCGCGCCGGTCATCATGTGTGACGTGCGGCGCCGCAACTCCAGCAAGCGGGTGCTGCTGGCCCTCCTGGAGTCCGCCAAGTCGCTCGCGGTGCGCTGAGAAAAACCACGGATGCCGCCCGCGCCCCGGTTGCTAGGGTGGGCGCCGAGCCGTGACTGGCGTGCTGGGATGGGGAGAACCATCGGGGAGCGGCTCCGTCACCCGAGGACGTCGTGCCGCGCGCCTGGGCCCTTGGCAGCAGACCAGGAGGCACGGCGTGACCCAGCACGTGACCAGCTTCACCAGGCCCCGCATCGTCGGGATCGTCAACATCACCGAGGACTCCTTCTCCGACGGCGGGCTGTACCTGGCCACGGGGGACGCGATGGAGCACGCCCGCCGGCTGCGCGCGGAGGGGGCCGACATCGTCGAGCTCGGCCCCGCCGCGAGCCATCCGGACGCCGCGCCGGTCACGCCCGGGCAGGAGCGGCAGCGGCTGGCCCCGGTCCTGGACCGGCTGGCCGAGGAGAACATCCCGGTCTCGGTCGACTCGTTCCTGCCGGAGACGCACTCCTTCGCCATGGCCAGGGGCGCGGCGTATCTCAACGACATCCAGGGCTTCCCCGACGCGGGCCGGTACGGGGAGCTGGCCGCCGGGGACTGCCGGCTGGTCGTCATGCACTCCGTCCAGCGGCGCGGGCCCGCGACCAGGATGGCGACCGATCCGGCCGCCGTGTGGGAGGGCGTCGAGGGGTTCTTCGCCGAGCGCCTGGCGGCGCTTCAGGCCGGCGGCGTCGCGCGGCACCGGCTGGTGATCGACCCGGGCCTCGGATACTTCCTCGGCAGCACGCCGGAGCCCTCGCTGGCCGTCCTGGCGGGCCTACGCCACCTGAGGGCCCGCTTCGGCGTGCCCGTGCTCGTCTCGGCCTCGCGCAAGTCGTTCCTGCGGGCGCTCACCAAGCGCGCCATCGCCGACTCCGGACCCGCCACCCTGGCCGCCGAGCTGTACGCCGCCTGGCAGGGCGCGGACTACATCCGCACCCACGACGTGGCCGCCCTCAACGACGCGCTCACCGTCCTGGCGGCGATCGCCGACGGCGGCCGGCCCTGGGCGGTCACGCCCTGACGCCTCCCTAGGGCAGGCCCTGGCGGGCCGCCGCCACCCGGTGGAGCACCTGGGCGAGGATCTGGCTGCCGCCGGGCACCGACGGCGGCTCGTAGGTCCAGGCGTGCCCGACCCACGGGTCGGCGAGGTGGTCGTCGGGCACCGGCGTGACGCGCAGCAACGCCCGCCACAGCGGGTCGAGCACCGGCCCGTACGCCCGCGCCTCCTCGCGGTCGGCGACCATCATCACGTTCACCCCCACCGAGGGGCCCTCGTCGGCGATGTAGCGGAGCTGGGTGACGGAGCGGTCGTCGAAGCCGTGGGGGAAGTCGTGGACGATCAGCAGCTGCTCGGCGGTGTCCAGGCCGGGCGGCAGGGCGTCGGTGGCGCCGCTGCGCACCGCCATCTGCGCCAGGTCGACGCGCTGGGTCAGCCGGGCCAGCACCGTGCTCACGCCCGCCGCGCCGGCGGCGGGCGGCTCGCGCAGCACACCGGAATCCAGCAGCGGCGCCAGCGAGCGGGCGGCCGAGCCTGCCGGGTCGATCACGTGGACGCTGAGGTCGCCGACGGGGTGGACGGCGAGCAGCCGGGCCGCGATGGTCGTGGCCGTCTCGGCGGCGAGCCGCCGCAGCTCGTCGGAGTCGACCAGCGCCGACTCCACCGAGGAGCCGCCGGAGCGCCCGCTGTCGATCCACAGGCCGCGCTGCAGCGGGAGCCTCACCAGCATGGGGACCCGCAGGCCGAGGGCCTCGGGGATGCTGAGGTCGCCCAGGCGCAGCGCCATCGGCGGCTCGGTCGGCACCTGGTACGCCTGCCAGACGGGGTTGTCCCAGCCGGCGTAGGCGGGCGGCAGGGCGGGCTCGACGACCTGCGACTCGGCGGTGAGCTGGGCGAGGTCGCGGTCGAAGGCGGCGCGGGCCTGGTCGACGAGCTGGGTGTGCTTGGCGCGGGCCTGGGTGCGGGCGGCGTCGGCGGCCGGGCCGACGCGGGTCCGCGGGTCGGAGAGCACCTTGTCGAGCTCCTGCTCCATGCGGGAGTCGGCGAAGTCGACGGCGCTGCGGTATGCCGCGGCGCTGCGGGCCAGGTCCTCGAACATGCCCCAGACCTGGTTGTAGAGCCGCTCCTCCATGGTCCAGCCGGTGGCGTCGCCCGCGACGGGCTGTCCGGGCTGACCGGGCTGCGGCGCGGGCGCCGCGGGCGGGGGCGGCGGCGTGGCCGGTGCCGCCGGTGCCGCCGCGGCGGACGAGGCGCGGCCCGGGTGCTGGTAGTTGATCCGCCCGTCCGAGGACTGGCCGGACGGCTGCGGGGACGGCTGCGGGGAGGCGGGCGGGGTCTCGGGCTGCCGCGACGCGGTGCCCCCGCCGACCGGCGCGGCGCGCCGGGCGCGGTTCCCGCCCGGCGGCGGCGCCACCGAGCGGGCCATGCCGCTGGCCACGGCCTCGTTGATGGTGGCGGCGAGCTGCTGGGCCTGCGGCAGGCCCTGGTCGCTCAGCATCGCGGCCAGCCCGCCGGCGTAGCCCTGGCCGACGGCCCGCACCTTCCACGCGTCCTGCCTGCGGTACAGCTCGACCGCGACGACGGCGGACTCGGAGCCGAGATCGGTGATGGTGTAGCTCGCGATCTCGGCGCCGTCCAGGGCGGTGACGGCGACGAACGGGGCGGCGACCGCGCCGAAGCTGGTGGGCCCGCCCACCCCCGTGGGCAGCGCGAGCATGACGTTGACCCGGTGCACGGCCTCGGGCAGGGCGCCGAGGTCGACGGCGAGGCGGTGGTCGGCGGCGGCCTGCCGGGAGACCTCGAGCCCGGGCAGCTGCGGCGAGGCGGGGTGAGCTATCCACTCGGCGTCCCGCATCTTCCACTGCTCGTCGTTCAGCGTCGCCCCCGCCACGATCGGCGTCCCGGCCGACACGCGGATCTCCAAGCGGGTCTCGGGCAGAGGGTGGTTCTGCCCGCGGATCAGCTCGGCCGTCATCGATGCGCCCCCTTAAGGCTTCGTTCGCTCGCCTGCGTCCCACGTCGTGCCGCACGGTCCCGGCGGCGTCACCCGCCGCCGGGCACCGGGTCAGCGTATCGGTGCCGCCACCGGCTCACAGATGCGGCAGCAGCGCGGGAAGCAGGTCCTGGAAGGTGCGCCCGTTGGCGGGCTCGCCGATGGCGGTCATCGTCCAGCCGCCGCCCTGACGGTGGACCTTGGCCATGACCTGCGCGGTGTACTGCCCGCCGCCGGTCAGCGTGTAGCGGGCGAGCTCCTGGCCGTTGGTCTCGTCGACCAGGCGGCAGAAGGCGTTCTGCACCTCGGCGAAGGTCTGCCCGGTGAAGGAGTTCACCGTGAAGACGATCTGGTCGATGTGGACCGGCACCCGCTGGAGGTCGACGAGGATCGCCTCGTCGTCGCCGCCCTGCCCGGCGCCGCCGACCAGGTTGTCGCCGGTGTGCCGGACCGAGCCGTCGTCGCTCACCAGGTGGCGGAAGAAGACGACGTCGACGGCCTGCTTGTCGGCGAAGAGAACGGCCGACGCGTCGAGGTCGACCTCGCGCGTGCGCGACCCGAACAGTCCCCGTCGGGGCGCCGCCTGCCAACCGAGTCCCATCCGCACCGCGGTCAGGGTGCCCCCGTCGGACTTCTGCAGGCTGATCGCCTGTCCCTTGGACATGTTGACACTCACGTGCTGTCCCCTCTCGGTTCTCTCACCGTCCTTCCGACGGCTGCCTCGAGACTACGCACTGCCACCGACACTCCGACGCCATGGGCCGCCATTTGTATCGATCCTGCAATACTCCGCGCACGCGCAGGAAATCCCGCAGGCCCAGGGCGCGTGGCACGAACGGGCCGACGGCGGTGAGCGGCGTTCAGCCTCCGGAGGTGTGTTCCTGGATGAGGGAGGCGAACCGCGCCCGGTCGTTCTGGTGCGGGTAGGGCGTGTCGGGCACCGGGACCCCGAGGAAGTCGCACAGCGGCCGCCAGCCGTCGGCGACGTCGAGGACGAGCAGCCGGCCGGGGTCGATCTCCCGCGCCACGGCCTCGTTGTGCTCGCGGAAGACCCGCAGCGCGTGGTCCCTGTCCGTGAAGCGGCCGCCGAAGAGGCCGTCCCAGACGACCTCGCGCGACATGGCCCGCAGCGCCTCGAACGCCTCGCTTGCGCCCGGCTGGGGCGGGGCGGTGGCGGCGGGATAGATGCTGCGGGCGGAGCTCTCGTACCAGCGGTCGGGGTCGCGCACGGTGAGGATCACCTTCGCCTCGGGGAAGGCGGCGGTGATCTCCCGCCAGAAGCGGGATCCGGGCAGGTTGACGCTGGAGCGGTAGCCGGCGTAGATCTCCCGCCAGTTCACGGCCTCGCCGGCGGCGGCGCGCCGCCAGGACGGGACCTGTTCGGGGTGCTCCAGCATGCCGAGCATCGTGTGGCAGGGGCCGAAGCCGAGCCGTTCCAGGGCCGCCGTCAGGGAGTGGGCTCCGGTGCGCCCGAGTCCGGCGCCGAAGACGTCAAGCATGTGTGGTTCCTCTCGGGGGGTGGGGGGTGAGGGTGGCAGCGCGTGAGGGCGGCGAGTGGGGAGCGGCGGCGAAGGGGAAACGCCGAACGCCGCTCACGCGCCTCGTATGAGCAGGGCCCAGATGGTCGCGCCGGGGCCGAAGGCGAGGGCGACGCCGTGCTCGCCGGGGCCGAGGGGGCGGGCGGACTGGAGGCGTTCGACGACACCGAGGACGGCCGGGGAGGCGGTGTTGCCGAACTCCGCCATCGCCGCGCGGGAGGCGGCCACCGACTCGGGCGGCAGCCGCAGGGCCTCCTCGACGCGGTCGATGATGCGGCGGCCGCCGGGGTGGACGGCCCACCAGGCGACCTCGTGCCAGGCGATGCCGTGGCGTTCCAGCAAGGCCCGCGCGGGCACCGCGACGCGGGAGGCCACGACGTCGGGCATGGAGGGCTTGAGCGTGATGCGCAGGCCACGCTCGCCGAGGTGGACCTGGAGGTCGGCGGCGTGGGCGGGCACGGTGAGCTGCTCGGCGTCGATGACGTCCGCCCCGGCGAGGCCGGGGGCGGCGGGGCTGAGCACGACGGCGGCGGCGCCGTCGCCGAAGAGGGTCAGGACGACGGCCGCCTCCTTGTCGTAGGGGGGCGGCTGGACGTGGGGGGAGAAGAGGTCGACGGCCAGCAGCACGGCGGGGCGTTGGTGGCGGGCGACCCAGTCGGCGCAGGTCGTCAGCGCGGGCAGCGCGGCGTAACAGCCCATCGGGCCGAGGGAGAGCACCTGGGCGTCGTCCGGCAGGCCGAGTTCGGGGGCGAGCGCGTCGAGGCCGGGCGCGGAGTGGGTGGTGGTGGTGACGGTGGCGAGCAGCCCGACGTCCCGGGGCGGCAGGCCGGCCCGGCCGAGGGCCCGCGCGACGGTGTCCCGGCCGAGCCGCCTGGCCTCGGCGAGGCCGCGGTCCATGCGGCGCCTGGTGGGCCACCAGCGGGAGTCCTCCTGGAGGAGGTTGACCGCCATGCCCTTGGTGACGATGGCGGAGTTGCCGATGACCCGGGCGACAGCGTCCCCGCCCGCGTCGGCGGCGGTGAGGTGGGCCAGCTCGGCCATCTTCACCGCCGGCGGGGCGAGGAAGCTGACGTCCACGATGCGGGCGTGCGTCATGAGGCGTCGACGTCCACCGTCTGGACCGGGGAGGCACCGATCACCCGGCCGCGCTCGTCGAGCGCCTCGACGCGGAGGTGGTCGATCCCGGTCAGGCCCGGCTCGGGCAGCGGCACCGGCGTGTCCATGCCGTCCCAGGGCGCCCGGGCGAGCGGGCGCAGCTCGTCCTCGGAGTCGCCGCCCAGGACGCGCCACTCGGCGACCCCGGTGGCGCCGTTCCAGATCGCGTGGACCTGTCCGGACGCGCCGTCCACGGTGGCCCCGGGGTCGCCGGCCGGCTCGCCCTCCCAGGCGCATCGGTAGGCGCGGTAGCTGCTGACGCCGGGGGCCATCGCGGCGTCGAAGAGCAGCTCGCCGCCGGGCGAGAACTCCGAGACGCGGCCGGCCCAGCCCCAGCTGACCAGGGTGTTGCCGCCTGGCAGGAGCTGGGCGCCGCCCTCGGCCGAGGCCGACATCAGCTCCGGGTGGATCTGCTGCCTGAGGAGGGTGGCGGTGCCGTGCTCCTCGTCGATCTTGACCCAGACGACGCGGGACTCGTAGCCCATGACGAGGCTGGCGGCGCCGTTGTCGAAGATCCGGTAGACGCCCTCGCCCTCGCCCTGCACGTCGTGCTGCTCGATGAAGCGGGCGCCGAGGCCGAGGCGGAAGTCGCTGTTGCGGCCGCCGAGGCGCCAGATGACCTCGCCGGTCTCCCGGTCGACCTTGTAGACGGTGCTGGCGTGGCGGCCGGAGATGAGCAGGTCGCCGTCGGTGTCGAGGGAGACGGAGTTGACGTGCAGGTAGTCGAGGCGGTCGCTGCCCTGGCCCAGGTGGTCGGTCTCCTCCAGCGGGACGTGGTCGAGGCTGTGCCAGTCGAGGAGCACCTCGCCGGTGGCGATGTCGATCTCCTGCACGACGGCGTCGACGGCGGTGCCGTCCTCGGGTCCGCCGACGGGGCGGAGGTCGTGGGGCACATCCTGGTAGCTGACGACGAGCGCCGTCCCCCGGGGGGTGAGGGTGAACTCGTGGAGATCGATCATCTCGCCGCTGTCCGGGGTCTGGACGGTCGCGATGATCTCGTAGTTCTCGTCGGCGATGTAGCCGGTGCCCCGCCCCATCCCGAGCTCGGTGGTGGTTCCCTCCCACCAGGTCAGCACCGGCTCGCCCCGGTAGGTCTGGACGCGGAAGTTGGTGGCGTTCAGGCCCTGCTCGACCGGGCGGAACCAGACCGTGCGGCCGCGGTCGTCGACGATCTGGGGGCCGCGCAGCGACTCCGCGTCGAGGTACTGCTGCGGCGTGAGGAAGAGCAGCCCGTCGGCCGTCCCGGGGCGGCGGGTGAGGACGTCGATGCCCGGGGGCTTCGAGTCGGCGGTGTCGGGGGAGCCGGCCTCCGGGGCCGCGGTCAGAGCGGCCGGCTCGGGCGACGCGGCAGCCGGGGGGTTCGCCTGCGGTCCGGCCGGTCCGAGGGCTCCCAGAGTGACGGCGAAAATACCGCCGAGCACCACCGCGGACCATTTTCTGGACAGATGCATCTCAGCCTGCCATTCACCTGTGTTTTTCGAGCACGAAGTCGCATTCGATCGCAGGCCCGTTCTATTACGACAGTATTACGACCTCGCCCCTGACCTGGTAATTCGCTTATTTAACATGGCTGTTGAATAAGCTGTCAACGGAACGTTGACCCCCGTTGACTGGGGAAACGATTTATCGCCTGGGGGCGGCGAGAAAAGACCGCGGACACCACCGGATCTCACCACGGAGTTCGCGCGGCTCTCGCGCGCCGCGCCCGTTTCGCGGGGGACGCGCCGTCCACCCGGCGCACGCCCGCCGTATGCTCCCTCGCGCCCTCGGCACCCGCGCGGCCCGCGGCCCGCGGAGGGCGCGCGCGCCCCGGACCGCCCTGACCTGCGGAGATCTCGCAAAACAATCAATCTTGAGCACATATACGAAGAGGTATTGCCAAAGTCGCTCATCTCATGCAATCTCTTGCGTACTTCGCGCTGGCCCTGATCACCGAGCGGACCGCATCCTGCACGAGGCTGCATCCGCCTGATCGAAAGCGACGACGCACGAGAGGACGGCCCATGCCGCACGAACCCCGCCCGGACGCCGGCCCCGACGGAGGCGTCGACATCGACGTCTTCCTGTCCGGCCTGCTGTACTGGGACATCGGCTTCACCGGGCTGGACACTCCCCCGACGTCCGGGGCCGAGGTGTGGTCGCGCGGCATGGGCACCTCCCCGGGCGGCATCGCCAACTTCGCGGTGGCGCTCGCCCGCCTCGGCCTGCGCACCAGCCTGGCGGCGGCCTTCGGGGACGACCTGACCGGCGCGCACTGCTGGCGCGCTCTGGCCGAGACCGAGGGCGTCGGCCTCTCCCGCTCCCGCCGCCTGACGGACTGGCCCACGCCGGTGACCGTCTCGCTGGCGTACCACGGCGACCGCGCCCTGGTCACGCACGGCTCACCCCCGCCTCTGACCCCCGACGAGCTGATCGGCAAGCCACCCCGCAGCCGCGCCGCGATCGCGCACATCGGCCCCGAGCCGCAGGAGTGGATCCGGCTGGCCCACGAGGCGGGCACGCGGGTCTTCGCCGACGTCGGCTGGGACCCGGACGAGCGGTGGAGCGGCGCCGTCCTGGAGCAGCTCCGGATGTGTCACGCGTTCATGCCCAACGCCGAGGAGGCGATGGCGTACACCCGCACCTCCTCGCCGCCCGCCGCGCTGGCGAAGCTGTCCGAGCTGGTGCCGCTCGCCGTCGTGACCTGCGGCGGCGACGGCGTGTACGCCGTGGACGGCACCACCGGGGAGAGCGCCCGCGTGCCGGCGGTGAGGGCCGAGGCCGTCGACACCACCGGCGCCGGCGACGTGTTCGGCGCCGGGCTCGTCGCCGCCACGCTGGCCGGCTGGCCGCTGGTGACGCGGCTGCGGTTCGCCTCGCTGGTCGCCGCGCTGTCCGTGGGGCGCGTCAGCGGGGCCGCGGCCGCCCCCGACTGGCACCGCGTCGCCCGCTGGTGGCACGCGGTCCGCACCGCGCCCGGGACCGGCAACGCCGGCCTGCGCCGGGACTTCGCCTTCCTCGACGAGGCGATCCCCGGCCACGACCCGGGAGCGGTTCTCCCGGAACGCCTTCCAGCAGGCGACCAGGCGGCCCCGCCCCCCGGCGCCGATCACTCCGAACGGTAGGAGACGACAAGTGGATCTGTCCCGTAGACGGTTCGTCCAGACGGCGCTGCTCGCCACGGCGGGCACGCCACTCATGGCCGCGTGCGGCGGCGGCTCGGGAGGCTCGGGCACGACCGACGGCAAGGAACTGACCCTGTGGTACTGGGGCGGCGGCCTGAGCGACAGCGTCGTCGACGACGCCAAGCGGCGCTTCGCCCGCCGCGAGGACATCGAGCTGAGCTCCAGCCTCATCGGCGGCAACTTCCGGCAGAAGCTGCTCACCTCGATGAACGCCCGCAGCAACGTGCCCGACATCACCGGCATCAAGGGCGAGGACATCGCCGCTCTCCTGCCCAACGCCGACCGCTTCATCGACCTCAACACCCTCGGCTTCGACCGGCTCCGCTCCGACTACCTGGAGTGGAAGTGGAAGCAGGGCCAGAGCCAGGACGGCGTCCAGGTGGGCTTCCCCATCGACATCGGCCCCACCGCGCTGTTCTACCGCCACGACCTCCTCGCCGACGCCGGCCTGCCCGCCGAGCCCGACGAGGTGGCCGCCGCCACGGCCACCTGGGACGACTACTTCGCCCTCGGCCAGGAGTTCACCAGGGCCGTCCCCGGCGCGTTCTGGGTCAGGAACACCGGCACCGTCTTCAGCATGGCCATGGGCCAGGGCTCCAGCCGTCTCATCGACGAGAACAACACCTTCATCGGCGACCAGGACCACGTCCGCGCCGCCTGGGACCTCGCCGTGCGGCCCTACGAGCTCGGCATCGACGCGAAGATCAACGACGAGAGCCTCGCCGCCGCGCTGGCCGCGGGCGACCTGGTCACCGAGACCGGCGCCGCATGGGCCGCCCTGGACATCGCCAGCATGGCCCCGGACACCGAGGGGAACTGGCGGGTGGCCCCCCTCCCGGGTGGCCCGTCCAACCTCGGCGGCTCGTTCCTGGCGCTGCCGCGCGAGTGCCGCAACCCGGAGGCGGCGTTCGACATCATCACCTGGCTGCTCAGCCCCGAGAACCAGGCCCGCGGCTTCGAGGAGGCCGCCCTCTTCCCCTCCGCCCCCGCCGCCTACGACCTGCCCGCGCTCACCGCGCCCGACCCGTTCTTCGGCGGCCAGAAGACCGTCGAGGTCTTCGGCCCGGCCGCCGAGGGCATCCCCGCCTTCTACGAGGCCCCGGCCGACGCGGCCGTCTCGGTGCCGTACTACACCGAGCTGACCACCGTCGAGGTCCAGGGAAAAGACCCGGAGGACGCCTGGGAGGACGCCGTCGACGCGGCCCGGCAGATCGCCCGGCAGGAGGGCGTGGGCTGACGTGTCCTCACCGATCAGGCCCGCCGGCCCCGCCGCGGCCGCCCCGGCCGCCGGGCCCGCCACGGCCGGATCCGCCGCGCCCCCGGCCGCCGCGCACGGCCGGGGCGGGCGGCCCCGCCGCCTCGTCCGTCACGCCCGGCCGCCCCGCCGGCACGAGCCGGCCGGGCGGCGGATGCTGTCCAGCTGGCCGCAGTATGTGGCGATCGCGCCGTTCTTCGTGCTCTTCAGCGTCTTCCTGCTCTACCCGATGGTGTACTCGCTGGTCCTGTCGTTCCAGCGCTGGGACGGCTTCGGGCCGCGCGAGTGGGTGGGGCTGGAGAACTTCCGCTTCCTGCTGGACGACCCGACGTTCTGGCTGGCGCTGCGGAACACCCTCGCCATCTGGGTGCTGGGCACCTTCCCCATGCTCTTCATGGCGCTGGTGCTCGCCGCGCTGATCAACTCCACCCGCCGCTTCACCGGCTTCTACCGCATCGCGTACTTCATACCGAACGTCACCTCGATCGTCGCGATCTCGATCTTCTTCTTCGCGATCTTCAACGACCGGTACGGGCTCATCAACGCGACCCTGGAGGCGGTCGACCTGCCGACCGTCCCGTGGATGACCAACCCGTGGGCGATCAAGATCGTGATCGCCTCGCTGATGACCTGGCAGTGGACCGGCTACAACATGATCATCTATCTCGCCGGGCTCCAGGCGATCCCCTCCGAGATCTACGAGGCGGCGCGGATGGACGGCGCGAGCCCGACGCGGATCTTCTTCAGCATCACGGTGCCGCTGCTGCGCCCGATCATCCTCTTCACGGTGGTCATCTCGACCGTGACGGGGCTGCAGAGCTTCACCGAGCCGCAGGTCCTCTTCGGGTCCAACGCCGCCACCAACCCCAACTCCGGCGGCCCGGGCCAGGCCGGGCTGACGACGCTGCTGTACTTCTACCACCAGGCGTTCGACAACCTGAACTTCGGCTACGCGGCCGCGATCGTCTGGGCGTTCTTCCTGGTGATCCTCATGTTCGTCATCGTCAACTGGCGTCTGGTGCAGCGAGGGGGACAGCGATGAAACGCCACACCGCCGCGCGGGCCAGGGGCTTCCTCGTCCACGCCGTCCTGATGACCGGCGTCGCCGTCTCGCTCTTCCCGTTCTACTGGATGATCGTGATGGCCACGAACTCCTCGCGCGACATCACGAGCTATCCGCCGAAGCTGACGCCCGGCCCCCACCTGCTCGACAACATCCAGCGGCTGCTGGAGTCGATCGACTTCTGGGGCTCCATGCTGAACACGGTCATCGTCGCCGTCTCCACCACCGCGCTCGTCCTCTTCCTCGACTCGCTGGCGGCGTTCGCCTTCGCCAAGTACGAGTTCCCCGGGAGGCGTGTGCTGTTCGGCGCGCTCATGGCCATCTTCCTGCTGCCGCTGCAGCTCGCGATCATCCCGCAGTACGTGATCATGGCGGAGCTGGGCTGGCTCGGCTCGCTCCACGCCCTGATCGTCCCCGCGGCGGCGAACGCGTTCGGCATCTTCTGGATGCGGCAGTACATGACCAGCGCCGTGCCGACGGAACTGCTCGACGCCGCCCGCATGGACGGCTGCGGCTTCTTCCGGCAGTACCTGTACGTGGGGCTGCCCTGCTCCCGCCCGGGCCTGGCGTTCCTGGCCATCTACACCTTCGTCGCGGCGTGGAACGACTACGTCTGGCCACTGGTCGCCCTCGTCAACCCCGACCGGCTGACGCTGCAGGTGGCCCTCGCCCAGCTCAACGTCAACTTCGGCCGTCAGGACTACGCCATGGTGATGGCGGGCGTGCTGCTCGCGACCCTGCCGCTGGTGCTGGTCTTCGCGCTGTTCGCCCGCCAGTTCGTCGCCGACGCCGCGAAGGGGGCGCTGCGTGACTGAGGCCCCGATCCGAGAACGCGCAGAAACGAGCAGCGAAAGCGGCCGAAAATGCTTGGAATTGACGAGACATGACGAGTAACGTTCGTGTCGTGCTGGCTGAGCGACGACATCAACTGATCCTGCGGGCCCTGCGATCCGGCGGCCCCTCCACCGTGAGCCACCTCTCCGAGCGGCTCGGCGTCAGCGCCGCCACCGTGCGCCGCGACCTGATGAAGCTGGAGGAGGACGGCCTGCTCACGCGGGTGCACGGCGGCGCGGTCGTCGACGAGGGCGACCAGCCCTTCGCGGAGGTCGCCGAGGTGCGCGTGCCGGAGAAGGACGCGATAGCGGCCCGGGCCGCCGAGCTGGTCCAGGACGGGCAGACGGTGCTGCTCGACATCGGCACCACCGCGTACCGCCTCGCCCGCCAGCTCCGCGGCCGGCGCCTGACCGTCATCACCAGCAACCTCGTGGTCTACGAGGAGCTGGCCGACGACGCCGGCATCGAGCTGGTGCTGCTGGGCGGCATGGTGCGGCGCGAGTACCGCTCCCTCGTCGGCTTCCTGACGGAGGACAACCTCCGCCAGCTCCACGCCGACGTGCTGTTCCTCGGCACCAGCGGCATCCGCCCCGACGGGCAGGTGATGGACACCACCGTCGTGGAGGTGCCCATCAAGCGGGCGATGATCGCCTCCAGCGACCGGGTGGTGCTGCTGGCCGACGTCAGCAAGCTGCCCGGCACGGGGGTCGCCCGCGTCTGCGGGCCCGACGAACTCGACGTCCTGGTGACCAACTCCGCCGCCTCGGACTCGGCGACCTGCGCCGGGCTGAGGGAGGCGGGCGTGAAGGTGGTATACGCATGAGGCTCACGATCCTGGGCGGGGGCGGCTTCCGCGTCCCGCTGGTCTACGGCGCGCTGCTCGACGACCCGGACTCGCCCATCACCCACGTCGTCCTGCACGACCTGGACCCGGACCGGCTCGCGGCCATCGCCGGCGTCCTCACCGAGCAGGCCGAGGCCGCCGCGGGCGCCGCGGGCGCCGCGCCCGGGATCACCGCCACCACCGACCTCGCCGAGGCACTGCGCGGCGCGGACTTCGTCTTCTCCGCCATCCGCGTCGGCGGCCTGGCGGGCCGCGCCGCCGACGAGCGGATCGCGCAGGCGGAGGGCGTGCTCGGCCAGGAGACCACCGGCGCCGGCGGCATCGCCTACGGCCTGCGCACCGTCCCCGTCGCCACCGACATCGCCCGCCACGTCGAACGCCTCGCCCCCGACGCCTGGGTCATCAACTTCACCAACCCCGCCGGCCTGGTCACCGAGGCCATGTCCCGCGTGCTCGGCGACCGCGTCATCGGCATCTGCGACTCCCCCGTCGGCCTCGGCCGCCGCGTCGCCCGCGCCGCCGGCGTCGATCCGGACGCGGCCCGGCTGGACTACGTGGGCCTGAACCACCTCGGCTGGCTGCGCGGCCTCCACGTCGCCGGCCGCGACCACCTCCCCCGGCTTCTCGCCGACCCCGAGGCCCTCGGCTCCTTCGAGGAGGGCAAGCTCTTCGGCCCCGACTGGCTGCGGGCGCTGGGCGCCGTCCCCAACGAGTACCTGCACTACTACTACTTCCACCGCGAGGCGGTCCGCGCCCACCGCGAGGCGAAGCAGACCCGCGGCGCCTTCCTGCGCGAGCAGCAGACCCGCTTCTACGCGGGCAGCGGCGAGCCCGGCGGCGCCCTGCGCGCCTGGGGCCGGACGCGCGCCGAGCGCGAGGCCACCTACATGGTGGAGAACCGGGACGCGGCAGGCATCGGCGAGCGCGACGCCTGCGACATGGAGTCGGGCGGCTATGAGCGGGTAGCACTGGCCCTGATGCGCGCCATCGCCACAAACCAGCCCACCCGCCTCATCCTCAACGTGCGCAACCGCTCCACCCTCGACGCCCTCGACGCCGAGGCCGTCATCGAGGTGCCCTGCCTCGTCGACGGCAACGGCGCCCGCCCCCTCGCCGCCGACCCGCTGCCGTCCTACGCCGCCGGCCTGGTCACCTCCGTCAAGGCCGTGGAACGGGAGATCATGACCGCCGCCGCGACCGGCTCCCGCGCCGCCGCCGTCCGGGCCTTCGCCCTCCACCCCCTGATCGACTCGGTCCACGTGGCCGAGCGCCTCACCGATGCGTACACCCGCGAGCACCCTGGACTCGCCTACCTGCGCCGGAACCGCTAGGAGCCGCACCCCATGCACGACGAACGCCGCCGCATCGAGGAGCGCGTCGAACGCCTCCTGACCCAACGCGTCCAGCCCGCGGTCTACGCCGACTCCGTGCCGCTGGCGCTGGAGGCGTGGCAGGTGCCCGACGAGCCGGTGCCCTTCGCCGAGGCCGCGGCGGCGCCGTACGAGCCCTTTGCCGTGGGCACCCCGTGGGGCCCGCCCTGGGGCACGACCTGGTTCCGGGTGCGCGGCGAGGTGCCCGCCGCCTGGGCGGGGCGGCGCGTCGAGGCCGTCTTCGACCTCGGCTTCGTCGGCGACTGGCCGGGCAACCAGGCCGAGGCCCTGGTGCACACCCTGGACGGCAGCCCCCTCAAGGCCGTCAACCCGCAGAACCAGTACGTGCCCGTCGCGCACCCCGCGCACGGCGGCGAGAGCGTGGCGTTCCTGGTCGAGGCAGCCTCCAACCCCGACATCCTCGCCAACGAGTTCCGCACGCCCACCCCGATGGGCGACAAGACCACCGCCGGCACCGCGCCGCTGTACACCTTCGGCCGCGCCGACCTGGCCGTCCTCGACGAGGACGTCTGGCACCTGGCGCTGGACTGCCAGGTGCTGCGCGAGCTGATGCTGGAGCTGGCCGAGCACGACCCGCGCCGCCACGAGATCACGCACACCCTGGACCGGGCCATGGACGCGCTGGACCTGGACGACGTCTCCGGCAGCGCGGCCGAGGTCCGCGAGGTGCTGCGCGACACGCTCGAACGCCCCGCCCACGCCAGCGCCCACACCCTTTCGGCCGTGGGCCACGCCCACATCGACAGCGCCTGGCTGTGGCCGATCCGCGAGACCAAGCGCAAGACGGCGCGCACCTTCTCCAACGTCACGGCGCTGGCCGGCGAGTACCAGGAGCTCGTCTTCGCCTGCTCGCAGGCCCAGCAGTACGCCTGGGTGAAGGCCAACCACCCCAAGGTCTGGGAGCGGATCCAGCAGGCGGTGAAGGACGGGCAGTGGGCCCCCGTCGGCGGCATGTGGGTGGAGGCCGACGGCAACCTGCCGGGCGGCGAGGCCATGGCGCGGCAGTTCGTCCACGGCAAGCGCTTCTTCCTGGAGGAGTTCGGCGTCGAGACGCGCGGCGTGTGGCTGCCCGACTCCTTCGGCTACACCGCCGCCTTCCCGCAGCTGGCCCGGCTCGCGGGCATGGAGTGGTTCCTGACGCAGAAGATGTCGTGGAACCAGACCAACCGCCTGCCCCACCACACCTTCTGGTGGGAGGGCATCGACGGCTCCCGCGTCTTCACGCACTTCCCGCCCGTGGACACCTACAACGCCAGGTTCACCGGCAGCGAGATGGCCCACGCGGTGCGCAACTTCCAGGACAAGGGGCGCGGCACCCGGTCCCTGGCGCCCTTCGGGTGGGGCGACGGCGGCGGCGGCCCGACCCGGGAGATGCTGGAGCGGGCCCGCCGTCTGGCCGACCTGGAGGGCTCGGCGAAGGTGCGGATCGAGCACCCGGACGCCTTCTTCGCCGCCGCCCGCGCCGAGTACCCCGACGCGCCCGTGTGGCGCGGCGAGCTGTACCTGGAGCTGCACCGGGCCACCTTCACCTCCCAGGCGCGCACCAAGCAGGGCAACCGGCGCAGCGAACACCTGCTGCGCGAGGCCGAGTTGTGGGCCGCGACCGCCGCCGTGCGGGCGCCGGGCTACGCCTACCCGTACGAACGCCTGGACCGGCTGTGGAAGACGGTCCTGCTCCACCAGTTCCACGACATCCTGCCGGGCAGCTCCATCGCCTGGGTGCACCGCGAGGCCGAGGCGGAGTACGCGCGCGTGGCGGCCGAGCTGGAGGAGGTCATCGGCGAGGCGCTCGGCGCGCTGGGCGGCGGGGACGGGACCTCGGGTCTCGCCGTCTTCAACGCCGGCCCCCGGGACCGCGCCGAGGTGGTCACGCTGCCCGACCGCTCCGGCGCGGCGTTCGTCGCGGTCCCGGCCTCCGCCGGCGCGCCGCTGACGCCCGCCGCCCCCGCGCCACCGCCGGTGACGGTCACCGGCCGCGTCCTCGACAACGGCCAGATCCGCGTCGAGGTCGCCGAGGACGGCACGCTGGCCTCGGTCCGCGACCTCGCCGCCGACCGTGAGGTGCTCGACCCGGCCGGCGGCGGCAACCTGCTGCGCCTCCACACCGACCTGCCGAACTACTGGGACGCCTGGGACATCGACAAGCATTACCGGAACCGCTACACCGACCTGCGTGAGGCCGACTCCGTCACGGTCACCGAGACGGGCCCGCTGGTGGGCGCCGTCCGCGTCACCCGCTCGTTCGGGAAGGGCTCGCGGATCGTCCAGACCGTGTCCGTCCGGGCCGGCTCGCGGCGCGTCGACGTCCGCACGGAGATCGACTGGCACGAGGCGGAGAAGATCCTCAAGGCGGCGTTCCCCCTGGACATCCACGCCGAACGCTCCTCGGCCGAGATCCAGTTCGGCCACGTCCAGCGCCCCACCCACACCAACACCAGCTGGGAGGCGGCCCGCTTCGAGGTCTACGGCCACCGCTGGGTGCACGTCGGCGAGCCCGGCTACGGCGTCGCGATCATCAACGACGCCACCTACGGCCACGACGTCACCCGCGCCACCCGCGAGGACGGCGGCACCACGACCACCGTCCGCCTCAGCCTGGTCCGCGCCCCCCGCGTCCCCGACCCCGGGGCGGACCAGGGCCGCCACGCCTTCACCTACGCGCTGCTGCCCGGCGCGTCCGTCGAGGACGCCATCGCCGAGGGCTACGCCCTCAACCTGCCGCTGCGCCCGGGCCCCGGCGGCGCGCAGGCTCCGCTGGTGACCAGCGACCACCCGGCCGCCACCATCGAGTCGGTCAAGCTCGCCGACGACCGCTCGGGCGACGTGGTCGTCCGCCTCTACGAGTCCCTCGGCGGACGGGCCCGCGCCACCCTCCGCACCGGCTTCCCGCTCGCCGGCGCGCGCGTGGCCGACCTGCTCGAACGCCCGCTGCCCGACGGCCCGCTGGCCGCCACCGAGGACGGCGTCGCCGTCGAGCTGCGGCCCTTCCAGATCCTGACGCTGCGCCTGCGGCGCGCCTGAGAACACCTCGGAGGCCGACGTGACGAACACCGGGGCCGGAGCCCGGACCGACGGATGGTTCGCCGACGCCAAGTTCGGGGTCTTCATCCACTGGGGCGCCTACTCGGTGCCCGCGTGGGCGGAGCCGACCGGCGAGCTGGGCGCCATCGACTCGGAGGTGTGGTTCGCGCACAATCCGTACGCCGAGTGGTACTGGAACACCAGCCGGATCGAGGGCAGCCCGGCCCACGAGCACCACCGCACGGTTCACGGCGGGCGGCCCTACGACGACTTCCTCGACGCCTGGCGGGCCGAGCGCTTCGACGCCGCCGACTGGACCGACCTGTTCGCGCGCGCCGGCGCCCGCTACGTCGTGCCCACCACGAAGCACCACGACGGCATCGCCCTGTGGGACGCCCCCGGCACCGGCACCCGCAACACCGTGCACCGGGGCCCGCGCCGCGACCTCGTCGCCGAGCTGGCCGCCGCCACCCGCGCCCGCGGCCTGCGCTTCGGCGTGTACTACTCCGGCGGCCTGGACTGGTACGCCGGCCGGCGGGCCGTCATCCGGCACGAGGACGAGTTCGACGACCACGGCCGCCCGCAGGAGGCCGCGTACGCCGCGTACGCGCTGCGCCACCTCCGCGACCTGATGGACCGCTACCGGCCCGACGTGCTGTGGAACGACATCGGCTGGCCGGAGCTGGGCCGGGCCGACCTGCCGGGCCTGTTCGCGGACTACTACGCCGCCGTGCCCGAGGGCGTGGTGAACGACCGCTGGGACGGCGTCCACGCCGACTACCTGACCAGCGAGTACCAGGCGGGCCGCGACAACGAGCGGGGCGGCGGCGCCTGGGAGAACTGCCGGGGCATCGGCCTGTCCTTCGGCTACAACCGCAACGAGGGCCCCGGGCATCTGCTGGACGCGGCGGCGGCCGTCCGGCTGCTGGTGGACGTCGTCTCCCGGGGCGGCAACCTGCTGCTCAACGTCGGCCCGAAGGCCGACGGCACGCTGCCCGGGGAGCAGCGGGCGGTGCTGGAGGGCATGGCGGCGTGGATGGCCCGCCACTCCCCCGCCGTGCACGGCACCCGCCCGCTGCCGCCGGACGCCGCGCCCCCGGCCGACGGCACGCCCTGGATCCGCTGGACCCGGGACGAACGCCACGCCTACGCCTTCGTCGCCGCCGCGGGCGGGGAGGGCGGCGGCGACGGGGGCGAGGTGCTGCTGAGGTGCCGTCAGGGACTGCTCGACCCGGCCACGGCCGGCCGCCTGGACGGCGAGCCGGTCCGGGCGGCCGCCGCCGGGGCCGACGGCGTCCGCCTCGACTCCCCCGGCCTCGGCGCGGCGACCCCGGCCGTGGTCCGCTTCGCGCTGCTCAGCCCTTGAAGGCCCCTTCCATGATGCCCGCGACCATGCGGCGTCCGACGAAGACGAACAGCACCAGCAGCGGGAGGGTGGCCAGGAAGGAGCCCGCCATGGCCAGGCCCAGGTCGACGTCGAGGTTGTTCTGCAGGGCCTTGATGGCGATCTGGGCGGTGTACAGGTCGGGGGACTTCAGCACGATGAACGGCCACAGGAAGTCGTTCCAGGCGGTGACGTAGGCGAAGAGGCCGAGGACGAACGCGGCGGGGCGGACGATCGGGAAGGCGATGCGCCAGAAGATCTGCCAGCTGTTCGCGCCGTC
The DNA here is from genome assembly GCF_052246635.1 of Streptomyces sp. 6N223. Taxonomy (NCBI): domain Bacteria; kingdom Bacillati; phylum Actinomycetota; class Actinomycetes; order Kitasatosporales; family Streptomycetaceae; genus Streptomyces; species Streptomyces sp. 6N223. The sequence continues at coordinate 8,974 of NZ_JBQQCA010000001.1, read as the reverse complement.
GATCCGCGCCGCGTGCATGAGTTCGTCGCTGAGGGTGATGGTTATGTGCTGCCGCATCCAGAAGATGCCGAACGCGCTGACCAGGCCGGGCACGATGATCGCCTGGAGGGTGTCCGCCCAGCCGAGCTCGGAGACGATCAGATACTGCGGGATGACCGCGAGCTGGGTGGGCACGGTCATGGTGAGCAGCACGATCAGGAACAGCGCGTTGCGTCCTGGGAAGCTCAGCTTGGCGAAGGCGAATCCGGCCAGGGAGCACAGGATCGCGTGGCCCACGCCGATGGCACCGGCCACGATCACGCTGTTGATCATGGACTGGAGGAACGGGACGGTGGTGAAGACGAGTTCGGCCAGATGGAAGAAGTTGTCGCCCGGCACGATCTCGGGGGGCATCTCGGTGGCGGTGGCCGTGTCGGTCGAGGCGATGATGAACATCCAGTACAGGGGGAAGAGGCAGATCACCGCCGCCACCACGAGCAGGGCGTAGGCCCACCAGGGGACCCGGCCGACGTCTCGACGCTGTTTGGTCTTCATCATCGCTCCGAGCGGATGCGGGTGGACAACAGGTAGTTGATCAGCGAAAGGGCCACGATCATGACGAACAGCGTCACGCCGACGGCCGAGGCGTAGCCGAACTCGAAGCCGCCGAAGCCCTGCTCGTAGAGGAAGAGCGTCATCGTCTGGCACTCCCGTTCCGGCCCGCAGGTCAGCGTGCCCGGCGCGACCAGCAGCGGCTCGGTGAAGATCTGGAGCCCACCGATGGTCGAGGTCACGACGGTGAAGATGATGATGGGCCGCAGCGAGGGCACCGTGATGTGCCAGAACTGCTTCCAGCCGCCGGCGCCGTCGACGGCCGCGGCCTCGTAGGTCTCGCGGGGAATCGACTGGAGCGAGGCCAGGTAGAGCAGGGTGGTGTAGCCGAACCATCGCCAGGTGACCATGACGGCGATCATCAGGTGGGTGCCGGCGACGGACTGTTCGAAGTTGACCGGGCCGATGCCGACCAGCCCGAGAAGCCAGTTCAGCAGGCCGTAGTCGCGGTCAAACATCTGGGCGAAGACGATCGCGGTCGCGGCCACCGAGGTGATGTACGGGACCAGCATCGTCATCCGGAAGAACCCGGCGTAGCGCAGCCGCGCGTGGTTGAGCAGATGGGCCAGGAGGAGCGCCAGCATCAGCTGGGGCACGGTGGAGAAGAACCAGATGCTGATCGTGTTGCGCGTGGCGTTCCAGAACCGCGGGTCGTCGTACAGGCGGGCGAAGTTGTCGAAGCCGATATAGGTGTGCTCGCCGATCGGGTTCCAGTCGAACAGGGCTATGTAGAAGGTGAACAGCAGCGGAAAGAGGCCGAACACCGCGAAGATGAGGAAAAAGGGCGCGATGTAGGCGTACGGCGCGAGCCGCTCTCTGATCCGGTGCCGTATGCGCGTGGTGGCCGGACGCCCCGGGGCCCCCACAACGGGGGGCACCGGCGGCGCCGGGCTGAGAGGTGTCGTCGTCACGGATCAGTCCTCACCTATGGCGATCTCGATGTTGTGCAGGGCCTGGTCCCACGCCCGTGCCGGATCGCCGCCGCCCTGTTCGACGTCGATCAGGGCGTTGAGGAACTCCGTGCCGATGACGGCGCTGTCCGGCCCGATGTGGAAGGGTTCGAGCCCGATCAGGGAGTCGGTGTAGATGCGGCCGGTCGGTGCCTCCGAGAAGAACGGGTCGGCGTGCGCCTGGAGGCGATCGTCCTCGTACACCGACGGCGTGGTGGGCAGGGAGCCGACCTCAAGGAAGTGGTTGAGCTGGCCCTGGGGGGAGAGAATCTCCCTGATGTAGGACCACGCGGCCTCGGGATTCTCCGCGTTCGCCGGGATCGTCAGGTAGCTGCCGCCCCAGTTGCCGACGCCGCCGGGGATCGTGGCGACGTCCCACTTGCCTTCCGTGTCCGGGGCGGTGTTGCGGATGCTGTTCAGCAGCCACGCGGGGGCGGCCACGACGGCGTAGTCGCTGTGCTGCATCGCGGCGCTCCAGCCCTCCGTGAAGGTGCTCTGCCGGGCGGTGATGCCCGCGTCAATGGCCTCGAGCGCGAGGTCGAATGCGTACCTGACCTCCTCGTTCCGGTCGTGGATGAGCTCGCCGTCGTCGTCGTAGTACTTCTGCGACCCCTGGTTGACCGCCTGGTAGAAGATGCTCGTCGGAGCGTTGTCCACGAACGCCTCGCCCGTCGTCTCCTTGTACTGCCGCCCGACCTCGATGAAGTCCTCCCAGGTCGGCCACAGCGCGCCAACCTCGTCGCGGTCCGTGGGGAGCCCGGCCTCGGCGAACAGGTCCTTGCGGTAGGCGATGGCCATGCCGCCGACATCGGTGGGGATCCCGATGATCGAGCCGTCCTCGGCGGTGGCTTGGCTGATCACCCAGTCCAGGTAGTCGCCGGCGATCTCGTCGGCGCCGAACTCCCGCAGGTCGCGGAAGTTCTGCGGCTGGTCCACGAACCGTGGCAGGTCGTCACCCTGGATGAGTGCCAGATCGGGGCCCTTGCCGCCGGCCAGCGCGGTCATGAGGGCCTGGGCGGTCTCCGTCGAGCCGCCGACCTCTGTCAGTTTCACGTCGATCTCGGGGTGTTTCTCCTCGTAGACCTGCACGTCGGTCTCCTGGTCGATGCCGGTGAACGACCAGAACTCGAAGGAGCCGTCGTCGCCGCCGTCCACGCCGAACTTGGCGCAGCCGGTGGTGACGAGACACAGCAGGCTCGCGAGCGCGATCGACGCCGCGACGCGGAACCCGGCCTGGGTCTTCCTCATCGTCATCGGACGCCCCTGTCCTGAAAAATTTTCGGAAGAATTATCGAATGGTAGGTGCGGAACTGTAGGAAGATCCCGAGAACACCGTCAAGACTTCCGACATGACGAGCACGATCGCCCCGAAACGATCGAGCGCCGCGACGTGAGAAACTGCGCCAATGACCTCGCCCCACGGACGTGAGCCGCTGACGATCGCGCAGATCGCCGAGCGCGCCGGGGTCTCCGTCGCCACGGTCTCCAAGGTCGTCAACGGCCGGACGGACGTCGCCCCGCGGACCCGGGCCCTCGTGGAGGGCGTCATACGCCGGCACGGCTACCGCCGCCAGAAGAAGGCGGCCGACCCGGCGGCGTTGCTTGAACTGGTCTTCCACGAGGTGAACAGCGTCTACCCGTTCAGCGTCTTCGAGGGCGTGCACCGGGTGGCGCGAGAGCATCGTCTGGGCGTGGTGCTCTCGGAGCTGCAGGGCCGGCACACGCCGGGCCGCGGCTGGGTCGAGGACGTGCTGGCACGCCGCCCGATCGGCGTCATCGCGGTGTTCTCCGGTCTGACCGACGAGCAGAGCGGCCAACTCCGCACCCGCGGCATCCCCTTCGTGCTGGTCGACCCCTCCGGCGAGCCCGGCCACGACTCGCCCTCGGTGGGGGCGAACAACTGGAACGGCGGCCTGGCGGCCACCCGCCACCTGCTCCAGCTCGGCCACCGCCGCGTCGCCGTCATCACCGGGCCCGAGCATGCCCTCTCCAGCCGCGCGCGCCTCGACGGCTACCGCGCCGCGATGGACATGGCGGGCGTGCCCGTCGACCCGGAGCTGGTGCGCGTCGGCGACTTCCGCATCGGGAGCGGCCGGGAGCGGGCGGGCGAGCTGCTGCGGCTGCCCGACCCGCCGACGGCCGTCTTCGCCTGCAACGACGCCCTGGCGCTGGGGGCGTACCAGGCGGCGGACGATGCCGGGCTGCGCGTCCCGGACGACCTGAGCGTCGTCGGCTTCGACGACCTGGACCCGGCGCGGTGGACCATCCCGCCGCTGACGACGATCCGCCACCCGCTGACGGAGATGGCCGCCGCCGCGGCGGCCATGGTGGTCAGCCTGTCCCGGGGCGAGTCGCTGCCGCGGAACCGCGTCGAGCTGGCCACCGAACTCGTCGTCCGTGGCAGCACCGCGCCGCCCCGCGGCGCGTAGGCGGCGCGGGGCGGGCGGTCCTGCGGGCGGTCCTGTGGGGGTGCTCGCGCGGACTACGGCTCCTCGGGGTGGATGCCCCCGACCGCGCCGGAGATGGCCAGCCCCACCACGTCGGCGTTGCGTTCCCGGCCGGTCATGAACGCCGCTTCCGCCAGGGCGCTGTGAACGTGTTGCCAGGTCGGGCGCGGGATTCTTTCGACCGCCGTGCCGACCGAAACGATCGGCCCGGGGCCCCATTACCGGCGCGCGGGCCCTGCCCGCCAAGCCGGAGCACGCCGTGGAGGTCGGCTTCCACCGGCTGCCCGACGCGGTCGGGTGGGCCCGCTTCGGGATCTCCGCCCCGGCCGCGCTGCTGCCCTGGCCGGGCTCGGCGGCGATCCAGAGGCAGTGGACGGCGTTCCTGGCCCCGTGGGCGGTCCGCCTGAACGCCGGCTACGGGCACCTGAGCGACGACGCGGACCTGGTGTGGGGGACGGCGCTGGAGCGGATGCTGAGCCTCTTCCCCGAGGAGACGGTCCCGCGCAGCGGGGAGACGCTGCGCGGCTACTCCTGGACCACCCTCTGCCCGGCGGAGGCCGCCGGGCGTCTGGGCGGCCCGGCGGCGCTGCGCGCGTCGGGCGCCTTCCACGAGGTGACGGAACTGCCGGGCGGCCGCCTGCTGGTGCGGGCCACCCCGCTGCTGGAGAGCTACGCCGGCGAGGCGCCGCCGCGGGTGCTGCGCGCCCTGGCACCGGCGTTGCCCCACGGGCGGACGCGGCGCGCGTACCTGCACTCCTGGATGCGCCAGGCCCCGGACGGGGACGCGGCCGACCACCTGCCGGGGCGGTGAACACCGCGAACGCCGCGAACGCCCCGCTCGGAGGCGTGGTGGCGGCGCCGCGCGCGCCACCGTACGATTCGTCCGCTTCGCTTCGCCGCCTGCCTGCCCGCCCGAGGAGGCTCACTGACGCATGGCCACCTTCCGCAACCCGGTCATCCCCGGCTTCGCCCCGGACCCGAGCGTCTGCCGCGTGGGCGACGACTACTACCTCGCGGTCTCCAGCTTCGAGTACTTCCCCGGCGTCCCGATCTGGCACAGCCGCGACCTGGTGCGCTGGCGGCAGATCGGCAACGTCCTCGACCGGCCGGAACAGCTCGCCCTGCCGCCGGCGTTGCACGCCTCCGGAGGCGTCTACGCCCCGACGCTGCGCCATCACGACGGACGCTTCTGGCTGGTGACCACCGTGGTGGGCGGCGCCGGCACCATCATCGTCACCGCCGAGGATCCGGCCGGCCCGTGGACCGACCCCGTACGCCTGGACATCCCGAGCATCGACCCGGACCTGGCCTGGGATGAGGACGGCCGGTGCTGGTGCACCTTCGCCGGCGTGCGCACGGTCCCCATCGACCCGGTGGCCGGAAGGCTCCTGGGCACCCCGCAGCGGATCTGGTCCGGCACCGGCCTGCAGTACCCGGAGGGCCCGCACCTCTACCGGATCGACGGCTGGTGGTACCTGCTGCTCTCCGAGGGCGGGACGGAGCGCGGGCACGCTGTGTCCATCGCACGCGGGCGCACGCCGCGCGGCCCGTTCGAGCCCTGCCCGGCCAACCCGATCCTGTCGCATCGCAGCACCGACCACCCGATCCAGAACACCGGCCACGGCGACCTGGTGCGGGCGCGGGACGGCTCGTGGTGGATGGTCCTGCTCGGCGTGCGCCCGCGCGGGCGCACGCCGTCGTTCCACGGGCTGGGCCGGGAGGTCTTCCTCGCGCCCGTGCGGTGGGAGGACGGCTGGCCGGTCGTCGGCCCGCTGGAGCTGGAGCAGCCGGCGCCCCCCGGGGTGGAGGGCGTTGACGCCGCCGAGGGTACCGACGCTTCCGACGGCTTCGACGACTTCGACGAGCCGCGGCTGCGCCCGTGGTGGGTCTCGGTGCGCGAACGCCCGGCCGGGGCCGTACGCCTGGACGAGCGGCCCGGCCACCTCGTGCTGCACGCCCGCGGCACCACCCTGGACCGGCCCGGCGCCGTCCTCGTCGGCCGCCGCCAGCGCCACCCCGACACCTCCGCGCGCACCCGCGTGGACGCCGCCGAGGGCCGCGGCGGCCTCACCATCCGCCTCGACGAGGCCCACCACTACGAGGTGGAGGCGGACGGGGGCGAGATCCTGGCCCGCGCCCGGATCGGGCCGCTCTCCCAGGAGTGGGCCCGCCATCCGGCCCCGGCGGATCCCGTGCTCCGCATCGACGTCCGCACCGACCCGGTGCCGGCGGACGCCCCCGACGCGGTCGTCCTCGGCTACCAGGACGGCCCGGACGGCGCCTTCGTCCCCCTCGCCGAGCTGGACGGGCGCTACCTCTCCACCGAGGTCGCCTCCGGCTTCACCGGCCGCGTCATCGGCATGTACGCCACACGAGGGACGGTCGCCTTCGACTGGTTCGACCTGCGCCCGTGAGGCCGGCGCGCGATCGCCGGGCGGGTATCCTCGGCCGGGCCATGGCAATCTGCGTCTACGGAGCCGGAAGCATCGGCTGCTACGTCGGCGGCCGGCTCGCCGCCACCGGCAGCGAGGTCGTGTTCGTCGGCCGCGAGCGGCTGGCACGGCAGGTCGCCGGGCACGGGCTCACCCTCACCGACTGGCGCGGTGCCGAGCTGCGGGTGCCGGCGCCCCGATACGAGACCGTGCCGGACCCGGCCGCCGGGGCCGACCTCGTGCTCGTCACCGTGAAGTCGGCGGCCACCGCCGAGGCGGGAGAGGAGCTGGCGCCCCGCCTGAAGCCCGGCGCGCTCGTCATCAGCCTCCAGAACGGCCTGCGCAACGCCGAGCTGCTGCGCGACCGCCTCCCCGGCGCCACCGTGCTGGCCGGCATGGTGGCGTTCAACGTGGTCAACCGGGGCGCGGGCAGGTTCCACGGCGCGACCGAGGGCGAGCTCGAGGTCCAGCGGCATGCCGGACTCGACGCGCACGCGGCGGCGTTCGAGCGGGCCGGCCTGCCGCTGGTGCGGCACGACGACATGGCGGGCGTGCAGGCGGCGAAGCTGCTGCTCAACCTCAACAACGCGATCAACGCCCTCTCCGGCCTGCCGCTGAAGGAGGAGCTGTCGCGGCGGGCCGGAGCGGCGCTGCCTGGCGATGGCGCAGCGCGAGGCGCTGCGGGCGTACGCCGCCGCCGGGCTCGGCCCGGCCAGGCTCACGCCGGTGCCCCCCCGCTGGATGCCGGCGGTGCTCTGCGTCCCCGACGCGGTCTTCGCGCGGGTGGCCGGCCGGATGCTCGCGATCGACCCGCTGGCGCGCTCCTCGATGTGGGAGGACCTGGAGGCCGGGCGCGCCACGGAGGTGGACCACCTCAACGGCGAGATCGTCACGCTGGCGCGCCGGCACGCCACCCGGGCGCCCGCCAACGAACGCCTCGTCGCCCTCGTCCGCGATGCCGAGGCGGGTGGGCGGCGCGAGTGGTCCGGCGAGGAGCTGCTCGCGGAGCTGACGCGACCCAGCTAGTCCGCTGCCTCGGCGAGGCTGCGGGGACGCATGTCCGTCCAGTGCTCCTCTATGTAGTCAAGGCAGGCCTGGTGGCTGTCCTCCGGAAGGGCCACGGCCCAGCCGGCCGGGACCTCGGCGAAGGCGGGCCAGAGGGAGTACTGGCCCTCGTCATTGACGAGCACGAGGAAGGTGGCGTCGTCGGCGGGGTCAAAGGGATTCGTCATTCAGGAACGCTCGCTCTCGTCGCTGGCTTCGGATACCTGGAACTCATGGGAGGCGGTGCCCCGGAGCGCTTCGCGAAGCCGCGCCTCGATGACCGGGCCGAGGCGCCGCAGGACCTTCGGGGTCACGATCGTGCCGTGCTTGCAGTCCACCCACTCGTGGGTGATGTCGCCGACCACGTACGGGCGCCACAGGTCGGGGGTGAGCAGGGGCGTGGTCTTGTTGGAGGCGGCGAGGACCAGCATGTTGGTGGGAACCCGTTCGTGCCGGTAGGCGGTGCTGATCTGGCCGTTGTGCTGCACGAGCGTGAGCATCGTCGTCATCTCCTCCTCCGAGAGGCTGCCCAGCGCCGCGGTCGTGGTCCGGGCCACCTCGGCGAACTGCTGGTAGGTGAGCGAGGAGCCGGGGATGTCCCGTGGATCGACCCCGAACAGCTCCAGCATCTCCGCGTACATGCGCCCGGTGTCCGTCAGGACGTCCCACTCTTCTTCCTTGATGTGCCGGGCCGGCTCGGCGTCCAGGGACACGATCAGTTCGACCCGTTCGCCGTTCCTGTGGAGCAACGCCGCCATGGCGTGGGCCACCGTGCCGCCGAACGAGTGCCCCAGCAGGTAGTACGGGCCGTGCGGCTGTACGCGCTTCATCGCCGCCACGCAGTCCTCGGCCACCTCCTCGACGGACTGCCGGATTTCGTCCGGGTGCATCAGCGCGTGCGATTGGAGTCCGTAGACGGGGAAGTCGGCGCTGAGATGGGGCAGCAGTCCGGCGTAGGACCAGCACATGCCGCTGCCCGGGTGCACGCAGAACAGCGGCGGCAGCGTGCCGCCCGGGCGCAGCGGCAGCAGCACGTCGAGCGCCCGGTCGTCTCCGTCGTCCCCTTCGAGCAGCGGCGCGAGTTCGGCGACGGTGGGATGGCCGAAGAGGACGCGAAGTGGCAGGTCGACGCCGAGGGTGGTGCGGATGCGGCTGATGAGTCTGGTGGCGAGGAGTGAGTGTCCGCCGAGGTGGAAGAAGTTGTCGTCGATGGTGACGCGGGTCAGGCCGAGGACGTCGGCGAAGAGGGTGCACAGGATCTCTTCGCGCGGGGTGCTGGGCGGGCGTCCGTCGCTGCTGGTGGTAGTGCTGGGGGCGGGGAGGGCTTGGTGGTCGGTCTTTCCGTTGGGGGTGAGGGGGATGTGGGTGAGGGGGATGATGCTGGCGGGGTGGAGGTGGTCGGGGAGGTGGTCGGTGAGGTGTTGGCGGAGTGTGGTGATGAGGTGGGTGGTGGTGGCGGGGTTGGCGGGCTGGTTGGTCAGGGCGGGGGGTGTGGTGGGGGTGAGGTAGG